>PLIU01000064.1:336-3808 GCA_003140095.1 Verrucomicrobiales bacterium | reverse complement strand
TGGGAGGCGTGTGGAACCAGTGGTATGAAGGTGCTGGTCAACGGGGGCATCAATCTCTCAGAATTGGATGGCTGGTGGGCAGAAGCTTATGTCCCGAATCTGGGTTGGGCGTTGGGGGATGGACAGGAGCACGGCAGCGACCCGGCCTGGGACGCCGCTGAAGCCGAGAAGCTCTACGACTTGCTCGAAAAGGAGGTGATCCCCGAGTTCTATACCCGCGATGGGCAGGGCATCCCGACTGCTTGGATTTCACGGATGCGGGAAAGCATGGCGTTGACCCCGCGCTTCTCCGCCGATCGTTCAGTGCGCGAATACACCGACCAACACTATCTCCCGTCTGCTGCCGCCTATCATTTGCGCGTGGCCAATAAAGGCGCCATCGCCAGGCAAATGGTCGACTGGCAGCATACTCTGGAACAGAAATGGCCCACGCTACGCTTCGGAGAAATGAAGGTGGAGACCAAAGGCCAGCAGCACGTCTTTGACGTTGAGGTTTATCTCAACGACCTCGATCCCAAGATGGTGCGGATCGAGCTTTATGCCGAGAGCGTCAACGGCGACGGTCCCAAGCGCGAGGAGATGAAGCCTGTTCGCCAATTGGCCAGCGCGTCGGGCGGCTACGTTTACAGCGCTGCCGTGTCCGCGGCCCAACCGCCAACGGACTATGCGGCGCGAATGATACCGCAGCGCTCCGGAACGGCAGTTCCGTTGGAATCCGCTCAAATCCTTTGGCAACAACGATAAAACGAACATGAAAGACCACGTCTATAAACTCATTGAACTGACCGGCACCTCGACCACTTCCGTTGAGGACGCCGTTGCTAAGGCCATTAAACGGGCGCACAAAACCATCAAGAACCTGTCCTGGTTCCAGGTGGTGGAAACGCGCGGCGCCATTAACAAGGGACAGGTGGATCATTGGCAGGTGACTATCAAAGTCGGCTTTACCGTGGAAGGCTGAACGAGGCCAGAACTGGGAATCTGCGAGAACGCTTATTCATTTATGACCAACGGAAGCATCACCACAGAATGAAAGCAATAATGTGCCTCACGGCATAAAGCCTGCGGAAAAAAATGATCGAAACCACATAAGGAGCAACTATGCCTCAAGGCGATAAATCCAGTTATACAGACAAACAGAAACGTCAGGCGGAACATATCGAAGCCGGCTACGAGAAAAGGGGCCTCACCACAAAAACTGCGGAAGCCCGTGCGTGGGCCACTGTGAACAAACTCAGCGGCGGTGGCAAAAAGAGCGGATCTGGCCGGAAAAAATCTCAATGAAATTATGCCATCCTTAACCACCAAACAAGTCGGCGTTCACTTAAAAGCCGTCCCGAACTGGTCGAAACGCGCGCAAACGATTGTTCGCACATTTCAGTTCGAAGGATTTTTAAACGCCATTGACTTTGTGAACCGGATCGCCAAGAAGGCTCAAAAAAGCGATCATCATCCGGATATCGATATTCGCTTTAACAAGGTGACATTGAAGCTCACCACGCATGATGAGGGAGGTATCACCGAAAAGGATTTCTCCCTCGCCCGCCAGTGCGATGAGGTTCTCTCCAAATTTTTCGCGCCCTGATTGACGCGAGTCCCCTCTTCAAGACCGTGAAACCCTGGGCGTTGCGGAAACGCTAAAAGGTTAGTGGGGGGAACACCCCATAGCACGCATTCCATCGGCGGGGCACCTTGATGGCGTAACGTCAGAAGGAAATAACAATTATTACGGAAAATTACTAATGAATACGAATACACAATCACAGCAGACGATTGAACAAGGCAAGCCGCGAATTCTGAAACTCATTTCCAACTCAGCCTCAGCCACAATGAGCATGGCTCTGGTGGCGGTGGGATTCATGATCGCGGTCCCGCGCGCAAACGCGGCGCCAACGGTCTGCACGAAAGACTGCAACTTTATCCAAGCGGCCGCCCAAGGCGGCATGACCGAGGTGAAATTGGGCGAGCTGGCTTCCCGCACCGGACAGCGCGACGATGTAAAGCAGTTCGGCCAGAGGATGGTGAAGGATCATGACGGCATCAATGACGACCTGAAAGCGTTGGCCGCGCAAAAAGGCGTGACCTTGCCCGACAACCTGGATGCGGAACATCAAGGGATGGTGGATAAAATGTCGGCCCTGTCAGGTTCGGATTTCGACAATGCCTATATCACCGGCATGATCAAAGACCACAAATCGGATGCCAAGGCCTTTAAAGCTGAATCTTCCGCCACGAAAGACACGGATGTCAAAGGCTTCGTGGAAAAAACCATTCCGGTTGTGAATGAACATTTGAAGGTTATTACTGCCATGAAGAAACAGGGTTCTTAAGTTAAGCGTTTCCTGCAACCCCGTTTCCAATCCAAAACAATGGAGACCTTTCCCATCGTCATCCTGGGCGGGGGCGTCGTTGCGGGTTATGCGGCCAAGGAGTTCGTCGACCAGAGCGGTAAAAAGAGGGGACTGGCCATCGTCACCGCAGAAAATGTCCTGCCCTACGAGCGCCCTCCCTTGTCGAAGGGCTTTCTGTCCGGTAAAGAAGAAGCCAGTGACATTCAGATCTCCAATGCCGACTTTTACCGCGAGCATGGCATCACTGTCCACCGAAACTTCCGGGTGGAGAAAGTGGACTTCAGCCGCCGCCGCCTTCATAGTGATTCAGGCAAAATCATCGGCTTTGATCAGTTACTGATCGCAACGGGTTCCACGGTTCGAAGGTTGAAGGCGCCGGGAGCCAACCGGCCCGAAGTCTTTTATCTGCGAGGGATGAAGGATTCGCAGGCCATCCATGCGCGGATCAAAAGAGGCAAGCGTGCCGTGGTGATCGGCGCTGGTTTTATTGGAATGGAGGTTTCCTCCGTTCTGGCCAGCCACGGGGTGCAAACGACCATGGTCTTTCCCGACGATCGGGTTTGGCAACGGCTGTTCCCGCCTCCTGTTTCAACATTTTTTGAGCGTCAGTTTGCCGAGCATGGCATCACCATTATGAAAAGTGAAAAGGTGGTTGCCTTGACGCAGAAGAATCATGAGTGCCAGGTCGTGTTGGCCTCTGGAAAGCAAGTGCCCACAGATTTTGTGGTGGCAGGAATTGGGGCGACGCCATCCATGGAACTGTTTCACCGGACACCGTTGGGCGTGGATGGCGGCATCAAAGTCAATAAATTCCTTGAGACCATTATACCGGGCGTCTGGGCTGCCGGTGATGTAACCAATTATCCCGATCAAATTTTCCATCGTCGCATGAGAGTGGAGCACTGGGATAACGCCGTGGAGCAAGGGCGGTCGGCGATGCGCAACATGATGGGAAAGCTCCAGCCGTTTATCCATGTTCCCTATTTTTTCTCGGATGCTTTTGACCTCTCTTATGAATTTTGGGGTGATGCGGATGGCCACGACCAAGTCGTTTATCGGGGCAATATGGATCAAAAGCAAATCAGCGTTTGGTGGCTTAAAAGGCAAAGACTGTGCGCCGC
>PLIU01000064.1:0-329 GCA_003140095.1 Verrucomicrobiales bacterium | reverse complement strand
TGATTGCCAATGAAAGCTAAGAAAACCGCAAACCACTTTCCTGTCGTTTGCGTAGGCGGTTCGGCTGGCGGCCTCGACGCATATACGCGGCTACTACGGAATCTGCCGGCCGATATGGGCGTTGCCATCGTCATCGTTAATCACTTGAGAACCGTTGCGACCCAACTCCACGAGATTCTCCCGCGCTTTACCGAGATGCCGGTGAAACTGATCACGGAAAGGTTAGATATTCAGCCCAACCATGTGTTCATCATTCCGGAGCAGTGCGATTTACACATTCTTGATGGAGAGTTCCGTCTCAAGCCAATATCAAAGCCCCGGGGATGGCC
>PLIU01000141.1 GCA_003140095.1 Verrucomicrobiales bacterium | reverse complement strand
TTGAACTTTTTTGCAACGCACCCTCCAAACTATGCCATTCTGGCGTCAGCCTAGGAAATTGGCATTCATTCATTTGGCCTCCTTCAGCGCGTCTAAAAGCTGTAGTTTTGCTCTGGCTTGCCGGCATCGCCGCAGGGCCGCTGATTTCATTTTCCGGGTTCCGCCGCCGGCGTTGGTGTCATGCCCCATTTGCAGGCGCGCGCTGAGCCAACGCAAGGAGACGCTTGTGCGTTGGCGCAACCAACTGGCCAAAGCCGCCTTCTCCGCCGAAATCTTGGGCGTGTGGGCCAAATCGTCCGCCACCAGCCCCAGCACCATCAAGCTCGCGATTCGTTCTAATGCCTCATCGTTGCCAGAACGTCCGAGAAAGAGCAAGATAAATCATTATTTATTGTTAAAAAATGATTATTTATACTTATTTTTCAAAGTAACCCTTGCAGCGGCAGGTGTAATGTGTTAGTTTACCACGAAGGTTTGAAGGGATTTGCAGGAATATGCCGGCATAGGGGCATAGCGGCATAGATGGATAATTTCGCGTATTTCCGGGGTATTCCAGAATTTTCGAGGAATTTCGAGGACTCGGCCGAAAAACGGCGTCAGTTTCGGATGGCGAATTCCGTCGCATCCATCGTTCCTGAGTCAAACCCCCACGCGATAGACTTGCAGGCGCCCCCAACTTGGCCATTTGCCATCCTTCCGCTGCGGCTGGCCGATGGCGCCGGAAAGAATGAGCCTCGTGCCATCGGCGGAGAAGCGGGCTTGGGTGATGCGCTTTTTGGTGTCCAAGGATTGCACCAGGTTGCCGTCGGCAGAATTAAAGACGGCCAAGTTCCACGTGCCTTGGGCCTGCCGCCCCGCCATGATGAAGTGCGTGCCGTCCGGGTGCCAGGCTACTGTTTCCATAAGGCCGGCGCCGTGCTGCCCGTCTTTGATCTGGTCTAGTTTCTCGCCTTTCTGCCAGTTCCAGCGCTGCCACGTCATCTTGCCGTTGCCGGCCATGGGATCGGTCATCGGCCCCATGCCGCAACCCAGAAGAGATTTCCCGTCGGGCGCAAAGGCGAGGCCGTAGATGCCGCCGCAATAATGATGCGATTTGATCGTACCCCAAGAAGTAAAGTCCGGCGAGGTCCATTGCGCAACCGGCGGACTGCCAAATTTGGATTGCAAATCCCACACGCGAACTTCGCCCATCATATTCGCAGCGGCGAGGTATTGGCCGTCCGCGTTGAAACCGCAGCTCATGACTGGCGGAGTGTGAGTGAATGAGGCGACCAAGTTGCCGGTGGCGGTGTCAAAGACCTTCACGGAGGGCTCGGTTTCAGCCGCCGGCTCATATTTCCAGCCACCGGGAATATACTGGCCGGTGGTCGTAGCCAGTTGCCGTCCATCCGGTGACAAGGCGAGTTGCCAGTTCCAAAAGTTATGGGCCGCCACGCGCCGCAAGCAGCGGCCGGTCTCCACCTCATGCCAGAGCAACGCTCCATCGTAGCCGCCGGAGATCAGCACCTTGCCGTCGGGCAACAACACACAGCCGCTGGCGAAGGAGGAATGCTTTTCGTCAAACGGGTCCGCGTCCCCAGAGTCGAGATCCACATAATAGAGCGCGCCGTTTGCACAGGCAACGCAGGCGGCGCTGCCATCCGGCGCGACGGCCAGACCCAGCGCGCCGGTGGGCAGTTTGGCGTCGAGATCAAGGGTAAGTTTCATGGGTTCAGGCCAGCAATTCCCGGATCGGCTCCGCCTGGTTTTCCACACGGTGAAACGTGGGCATGCCGGGCAGATCATACTCGGCGTATGGATCAATGCCCAGGGCGGAGAATATGGTGGCGAACAGGTTCTGCTCGTTGTAGGGCTTATCAACGACCTCCACGCCATCCTCGTCGGTCGCGCCGGTGACCACGCCGCGCTTCAAACCACAACCAGTCATCATCAAGCTCCAGGCGTTGGGGTAGTGGTCGCGACCGCGGGCCGCATTCATCCAGGGACTCCGGCCGAATTCGCCCATGGCAATGACCAGCGTGTTGTCCAGCAGCCCGCGCTGCTCGAGGTCGGTGATAAGATGGAAGAGGACGCGGTCGAGTTCCGGAACCAGCATTTGGTGAATTTCGTGCTGGAAGACGTGATTGTCCCAGTTCATGCCGTTGGCGACCATGACAAAGGGTGCGCCGTGCCCGACAAGATTCAGCGCCATGAGCGAGTGTTGGGCAAAACTTCCGGGGCCGTAACGCTCGCGGTCCTTGGCGGGCAATTTGTTCAGATCGAATAAGTCCGCGCTTGCGGTCATGCCCTTGAGGCGCTCGAAAGCCGCATTTTGACTGCGCGCCACAGTGCTTCTCCGGTCACGTTCGTATTTTGCGGTGAGGAAGTGCCGCAACGTTTCCCGGGATTCACGGTCGTGTTGCGGGATGCCTTCCTCCGCGGCATTAAGGAATTGGGTGTAATCGCCGCCCAGCCGTACCGGCGCGTATTCCGCGCCGAGCCATCCGGCCCAGTTTCCCGCCTTGAAAGTCTCGAATTCGTTGCCGCCAGGAATCGGGTCCAAGAAAACGAAATTTGGGATGGACGAATCCAACTGCCCCATCGCTTGCGAGCACACGCTGCCCAGCGTTGGCCTGGTGAATCCGGCGCGTTCCGGGTTGCCTCGTTGCAAGAGCGTGATGGCTTGGAGGTGCTCCGTCTGGGAGGTTTTCATGCTGCGGACGATGTTTAATTTGTCCGCAATGCCGGCGCAACGCGGCAAGAGCGAAGAAAACTGGACGCCGGGAATTTTCGTGGGGATGCTCCCGAAGGGACCGCCGCTGGGGCGGCCGGGCTTGGGATCCCAGGTTTCAAACTGGCTTGGCGCCCCGCAGAGCCACAGCAGGATGCAATGTTTCCGGGCTTTTTTTGTCTGCGCCGCGAACAACGGATTATGAAACAAGCCCGTAAAACTCGCCAGGCTTGCCAGCGCTCCGCCAGTCAGCCCTTTGATAAACAGCCGCCGGTGCAGCCGGTGCTCGTCCACGCGGCACGCGCCCGGCCTTTGGTCTCCGCCATTTAAGAGTTCCACTTGGCATGGGCCGGAAAATATATCTGGGGAATCAAGATTCATCATCACGGCATGTTGAGAAATTCTGCGCTCGTCATCATCGCCCAAAGCAAATCACGGTCGGCTTCGACGGGCTGTTTGGAGCGCGACTTCAGGAAAGACTTGGCTTGGGCCGCCTCTTCCGCATCCGGCAGGCGCGCATACGTTGCCAGGAACGCCTCCCGAACACGAGCGGCCGGGTCGGGCAAAGCGGTCAGGCGTGTCATGGTGCTGGCAGACTCGGGCTTGAGAATTCCCGCCAACAAGGAGGAATTAGCGAGAAATTGCGCCTGCTGATAGGTGGCGTTGTAATCCTTCGGCAGCACGTCGGGCAACGCGGTTATGGTGGCACGGCGGAGGGCATCGTCCTCGGGCGGCAACCCGGCCGCAATGCGCCAGGAACGGGCGAGTTGTTCAGCGGACAGCGGACGTTCGATGGCTCCCGCGAATGTTTCGGGAGGAGCCTCCACCGTTCCCAGCGCATAGACCCGGCTGAGCAAAATGCCCTTCACTTCGCGACGGATGTCATACTGGTGCTCGGCGAAATCCTGCGCCAGCCAGTCCAGCAATTCCGGGTGGCTCGGAGCATTGCGGGCGTTCATTTCGTCCGCCGGCTGCACGATCCCGCGACCGAGGAACGCCGACCACAAGCGATTCACGAAAGCGCGGGCCAGCAGCGGATTATTGCGCGTGGCGGCGTCAGTAAAGGCGGCGCGGCGGGAGAATTTTGGAACCCGGACTTTTGCCTTCGGGTCAACGTACTTGTCATCACTATCCTCCTCCTTTTGATCGGTCGCGGGGCGATCCTCCTTCACGTTGCCACCACTGAGAAGCGTCACCATCGCGGGCTGAGATTCCTTTTTTAGATTGGTGAAATTAACAAACCCGCCGACCGCGGACTCTGCGATATCCGCGCCACCCTCGACATTTTTGCCGCGGTTGTAGGCCGCCACCAAGCCCCAATAATGCGCCTGCTTGATTTCGCGAACCAGCGGGTGGTCATGGCACTGCGCGCAGTTGATTTTGGTTCCGTACACCACCGGCGCAACAGCCTCGGCAATGGACTGATAGTCGTCGCGACGCTCGTACAAAAACCAAGAGGCTCCACTGTCTTCCGGTTGATTCGGGCGCGCCAGCAAAATGGCGCGCACCATGTCATTCCAAGGGCGGTTGGACCGGAAGCCGTTTTCGAGAAAAGCCCACCAGCCATTTTTCTTGCGTTGGTCTTCGGTGCGCTCGCGTTTGGGCCGGCCCATGAGAAAGACATCCCAGAGTTCGCGCATGTGCGACGGATATTCGTCCGACGCCAGCAGCCGGTCCACGAGAGCGGCGCGCTTCGAGTCCGCGGGTGCGTCGAGAAACGCCTGCAACTCTGCTGTGGTGCAAATGCGCCCTGCCAGATCAAGATAAACACGGCGGCACCAAGTGCGCTCATCCACCGCGGAGGCCGGCTTGACCTTGCGCTGCTGCCACCCCTCCGAGATAAGCGTATCAATCGCCTGCGTCACTGATTCAAAATGACGGGGCGCGCGCGGCTTGGTCGCTGGTTCAATTGCCGCCGCGCTCATCGAGGCGATCCATTCACGAACTGCTTTCCGATCAGCCTCCGTAAGTTGCTTCTTAGGCGGCATGTGCTGCTCGGCATCGGAGGCGAGATTTTTGTAAAGCCGGCTTTCTTGCGGCTTGCCCGGCACGATGACGGCGCCATCGTCACCGCCTTTCATCAGCGCATCGATAGTGTCCAATTCGAGTCCGCTCTTTTGTTGGAGGGGACCGTGGCACTTGATGCAGTTGACATCGAGGAGCGGCTGCACCTTGTCTGTCCAAAGCACGGCCGCATCTGTCGCGCTCGCGATTTGAGCGGCAGCAAAAAAGCCCCAGAGAGCAAGGATGGCTTCACGGCACATAGCAGGATTTATTTTGCCTGGATAGGGCGAATATGCGCAATGAGTTTTTCCAACAAAAACACACAAGGGGGCTTTGGAGCACGGCCAGGCGGGCGCCTCGGCAGGAGCCGCATGCGTTTGGAGGGTGAGGTCGGCCGATCGTGGATTGATTCTTCCGCTGGCGAGGAAAGTCTGCCGATTCGTGCAACGTTGGGGGAGGCTTCCTTGCCAACACTAACCTCATTTTGGCAGCCAAGAAGCCCACATTGTCAGTCGCGATCCCACGCTTCCGCCGGTCTCCTACGTGAATGTCTCCGGCGGCATCTTCCTCGACATGACTATTCACGATTTCGACATGGCCCAATTCCTGATCGGTGACGAGGTCGAAGATATCTATCCCGCGGCCGGTGTCATGGTGAATCCGCGGCCAAACCCGGACCACTTCGCGGACGCAGAAACCTTAGCGAGCTAAGGAGTAAGGCTTGTCCTCGTGAAAAGCCTTCAGATGAAGGTAACAAAAGGCGACAAATTGCGACAATTCCGTTGCCGCATTTTGTCGCAATTTGCCACTGGTGCGGATGCGGCTTGCTTCGTTGGCCGAATAATTAAGGGGATGGTGTCTTCCGAAAATTGCCCGCAGATATTCTTGCAGATCGTCTGCATCTGGCAGTGCGGCCACACACCCGCCCATCGTGGCGCGGCTTTCCGCTGGAATTTTCTCATAAGCGGCACGCGCTGAATTTTCAAGTTGCAGAGACATAGCCGTTGGCACTCGCTTCGCACTTTAGGCGCGAGAATAGCGGAGGGACTGGTGATTGCAAGGACGGGGAATGCGTCCGCGAATTGCTGGTTACGCGAAACACAACCAAGGGGACAACGCTTGAATTGAAATTCAAAAGCATACGGTTTTCCAATTCAAATCCCGTGTGTGTGACACACCAAAGGCCGCTGGGCGCGCGGCAGAATGTGGCGTGTGAAAATTGAATCAAATGGCAAATCGTATCCGATCCCCAGCGCGGCTGTCGTCAGCCTGTCCCGATGGCTGGAACAGGTGGGTGTGACGACATGCACTGCCTGGCGCTGGCGAAAAAAGGGTTGGCTCAAAACCATCAACATCGCCGGACGCCAGTATCTCACCCAGGAAGGGATTGACGAGTTCCACCGCCGCGCCAGCGCCGGTGAATTNNTGCCGACGCGCAACGAAACCGGTGTCGGTGGGTGAGGTTTCCTAAAATGACCTTTCGCTAAAATCGGGACTCCAACCGCGAACGGTGGACGCGATTCCCCCCCCCCGCCACTCCATCGGGACGGGTCGCCCCAAGAAAAAGAGATTCCTTGTTGGCAGAAAATTCCATCAAGCCGCGTCAACGGTCGCTTTGTTCGCGAAAGTGGAACCCAATGCCCGTCACTCATGCCATCGCCTCTTCCAAAACCACTTCGGGATGCCGCGCCGCCACGCGCAACAAAATCCGCGCCGCGCCCGTCGGCTTGCGCCGCCCTTGTTCCCAGTTGTGCAGCGTCTTGACGGAAATGCCCAGCAGTTGCGCAAACTTGGTTTGCGACAGCCGCAACCGCGTCCGCGTGGCCGCAATCTTGTTTTCCCATTCCGCCTGTTGTCCGCGCTGATACTCCTTCGGATCAAGCTGGCGGCGGTGGAGTTGTCCGTTGCTGCCTCGTGTCACACCCCACACGCGGGACGGGGCTGTTTCACCCCGCCGCACGGCTTTCGCCTGCCGGAGTGCTTCGCTCAATTCTTCAAAACGTTCTTTGTTCATGTTTTGTAATCCTTCGCCCGCGCTCAAATCTTGCTTCTCGTTCTTCGCGTAAATGTCCAGCAGCAGAATCCGGTCGCGGGCAACCACCCAGTAATAAATCATGCGCGCTCCGCCGCGTTTGCCGTGCCCTTTGGCCGCCACTCGCAATTTCCGCAACCCGCCGGACTTGGGAATCACCTTGCCCGCGTCTGGTCGCACCAACAGCAGCCCTTGCACCCGTGCCAGGTCGTCATCGTCCAGCAAATCCATCACGCGACGGGTGAACGGTGCGAATTCTTCAAAAACCATTGATACCAAGATACGCCAATGACGTAGAATGTCAAGAAATGCCCTCCCTCAAGAGGCGGGACTCCGCTAAACACCCGCCCGGCGAAGTTCCCCCCTCCGGGTGTGATGGGTGAGTGGGGACGGTCTGGCCGCGAAAATGAGATTCCTTACCTCACGCGGTCGCCGTCTGCGGCAGCGTCACCAGCGCCGGGCCAAAGGATACTTTTTGCGCCTGCTGTTTGGTGTGGGCGTCGGCAAGATGGCCATAAACTTTGCCAATCAAGACGCCGCCGTCTTTGTGACCCACCCACTTGGCGATGGTCATAAAGTCAACGCCAGACATGACCGAATAGCTGATGAAAAAGTGGCGGCAATCGTGGAACGTGAACGATTTCAGCCCGGCCTTTTTGCGGGTCAGACTAAGGGTTTCCCGAAAGGTTTTTGCCGAAACATCGCGGTCGCCACGTTGCGGGGATGGAAACAGGAAGTCTGAGTCCGGGGCGCGGCGCACAGACATTTCGCGCAACTGGCGTTCAAGATTGGCGTTGAAGTCCACGCGCCGAATCTCACGGTCCTTGTTCAAGCCATCTGAGCCGATAGTAAGCTGCGCCTGCTGCCAGTTGACATCGCTCCATTTCAGCCGCAAAGCCTCATTCCGGCGCGCGCCGCTGTAGGCCATCAGTCGGAGGTAATCGGCGAACTCCTGCCCGTTCTTGGATACTTCAATCGCGGCTTCGCAAAGACGGACAATGTCGCCTTGTGAAACCAGGCTGCGCGTTTTTGGCGTCCACTTAAGCGGGCGCAAGTTTTCGGTGGGCAGGACTTTCAACCATTCGTCGTCAATCGCCCTCTTTAACACGTTGCGAAGCGCGATCACGTCAAGGTTGACGGTTCGCCCGGAAATGCCAACGGATTGGCGTTTTTCGATGAACTTGTTGACGTGGATTCGGCGGATTTTATCCAACCGGATACCGCCCATGTGGTCAACCCAAAGGCCGATTGCGCCACGCTCCTTTTGCACCGTGGCCGGGCGTTTCGCGTCGGGTGTCTGCGCGAGCCGTTGAAAGTAATCGTCGGCATAGGCCGCGAACGTCGGCGCGCGCTTGAGTACTGGCAGGGCGTTGCGCGCCCGGTCAACGTGCAAGGCTTTGAACCTCTCTTGCGCCTGGGGGACGGTCTGCGCGCCTTCCAAAACAACCCACTGGACGCGCTTTTCCCTTTTTTGATCTTCCACGCTCAGGCGGGCGATGAATTTGCCGTTGCGCTCCCAAAGCCCCCGGATTGGTTGCTTGCGCCCGTCCAAGACCTTCTTATACTCGTAGGGTGATTGACGCGATTGGACATTGTCGGTGTTTTGCTGATTGCTTGCGGATTCATTCGATTTCATGCCGCAACACTGTCGCAAAAAATGTCGCAATGTCAAGCGGTGATTTTAGAAATCTCAATTTGCTTAGGTAAATCAAGGATTGCCGGAGTGGCGAAATGGCAGACGCACAGGACTTAAAATCCTGGGTCCGTAACAGGACGTGCGGGTTCGAGTCCCGCCTCCGGCACCAAAGGAGTGCTACTTTATTATC
The DNA here is from genome assembly GCA_003140095.1 of Verrucomicrobiales bacterium. Lineage (GTDB taxonomy): Bacteria > Verrucomicrobiota > Verrucomicrobiia > Limisphaerales > Palsa-1400 > Palsa-1400. The sequence goes on along the minus strand of PLIU01000141.1, from coordinate 18,799 downwards.
CCCCGCTTCCGCAACATCGCCTCCATGGCTTTGTCCATCAGTCGTTCGGCCAGGGGTTGGCTGGCTTCGTCCAACGCGGCGATGGCGGCAGTCAATCGGCTGGCGTCGCCAGTCTGGGTTTCCAGATTCTCGCCGGCCAGGACTTCCGCGACGCCGCGCATGGCGGATGCCACTTGCTCTTTGCAGGCCGCGTCGATGTCGGCGGCGCAATCCGCCAAGCCCTTGCGCGCCGCGTCCAGGGTCGCAGTGGCGCGCAGTTTGGCCTCGATCCATTGCCGCGCGCGCAAATCCTCGAAGGCGTGTTGGACCGATTCCTCGACCATCTTTTCCACCTCCGCGTCGGCCACATCGACGGCCGATTTCATCTCGACTATTTTTTGCGCGCCGGACCGGGTGTCGCGCGCCAGGACGTGCAAAATGCCGTTGGCGTCGATCTCGAATTGGACGCCGACGCGCGGGACGCCTTTGGGCGCGGGTGCAAAATCAAGGGTGAACCGGCCCAGGCTCCAATTGTGCGCCGCCCGTTCGCGTTCGCCCTGCAGGACGTGGATGAGCATGTGGCGCTGATGATCGACGGCGGTGGTGAACATCTCCCCGGCTTTGATGGGAATGGTGGAGTTGCGCGGGATGATGACGTTCATCAGGCCGCCAAAGGTTTCCAGGCCGAGCGAGAGCGGAGTCACGTCAAGCAAAAGGACATGCTTGAAGCCGCCGGAGAGTATTTCCGCCTGGATGGCGGCGCCCAGGGCGACGGCTTCGTCGGGGTTTTGCGAGGTGTTCAGGCGCGGGCCGGACGGTTGGTGGTGGGTTTGGCCAAGGCGGAGGTCCCCGCGCGTCTCGTCAAATTCCGCGCAGCCGAAGAGATCTGCCACGATCTGCTGCACTAAGGGCATGCGGGTCTGGCCGCCGACGAGGATCACTTGGTCGAGGTCTTTGGGTTCGAGTTTGGCATCGGCCAGGGAACGCAGGCAGTGCGCGCGGGTGCGCAGCAGGATATCGCGGGTGAGGTCCTCCAATTCGGCGCGCGGCAGCGTGTAGTCAAAATGAAAATTCGGCGCGATGAAAGGCAGCGCGATGGCGGCGCGCTCCTCGGTGGAAAGGCGGATTTTGGCCTGCTCGGCCGCCTCGCGCACGCGCGCCAGCGCGGGCGGGTCCCCCGAAAGGTCCGGCCCGCCCTCCGCCTTGATCTTCTCCAGCAGGAATTCGATCAGGCGCGTGTCCAGGTCGTCGCCGCCCAGGCGGGTGTTGCCGTTGGTGGAGAGGACCTGAAAGACACCCTCGTTGAGTTCCAGGATGGAGAGATCGAAGGTGCCGCCGCCGAGGTCATAGACGGCGATTTTGGATTTCTCGCGCAGTTTGTCCAAGCCGTAGGACAGGGCGGCTGCGGTCGGCTCATTGACGATGCGTTCGACGGTCAAGCCGGCCAATTCACCGGCCTTTTTGGTGGCGTTGCGCTGGGCGTCGTTGAAGTAAGCGGGCACAGTGATGACGGCGCGGGCCACCGGCTCGCCCAGGGCGGCCTCGGCATCGCGTTTGAGTTTTTTGAGGATTTCGGCGGAGATTTCCTCCGGTGTCCACGAACGGCCCGGCAGAGCGATTGTCACAGGCCCGGCGCCTTCGCCCGTGACCGGGTAATTGACCAGCATTTCCTCGCGGGAGATTTCCGAGCCGCGCCGGCCCATGAACCGTTTGATGGAGTAAACCGTTTCGGCGGGTTTGAGCACGCGGAGACGAATGGCCTGGACCCCGACTACTGGCGGAGCGCCGCCGGGCGGGAAATACACCACCGAGGGTGTCAGCCGCTGGCCCTCGGCGTCGGCGAGGACGTACGGGAGTCCCGAATCCACCGTCGCGACCAGCGAATTGGTTGTGCCCAGGTCGATGCCGACTATTTTGCTCATGGCGGCGGATCACCGGGAAACGTCGGACTGCCGCAAGACCCGAAAGCCGCGCCGACTCAGGACCCGTTCGCCAATTTCATTGTCCTCCATGCTGACGCCCAGGATGGACTTGCCTTGCGGATGGGGGATGAAGCAGTACATGTAATTCACATTGACTTCGGCCTCGAGAAACGCGGCCATCAATTCGGGCAATTGGGTTGCGGCGTCGATTTCCACCACCAACAATTCGCATTCAGTGAAGGCGAAACCGTTGTCCTGCAGCAGGCGCCGCGCCGCTTGCGGGTCGTCCACCACCACCCGGATGATGGCGGTCTCCGTGGTGTCCAGGACCGTCACGGCCAGGACGTGGACGGAGTTGCAGCTGAGCAGGGCGATTAAGTCATGCAACCGCCCCATGCGATTGGCGGTGAAAACCGAAAACTGCGTGACCGGGTCTCGCTGCCGCCCTCGAATTGCGTTCGTAGTCATGCCATCAATTAGACACAAATGGCGCGGAAGTTCAAAGTATTCCCACGCCGAAGTGGCGCGGAGCAGGAGTTCGAACTTTGAAGTTCAATCTTGGGGCTGGTTGGTTAGTATGCATCTCTGGTGATGAAGTGCATCGTGACGGCGGGGCCGACTTTTGAAGAGCTGGATGAAGTCCGGCGCCTAACGAATTTTTCCACGGGCACGCTGGGGACGGAGCTGGCCGATTTTTTGATGGAACGGGGACACGAGGTCGAGTTGTTGCGCGGCCAGGGCGCCACCTGCCGGCTGGAACCGAGGGCGCAGCGGGTGCAGGTTTTTACGACGACGTCCGATTTGCGCCGGCGACTTAAGGCGTTAGGCGACAGCGGCGCTGGGGCGGTGTTTCATGCGGCGGCGGTCAGCGATTGGACCTTCGGCAAAATTTGGGAGCGCGCGGCTGATGGAGGATTGAGGGAAATCCGCTCGAGCAAAATCCCCTCGCGCGGCGGCAACATTCTGGCTGAATTGACGCCCACGCCGAAAATCATATCCGAGTTGCGCGCCTGGTTTCCGACCGCGTTTCTGGCGGGCTGGAAGTACGAACTGGAATCTGGCCGCGTCCAAGCCGTCGCCTGCGCCAGACGGCAGATGGAAGAAAACCGGACCGACGCTTGCGTGGTCAACGGACGCGCTTACGGGGAAGGTTTCGGCCTGGTGACCCCGCCGGGGTTATGCCGGCACATGGCGGAGAGGAAACTTCTTTTTGACGCGCTGGAGAAACTGATCTCTACAACTCAACGGTAGCGACCCGCCGCAAGCCCAAGCGGTAGGGAACCCAACCCACGAGGATGGACATCGCGGCAAATCCCGCCCAACTGGTCAGAATCAAGCCCACCGAGGCATCGCCTTTCCATCCCCACGGCGAACCCAGCGCCAGCAACGTGACCGAGCCGACAATGTAAAGGAAGCTCAACACCAGACAGAGCGTGCCGCCGAAGCCGCTGACGATTTTGGTCGGGTTGTCTTCGCGAAAATTGGGATAAAGCGCGCCCAGGCCCATGGCCAGCGCGGTGAGGGTGAAGGTCATGGTGGCGATGATCAGCCCCAAGTAAAGCGTGCGGTCCATGGGCATGCGCAACATGTGGCAGGAGAGGCAGATCAGACCCAGCGTCACGCACAACGCGGCCCGGCTGGCCAGCCAGAACTTGGCGCGTAGGGCCTGCGCCAGACCCATCGGCGCCAGACCCACGATCCAGAGCCGCTTGCCCTCCAGCGAGAATTGCGGGAAAACGAAACGCGTCGTCAGCGTCGCCAGATTGAGCGCGCAGGCTCCCAGGTTCAAATAGCAAACCAGATGCACCCAGAACGGATTGGTCAACTCTTGGGAGAAGTGCCGCAGATTGATGACATAAACGGCCAGCAATCCGAACAGCACGAGCGTCTGCCCCCATTGGGTGGTGTCCCGCCAAAACATGCGCGCGTCCTTGACCAGCAGCGCCACTTCATCGGAGGGGCCGTTGTGGAAGAAACGCGCGGCTCTCTCCACCGGACCGGGGTCGAAATCGAATTGGGCGCGGCGCTGGCGCCAATGGCGGAACCAGCCCCAGCGCACGAAGAGGCTTTGACGGCTTTGCACGATGGAGAAGCTCTCGTAAAAGAGTTTTCCCGTGCAGGTGAAGGAGAGATACCCGAAGAAAAGCACGTGGCTCAACAACACCAGCAAAAAGAATCCGGCCGCCATCGTCGCGCCCTCGGCCCATTGCAGCACGCTGGTGGAAAGCCAGTAGCTAGGCAGCCACGGCCATTCGGAGAAATGGGTGCGGGTCAGCAGTTTGTCCAGGGTGGCCAGCACGCGGGTGTCGGTTGAATCATCCGTCAAGGTTTCGGGCCGGAACCACAGCGCCATCAGAGTCAGGATGATGACGGTAGCGGCGACGGCCACGACTTGAAACGCGCGGCGATCCAGGTAGCGAGCCAGGTTGAGCGCGACCCACGCGCCGGCCACGCTGGGCAGGACAATGAACAGGCCCAGGGCCACCACGGTCATCACGTAAAAATGCCAGGGCGCGCCGCGGGTCAATCCGTAAGCCGCCAGCATCGGGGCCAGGAGAAACAGGAAAGCCCACGACGCCAGCAAAGCGGACTCGAGGAATTTCCAGCGGAAAATGGTTTGCGAGGAAATGGGCAGCGAAGTCAAGTAGCTGGTTTCGCGGTTGCGGAAGAAGTTGGTGTAGCCAATGACCAGGTTGCTGAACAGCAGCAGGATCAGCAAGAAGACAAAGAGCAGGAAGAACAGACGCTCCGTCAGCACCTCGCCCAGCGCCGGGAAGTTGTTGAGAAATTGCAATCCGCGCCGGAAGAGCAGGAACGACAACGTCAAGTACGCCACCACGAACAAACCAATCGAGGAGGCGAGCAGGCTGGACGTGGCACGGACCGTTTTAAGTCGTCTCCAGGTTTGCAGCGCATTTACGCGCAGCAACAAGAACAACTCGGCAGTTCCGGTCTCCGGCATGGCTTCAGGCCTTTGGCAAAGCCCCGGAAGGAGGTGGTTGCGTGTCCTCCTCAACGACCAAGATTTCTAAGGCGCCGTTCATATTCTGGTTCTGGTGGCATTCAGAATGTGGAGAGTAAAGTGGAAAGCGGCCCCTTTGTCCAGTATAGTAAGTAATTGCCCACTGAATCCCATTGCCCGCCTGCCGGAAGGCCAGTAGTATGCGCCGGTCATGATGTCCTCCGAAACACAACCGCCGGCTCGCGTGGACGGGCGGGCCTGCGACCAACTACGCCCGGTGCGCTTCCATAATGGCATCGCCCCTTATGCCGCCGGTTCGACTTTAATCGAATGGGGCCGCACTCGCGTCATTTGCGGGGTGACGATCGAGGAAACTGTCCCCCGCTGGATGAAGGAGCAAAACGTCACCGGCGGCTGGATGACCGCGGAGTATTCCATGCTCCCCTATTCCACGCTGACCCGCAAGGCGCGTGACATCGCCAAGGGAAAAATCGACGGCCGTTCCCAGGAGATCCAGCGCTTAATCGGCCGCGCCATGCGGGCGGCCATCGATCTGGAAAGAATCGGCTCGCGCACGATCTGGCTGGACTGCGACGTGTTGCAGGCCGATGGCGGGACGCGCACGGCGGCCATTACGGGCAGCTATGTCGCGTTGTCGCTGGCGATCCAATCACTCCAGCGGGAGGGCAAACTGGCGCCCGATGCGATCCTCAAGCCGGTCGCGGCGGTCAGTGTCGGCATTGTGCAATCGCAGGCTTGGCTGGACCTCTCGTATGTCGAGGACGCGGCGGCGGCGGTGGACATGAACCTGGTGATGAACGCGGCGGGCGAATACATCGAGTTGCAAGGCACAGGGGAGGAGGCGTCTTACACCGAGCAGCAATTGGCCGCGATGCTGGCGCTGGGCAAAAGCGGCATCAACCAATTGCTTCGCTGCCAGCAAGCTGCGCTGACATCAATTCCATGACAAATCGTCGGGCGAATCGGCCAGCATCCGGCTATTGGCGTCCTTTTGCTTCATGATTTTCTTCCACAATTGCTCCGGCTCGGCATGGAAAACTAGCGCGAGCGAGGCGGGATGCACCAACCAGTCGAGGCGCGTCATCTCGTTGTCCAATTGACCGGGTGACCAACCGGCGTAGCCGGCGAACAATTTGAGCTTCTGCGTGGCGGAAAAGGATTCGCCCAAATCCATCAGCGCATCAATGGAATGGCCGAGGTTCAAATTGGTCATGACATTGGCATCGGGCAGATACTCGTCGCTGTGGAGAAAGCTCAAGGCCTGCGGTTGCACGGGGCCGCCGATGAAAAGAGGCTGCTCCTTGACGATGTCGGGCAAATTGGCCACCAGCGCCTGGCCCACCTTGTTCTCCGTCCCGCGGTTGAGGATCAGGCCAAAGGCCCCTTCCGCGTTATGCTGGCAGATCAGCACGACGGAGCGGTGAAAAAAGGAGCCGTGCAACTTCCCGCCGTCCAGGATGAGTTGCCCCTGCAACGATGTGTGGGACTCCGGCATGGTCAACTATATGATCACGTCTCTTTGAGCAATCCGCGCGCCGCGGCCACGATCCCGGCCGCAGTCAGGCCGTGCTTTTCGTAAAGATCCTCCGCCACCCAGGCCGATTGGCCGAACTCCCCATGCATGCCCAGGGAACGGATATGATGAAGGATGCCCGCCTGCGCCAAGGCGTGGGAGATCTGCGCGCCCATTCCGCCAATAATCTGGTGGTCTTCGATGGTGACGATGCGGCCCGAACATTTCTTCACCGCCGCGCCGATGGTCTCGACATCGACCTGATTGATGAAAGGATTGGAGAGGACGGTCGCGGCCAGCCCTTGCTCTTTCAACTGGCGGCCGGCGTCCAGCGCCCGTCCGACCATCGGACCGCAGGCGGCGATGACCACGTCGTTCCCGGCGGCCAAAACTTGCGCTTTGCCCCACTCATAGCTCGCGTTGTCCAGCAGGTGGACGGGATAATTCTCGCGTCCGACAAAAAATATGACTGACTCGCCGTTCTGTCCCTCGAGCCGGGCTTGCGCCACGCGTTTGATCGCTTGGTGCATGAGCGCTTCCGCTTCGTCCGCGCAGGAGCACGCGATGACGACGGTGTGCGGGATGGCCGAGGTCGCGGCCAGGTAAGTCGTCGCCTCGTGCGACGCGCCGTCGGCGGCGTCCTGAAAGCCGACATGGGAAAAAACGGCGATGACCGGCGCCTGGGAAAGGGCGGACATGGTCAGGGGCAGATTGCCTTTGGTGACGCCGAACTGGCCGAACGTATCGACGATGGGAATAAAGCCCGCCTTGGAAAAGCCCGCCCCGGTACTGATCATGTTCGCCTCCGCGACGCCCACCTCCACGAACCGGTCGGGAAAACTCTTCTGGAAAAAGCTCATCCCCGTGGAGCCTGCCAGGTCGGCGGAAATGGAATACACGGGCAAGCCCTCCTGCGCGGCCCGCACCGCGCCTTTGGCCAGGCCGCTCTGCACCTTCTCCTTCTTGACAGCGGGTGGCGGCGCCGCTTTGGCCTTTTTAGCCGCCTCCTTCTGCTCCCAGCCGCGGCGCAACGCCAGCGCCCACGCGGCCAAGTCCGCCGGAACATCCGCCCCGAAATAAATCTCGTTGACAAAGTCGATGATTTTTTCGCCGTTGGTCAATGGGAAGCCGTGGCCGCCGGTGGAGCTTTCCATGGTCGCGCGCACGCCATAACCCTTGATCGTCTTGACCCAAAGGCAGACCGGGGCGCGGGGATTGGCGCGGGCCTGCGCCAGACCGTTCTCCACCTCCAGATAGACCGCTTGCAAATCGTGGCCGTCCGCAACTTTGATGACGTTCCATCCCAGATCGCTCATGGCCGAAAAGGTCGGTTCCATGCTGTAGGCGTCTTTGGTGATGCGGCCGGAGAGCTTGGTGTCGTTGTCGGAAATGATCAATAAATATGGATTGAGCCGCCCCTTGGCGGCCAGCCCCGGAAGGGCGGCAAAGGCCTCCTTGGCCTCGCCTTCCATCGACGCTCCGTCGGAAACAGTGCAAATGGTGACACGATCGTTTTGCCGGACTTTGTCCGCCATGGCCAGTCCTTGGGATTGCGGCAGCGCCGAGCCGAGCGGCCCGTTGCTCAAGAGCACGCCCTGGGGATTGAGGTGCGATTCGCCGTGTCCGGTCAATTTGCTGCGGATGCTCCGAAATGCTTTTAAGTCCTCGTATGTCAAGCCATCGAATCCGTAATTGCAGCGCAGGGCATAAATGCCGTTTTCGGTATGCCCGGCGTCGTTGACGAAATTGAAAGCCTCATGCCAGGGCCGGCCTTTGGTGGCGAACATCAGCCCGTGAATAGCGGCCATGATTTCTGCGAAAGCCGCCGGCCCGCCCCAGTGGCAGGCCGCACCGCCGTTGACGGCCTCGGTGTCCATCAACGCCACCAGCGCGCGCGTCGCCCGCGGATCACCCAGCACGATCTCCTCGCCCTTGGCGCTTTTGACTTTGACCGCATATTTGGGCGGTCCGGCGGGCGTAGGCGCCAGTTTGGACGGGATATTCAGCGGCGCCAGTGGCGGCGCCTCGATAGGTTTGACAACAGATTTATCCTCGGACATAACGGTTCAGAAGGGGGGCATTGGGGTTAAGAGCGCAGACTGGTGCGCGCGGCGGGAGTTGAACCCACAACCTTCGGCTTCGGAGGCCGTCACTCTATCCAGTTGAGCTACGCGCGCACAAATATTAATCATACCACGATTTGGAACCTGCTCCAACAGGAACGCATTACTCCTGAATATGTCGCGTCTCCGTGTTTCTCGCAAGAAAATCCCTGCCAATTGTCCATTTGTCCAGTGATTGGACGCAAAGCCGGATGTGTCGTTTGAGTGGTATAAGACTTATCTCGGAAGGCGCGCACCCGAAGCCTTGGCCAGCTTGCTCGTGCGCCTAATGCGCCAGACCAACTGCCTGCTCGACCGGATAAGTTAAACAACCCAGCCGCGGCGGTTGGCCCGGCGGACATATTGGGCGGCTTCCGGGTGGCTGGGCGAAATCATCTTCGGGCCGTCCCATGCCATCTTCTTCCCCTGGCCGACCCGCAAAGCGACACAACCGAGCAAGATGATCTCGGTCAGGTAGGCGGCAATGTCAAAGTTTGAGTAGGCCGGAGGGCCGCCCCGCATCATGCGGAACCACTCTTGCTTGTGGCCCGGCGAGCGCGGAATGGTCTGGGGCACGCTCCTGGCGGCGGGATGGTTTTGCATCTCCACATATTCCTTCTCCCCCTTGAGCATGATGTAGGATTGCTCGCCGTAATCGTCCGGCGAAAAAAGCATCCCCTTGTCGCCCACGAGCAACGCGCCGGACTCGGCCAAATGCGCGGCTTTGCCCTCTTCGGGCGGCTTGATGTCCCAAGTCTCCTTGGTCACGTCGGCCGGCGGCCGCAAGGCCGGCTGACTCTTGTCGTTGGGATCGCCGTCATACCACCAGAACTTCAACGGCGGCATGCCTTCGCGTTCCGGAAAATCAAAGCGGATGCGCGAGGTTTTGGGAAAAGTTTCGGGAAACAATTGCGAGGATTCTTCCAGCTCCACCATGGTGGGATAGCCGAGTTTGAGGGCGCGGGAGGGCATGTTGACGGTGTGACAGGCCATGTCGCCCAAGGCTCCGCAGCCGAAGTCATACCAACCGCGCCACTTGAAGTCGTGATAGACGTCGCCCTTGAAGGGACGCAGCTTGGCGGGGCCGATCCAATGGTCCCAATCCAGCGTGGCCGACCACACATCCGCGGTCTTGGGACGATCGAGGCCCTGGGGCCAGATGGGGCGATTGGACCACACATGGAGTTCGCTCACATTGCCAATGACTCCCGCCTGGACGATCTCGACGGCGCGGCGCAAGCCGCTGCTGGCACTGCCCTGGTTGCCCATTTGCGTGGCGAGATGCTTCGCATTGGCCAAATCGCGCACCTGCCGCGCCTCCCACACCGTTTGGGTGAGGGGTTTTTGGCAAAAGACATGCTTGCCCATCTTCAGCGCGCTCAACGTGGCGATGGCATGGTTATGGTCGGGAATGGTCACCGTCACCGCGTCGATGGAGGAATCCATTTCTTCGAGCATGGTGCGGAAATCCTGGTAAATCTTGGCGTGGGGAACTTTGGCCGCCATTTCCTCCGTGTGTGTCCTGTCCACGTCGCATAAGGCAACGAGGTTGGCGTCCTTCATCTCGAAAATATCTCGCGTGTCGCTCGCCCCCTGGCCGCCATTGCCGATGCAAGCGACGTTTATTTTATCATTCGCCCCTTTGACCTTGCCGACGTAGGGAGCGGCGACAGGAGCGTCCTGGGCCCTACCCACACGACCCGCGAACGACGCGGCGGCCATGGTCAGAGCACTGGCGCGCAAAAAATTCCGGCGTGATTGGGGCGGCAAAGCGCTGAATTTATTTTCCTCCAAATTGCTTTTGTCTTTGTTCATAAGCACATCTTACGGAAGGCCAGACCGAATTCAATGATATTTTGATTTTTTCTAGGGAACTCAACCGCCAGCCCGACGCCAATTACGCGACCTTCAGGAAAGGCGTCGAACACCCCGACCCGGCCATTTCCGCCAACGTGATGATTGGCCTGATCAAGTTGACCAACTACTTGCTTGACCGGCAACTTCGGCGACTGGAGCAGGATTTCTTGCATGAGGGCGGTTTGCGCGAGCGCATGACGCGCGCCCGTCTGGCTGCGCGATCCCAGCGAGGACCAAGGCACGCTTAGTCTTGGTCCTTTTGCGTCCTTTGTGTCGGTTTCGTCCCTGATGGGCGCGGCACGAGTTATGCTAAAAGTTAGTCATGGCACAGAGTCGCAAAGCAGCGGCGTTCACGCGCAAGGAGCTGGTGGCGGTGATCGCGGTTTTGTTTGTGCTTGTTTTGATTCTCGTCCCGGCCTTCCAAGGGGCCCAGCAGAAATCAAAGCGCATTTCCTGCGTCTGCCACCTCAAGCAGATCGGCCTCGCCTATCGCATTTGGTCCAACGATAATGGCGATGAGTATCCAACCTCCGCGCCGCTGACTAATGGCGGCTGGAGGGATCTCCTTTCCCGCGCGAACGCAAGCACTTTCGTCTGGACGATTTACGGGACGATGTCCAATGAACTTGGACAATCGCCGCGGATTCTAGTCTGCCCTGCCGATGAACGGAAGCCCGCCAACTCCTTCAGCAACCTGGCCAACACGAACATCTCCTATTTCGTGGGCGTCAGCGCCGATGACACTTATCCTCAGTCAATCCTTGGCGGCGACCGCAACCTGGGGCCGGGCACTACGCCGGATCCCGAATATGGCTTCTCACCCGCCGATGGCAAAGGGAACGATGTGATCATCAACGGGCCGGTTTGCTGGTCGTTGAAGACGCATTCGCGTGGAAATCCCGCAGGCGCGGGGAATATCCTCCTGGGCGATGGAAGCGCACAACAAGTGACATCGGGGAATCTGTACCAGAATTGGGTGAAAAACGCCTTAGCCGAGAAGGCTGCTGACGATAAAGAAACCAACTCCCCCGGCCTGCGTTTAATCTTTCCGTAAAGCGGTGGTCCAAGGGGCGGGAGCAAAGATTCCCGGCTTTTCGTCTAAGATAACGCCGGGTCCGGTGTCGTATAAGGTGAACATGGTGTCCGCTCACGATCAGGAGGACGCCGGGCAGGTCCAATAAACTCGCAGCATGGCTGTGACACAACCAGTCCAAGCCGGCGCAACGCCCGGATGCAAAACGATGGAAGAGCTCTTCGGGGCTCTGGAATCGCCCCTTCTGAGTTATGCCCTTCGCTTGACGGAGGCAACGAGCGTGGCGGAGGACTGCGTTCAGGAAGCATTCATGAAATTGCAGGTCCAGTTCAAGGAGGTGCGCGAGCCGAAACGCTGGCTTTACCGGACCGTGCATAACCTCGCCCTCAATCACCAGCGTCAATCCAGGAAAATCATCCCGCTGGATCCCGACTCCGCCGCCGCCGCGGAGACCGCCGATCCACGTCCCTTGCCGGATGAGCAGATCATGCGCTCCGAAGGCATCGGCCTGGTGCGGCTGACGTTGGAGACGCTGGACGAGCGCAGCCGGGAAGTGATCCGGCTCAAGTTCACCGAGAACCTTTCCTACAAGGAAATCAGCGCGCGCACGGGCCTGAAAACCGGCCACGTCGGCTATCTGCTGCATCACGCGCTCAAGAGCATGGCCGACGAACTGGCCAGAAACGGAGTTGTGCCATGATCCCCGATATGCCCCCGATGAAACGCGACGACCTCGAAGCCAAGATCACGGCTCTGTTGCTGGGCGAATTGCCGGCCGATGAAGCCGCACTCCTGCACGAGTTGATCGCGCGGGATGCCGGCCTGGCCCGATTGCACGACCGGCTCAAGCCGACCCTGGAATTGCTGCGCGAAACCATCGCCACGACCGAGGTCGCGCCCGGCCCGCCGCCGAAACTCAGCCCTGAGCGGCGGGAGAAATTGCTGGCGCAGTTCAAGACCGTTGCGCCGAAGGAATTTGCCTCGGCCGCTGATCGCAAGATTTCATGGCTGTTCCCATTGGCCGCTGTCGCTTCGCTGGTGGTTTTGGCGAGTTTGATGCTCCCGGCGCTTTCCAGGGGTAAGAGGAAAGGTGAAACCTTCGGCGCGGGGCGTGCGGAGAAAAGTTCCTTGCTGGGTCTTCGATCGTACCACGGCGAGGAAGGGAAGCCGGAGGCTCTCAGCGAGGCCCAGCAAGAACAGGCGTCACCATCCGGAGACGTGCTTGCGGCCATGCAGCAGGGGCCGCCTCTTATCGAGTCCCCGCAAGAACAGTCGTCACCATCGTCAGCAAGGGTAGATTCACTATCGCCTGCAACTAAAGTGCTCACGCCGGACTTGGCCGTGACCGTGAGTGGGCAAGTGGGTGGCAAGGTTGCAAGTTTGGCGCAGCAGCAGCAGGAGCAAAAGGCGCAGGCGAACCGCGTGTCAAACCAGATTTTTCTTCCTGAGCTTGCCGCTGAAAATGCCCAAACATACTCCCCTACGACCACGATGAATTCGAACACGTTTATTAGCCGTTACGCTTACCTAGACATCAACAAAAGCAACGAAGCATCGCCTGCCCGATTAGCCGCCGACGAGCTCACCCCCGCAACGCCGGCTGCTTCTCCTGAAGCTGAAATTGTCGCCGGAGCCACATTGAGCGGAGAGCCAGCTTGGGTGGGAGAGCTAAGGAAGACGCCTCAAGCACTCCTTGGCGGTGACCGCGGCGTGAGCCAGGATACCATCGGTGCCCAAACGTTTATTAATCGCTACGCCTACATCGACATCGCGCCACAATTGGAGGAGTTGGCCAAGCGTCAGCAAACCGACGCCGGTCTGTCGCAATCGGCTTTGCCGGGCACGCAGAACGAGTGGGCCGGGACTATGGGTAACCTCTTCTATGACCCGTCGGCGCCGTTTGTGCAGAAGGATGTTGCCGGGACTGCGAGCGCCGCGACACTTCCGACCCAAAGGTATTTCGGTAGCAGAAATCTCATTGCTGGCGGCGCAGGGGGCAGAGGCGGTACTGGCGGCGGTCAGCAGAGCATCGGAGGCACAATTCCGCAAGCCGCGATCTCTGCCGTGGTAGCGGGCGGCGGTGAAGTCGGCGCAGGCGGCGCAGGTGGCGGCTCCAGCATCTATTTGCCGCCGGCTTCCAATGCGCCAATCGCCACAACATCACCCGTCAACGGATCCATACCACCCCTCGGTGACATCTTGTTTGGAAATGGCGCCTCGTTTGCAAACGGCCCGTTCATCATCGCCGACCATGAGACCACCAATGACGCTTCCAATCCCGGCGTCCGCATCCGAGGCGAAGGGGGCATAATCCTTGACGACGCGAAGAAAGACGGCGGAGTGGAGGCCGAACAAGCACAACGGACAGCTTCAAAAAAACTGGGGGTGGCCGACGACACCAACCAGGCCATCAAGCCGGAAGTGATCAAGATCAATTACGCGTCGGCCGGCGGTGTTGCCTCGGCCCTTAGCAGCCTGGGCGGCAGTGGCGGAATCGCCGTCGGGAGAAGCGCCTCAGGAACTGACTTCGGTGCCAGCAACGCTCGCAGTTCGTTCCAAAACAACCTCAACAAGATTGCGCAGAATGCCGCCGACGCCGGGAGTTTCCAAATGTTAACCAATACCAGGATCATCGCTGACGAGCGGGTGAATTCCGTGCTGGTTTTCGCCAACGACGGCGACATGAAGAAGATCGAAGACATCATCAAGAAGCTCGACATAGCGCCACCCCAGTCCCCGCATCCGCCGCCGATCCCGCAACCGGAAGTCCTCACGAGCACCAATATTTTTTCCACCTTCTCGCTCAATGTCAGCGATGCCTCGTTCAAACTGGCGGCGGCGAGCTTGCAGAATGGCGTCATGCCCGACGCGGCCGGCATCCGCAGTGAGGAGTTCATCAACGCCTTCGATTATCGCGACCCCGAACCCGCCCCCGGCGCGCCGATTGGCTTCGCCTGGGAACGGACGGGCTATCCCTTCGCCCACAATCGCGACCTGCTCCGGTTCTCGATCAAGACCGCCGCGCAAGGACGCCAGGAGGGACGGCCACTGAATCTGGTTTTGCTCCTGGACAAATCGGGCTCGATGGAACGCGCGGACCGGGTGGAGATCATTCAGCAGGCTTTGCGCGTGCTGGCTTCGCAACTGCGCGCGCAGGACACGCTCAGCGTGGTGGTCTTTGCCCGCACGGCGCGGTTGTGGGTGGATGGCGTGCCGGGCAGCCAGGCGGGCGACGTGGCCAAAGGTCTGAGCCGCCTCACGCCGGAAGGCGGCACCAACCTGGAAGAAGCGATGAGACTCGCTTATGCCACCGCCTTGCGCCATTACCAGGCCAAGGGTGATAACCGCGTCGTGCTCCTGACCGATGGCGCGGCCAATCTGGGCGAGGTCAATCCGGAGACGCTCCAGCAAAAAGTGGAGGCCAATGGCAAACAAGGCATCGCGCTGGATTGTTTCGGCGTCGGCTGGGATGGATACAACGACAATTTGATGGAGACACTTTCGCGGGCGGGTCATGGCCGTTATGGATTCATCAATACGCCGGAGGAGGCCGCCACGGAGTTCGCCGGAAAACTGGCCGGCGCGCTCCGTGTCGCGGCTGCGGACGTGAAGGTGCAAGTCGAGTTCAATCCGCACCGCGTCACGGCCTACCGCCAATTGGGTTACGCCAAGCATCAACTGGCCCAGGAACAATTCCGCGACAACACCGTCGCCGCCGCGCAGATCGGCGCGGCTGAATCCGGCAACGCCCTTTACACGGTGGAAGTCAACCCCGCTGGAGACGGCCCGCTCTGCACGGTGCGGGTGCGGTTCCGCCTGCCCGGAACCTCGAATTTCCAAGAACATGCCTGGGACGTGCCTTACACCGGCACGGCGGTGGCGCTCGACCAAGCCAGCCCGGCGATGCGGCTGGCCGCCACCGCCGCCGCTTTTTCCGAGTGGCTGGCGTCGAGTCCTTATGCGGGCGAAGTCACGCCCGACCAACTGCTGGCTGATCTGCGCGGCGTGCCGGAAGTCTATGGCGCCGACGCGCTGCCGAAGAAACTCGAATGGATGATCCGGCAGGCCAAGAGCATTGCGGGAAAATGAACGCGGAAAAAGAACTATGAACCCAGACAAAACACAGCCAGAGGGCGCAGAGCGCGGAAGTCGCAACTTAATTTTCACCACGAAGAGCACGAAGATCACGAAGAAAAAGCGATTGCTACTGTCGGCGCTTTTGTTTTGGGCCGGGTGGGTTGCGGCTGCGGAGCACGCGGCGGAAAGCCCGGTCACGCTGCAAAATTTCAAACTCGCGGGCGATCTTACCAATGACAGCGCGGCGTTTACTTTGACCGCAACGGCGCGAGTGGATAATGCGCGCGGAGGAACACTCGATTTGCTGTCGGGACCCGTCGCGCTCACGGCCATCGACCCAAATCCGAAAGTTCACCTGCGCGTGGCGGGAGACCATTATGTCCTGAGCTTCGACCACCGTGGCGAGTTTCCCATCCACATCCAATTCAGCGCGGCGGTGCATCAGGCCGACGGCTGGAGCGGGGTTGATTTTCGCGTCGCCCCAGGCGTGTTGCAGCCGGTCGTGCTGCACGGACTGGCGGCGGACACGCAATTCCTTTTCCCCGGCGCGGCGCGGCCGGACCGCAAGGGCGGCGAGTTCGTCAGCTACCTGCCCGCCGATGGCGCGGTGAAGCTCTCCTGGAAAGAGGCCCGGACGGAAACGGAGGGAAAATTATTCTTTTCAGCGGAGATGCTGGCGCAAATCAGCCTCAGCCCCGGCTTGATGCGGGAAGTGGCGTTGCTCCATTTCAAAGTGATGCAGGGCGAGTTGAATCGCGTCTCGCTGCGGTTGCACGGCGCGGGGGAAATTATTCGCGTGGGCGGCGATCAGGTGCTGTCCTGGAATCCGCCGGAGCCGGTGGCCGGTTCGTCCGACCGCCTGCTGGTCATCCAATTGAACCAGCCGCAGAAGGATCAATTCTCCATCCAAGTGCAGGCGCAGACGCCGCTGGGGGCGTTCCCGCAAACGGCGGAGGCACTGCGTTTGAGTCCGGAAAACGCCACCGGCTTTTCCGGTTTTCTGCGCATTGTCAATGAAGGCGCGGTGCGATTGGAAGTGGCGCAGGCGGGCGGCACCTCCCAAATCTCTCCCGAACAATTCCCCGAGAGCGACGCGACGCGGGCGGCTTTCGGCGCCGGGGGCAGCCAGCGCTTTGCCTACCGCTTTGCCGGGGCGGATTTCGCGCTGCGGATTCAGGCCGACCAGATTCTGCCCGAGTTGACGGCGTCGGAAGTGCTGGCCTATCACAACGGCGAAAACGAGCTGGCGGTGGAGGCGGAAATCGAGCTGGACATTCGCGAGGCGCCGTTGCGCGAATTGTTGCTGCGGGTGCCCAAAGGCTACGCCGTCGCCCGGCTCAACGCCCCCTCGTTAAGCGATTATTTCCTGACCGAACCGGCCGGGGAGGCGCAATCCGAACTGCGCCTGGTCTTTGGCCAGCCCCTCTCCGGCCGCCAACTGGTGCAGCTTCGCCTGGAGCACAACCAGGGCTTGGGCGAAACGAATTGGACGCTGCCCCGCATCGACCTTGCCAAAGCGACCTCCGTGCGCGGATTTGTCGGATGGTCGGCCGATCCCGGTTTTCGTTTGACAGCGGAACGCACGCAGGGGCTGACGGAAATCGCCGCGGCTTATTATCCCGGCCAACTGCCGGGGATTCAGGCGGCGTTCCGGTTGACCGACGCCGCCTGGGCGGCCACGGTGCGCGTGGAGCGCTTGCCGCAAACGGTGCAGGCGGACGTGTTGCATTTGTTTTCCATCGGCGAGGGCATTGCCTATGGGTGCAGCGTCATTAATTACGTCGTGTCCGGCGCGCCGGTGTCGTCCTTCAGGATCGAGTTGTCAAACGAATATGCCAACGTGGAATTCACGGGCAAGGACATCCGCAATTGGCAAACCAACGAGGGCGGATACGTGGTGCAATTGCATACACCGGTGGCCGGGGCCTACACGTTGCTGGCGACCTACGAGCGGCCCTTCAAGGCGCAAGGCGCCACGCTCGCCTTCACCGGCGCGCGCCCGCTGGACGCCCAATCCGAGCAGGGTTACACGCTGGTTACCAGCGCTTATCAATTTGAGGTCAAGCCGGCGGAGATTTCGCCCGGTTTGCTGCCGCTGGAGATCGGCGAAGTGCCGCCCGAATACCGGCTTTTCTCCGACGCGCCGGTGTTGGCGGCTTACCGTTACGCCGCGCGTCCGTTCAATTTGACGCTCACGCTCAGTCCGCTGGCGCAGGGGGATTCGCTCAATCAAATAGTGGACCGCGCCGCCTTGGAGACGCGCATTTCCAAGGAGGGCCAGGCCGTGACGGCCATTCGCTACTTCATCAAAAACCGCGGCAACCCGCACTTCCGACTGACCATTCCGGCCGGGGCGCAATTGTGGTCCGTTTCCGTCAACGGAGCGGAAGCCGTGCCCGTTTCCGACGGCGCGGACAGCCTGATTCCGCTGCCGCAAAGCGCCGACCCGAACGCGGTGCTGGAACTGGACTTGAAAATGGCCTCCACGTCCAGCGATCCACAACACGTCCGCATCGAAGCGCCCGTGGCCGACGCGCCGGTGATGCTGGCGGAGTGGAAGCTGGAACCGGACACCGGCCAGCGGTTGGTTTATCAGGACGGGTCGGTCATGCCGGCAGGCGGCGCGCTGGACGTTTCGGGATTTGCGCAATTGGCGCGGTTGTGGACGGGCGAAAAATGGGAGAAATCCATCGCGCACGCGCCCAGGGACATCACACTGCTGGCGCCCGTGCAACAGGCCGGCAGCAGACTGCGTGTCGCCGTGTTGAACGTCGCGGACAGAACGACGGCGTGGACGGCGCTAGGGTGGGTTTGGCCCGCCTTGCTTGGACTGGCGGTGTGGATGCTCGTATGGGCCGGGGGCGCCGCGCGATTCGCCTTCGCCAGCCGGGTTTGCGGGTGGACGTTGCTCGCCTGGGCGGCGCTGCGAATTCCCAACGGCGCGGGGATCTTTATCTGGGTCGTGCTGGCCTTCGTGCTTTCGCACGCCGGCCTGCCGGCCTGGCGGGGAATGCGGCGGTGGTCGCGCAAACCGGCCGTGGCGGCGATGCTGGTGGCGGGCGCGGTGGGGTTGAGTTGCGGCGCCGCCATTTGTCGCGGAGCGGATGGGCCGGCTCTCCCCGGCTCCATCACTCAGACTGTTCGCGTGGAGGACAAGTTTGTGTTGGGCGCGGCGAAAATTCATTGGCAAGCCTTCAAGGGGCAGTCGCTTTCGCTTTTGTCATCCAACGCCGTTTTGACGCGCGCCACGTATCCGCCGGATGCGTTCGAACTTATTCCGGCGCCGGACGCGCAAAAATTGGTGGCGCGGAAGACCGGCGCGTTTGACATCGA
>PLIU01000266.1 GCA_003140095.1 Verrucomicrobiales bacterium | reverse complement strand
ATAATCGTTTATGCGGACGGCACCAGCCTCACGAACACTTATTACCCAACCAGCCAAATCCAGAGCACGTACGGCTCCCGCGCCTACGCGGCCGGCTACACTTACGACGCGCAAAACCGGATGATCACGATGACCAATTGGACAAATTTCGCCACGCTCGCCGGAGCGCGCACGAACGCATGGTCCTACGATACCAACCGAGGATTTCTGATCTCCAAGACGGACGCTGCAGGCCTGGCAGTTACGTACAGCAACACGCCGGCAGGGCGGTTGGCGAAGCGCACCTGGGCGCGAGGCACGACCACCACGTATTTGTACAATACCGCAGGGGATTTAGGCACCAACGTCTATTCGGACGGCACGCCGGGAGTCACGAACGCTTACGACCGGCTGGGGCGGAAAAGCTCGGTCGTGAGCGGCGCCACGACCACCAGTTTCGTTTACGACTTGGCCAACGACGTGTTGAGCGAAACGAATTCAGGCGGGACTCTGACAGGTTTGATGGTGACCAACCAATTCGACTCATATCTGCGGCGAATCAACATGGCCTTGTTGAGCGGCTCCACGACGCTGTGCCGATCCACCAACGGGTACGACACCGCCTCGCGGCTCGCGACGGTGTCCGACGGGACGAACAGCGCGACATATTCGTACCTTGCCAATTCGTCCTTAGTGGGGCAAATTGTCTTCGCATCGAACACCATGACGCGGATGACGACGAGCAAACAATATGATTATTTGAACCGGCTGAGTTCCATTTCATCCACGCCGACAAATTCCTTCATCTACGAGTACAACGCCGCCAACCAGCGCACGCTTAACCGGCTCTGGGATGGCAGTTATTGGAACTACGGGTATGACCCCCTCGGCCAGGTGATTTTTGGGAGCAAGTTTTGGGTGGACCAGACCCCCGTGGCCGGCCAGCAATTCGATTACACCTTCGACACAATTGGGAATCGAACCCAGACGGAGGCCGGCGGCGATCAGAACGGGGCCAATTTGCGCGTGGCCGCTTATACCAACAATACCGTCAACCAAATCACCAGCCGGGGCGTGCCGGCGGCGGTGGACGTGATGGGAGAGGGCCTGGCAACCAACGGCGTGACGGTCAACGGCCTGCCAGCGTATCGCAAGGTGGAGTATTTCCGGCAGCAGTTAAGCGTGACGAACACGTCGCCGGTGTGGGACAGCGTGACGGTGATCGGATCCGGCCAGACGAATACAGGGCACCTATATGTGCCTCAAGCGCCAGAGAATTACACCTACGACGCCGACGGCAATCTCTTGACCGACGGCCGGTGGACCAACTCCTGGGATGCGGAGAACCGCCTCCTTTCAATGACCAGCCTGAGCACCGCCCCCAGCGGTTCGCAATTGCAACTGGCCTTCACTTATGATTACATGGGCCGTCGGATACAGAAGCTTGTTTCCACCAACAACGGCACCTACGTCGGAGAATACACCAACAAGTACGCTTATGACGCTTGGAACTGCCTCGCGATTCTTAATCCTTCCCTCATTCTTAGCAATACCTTCCTATGGGGATCAGATTTGAGCGGCAGCCTGCAAGGAGCGGGAGGCGTGGGAGGGTTGATCAAAGTGGCCTATTACGGAGCGACGACCACGAACTGTTTTGTTGCCTACGATGGCAACGGCAACGTCAGCGCCCTTGTCAACGCTGCTAACGGCGTGACCGTTGCCAACTACGACTACGGCCCCTTCGGTGAACTCATCCGCCTCTCCGGCCCAATGGCCAAACTGAATCCGCTCCGGTTCTCAACTAAGTACGACGATGACGAAACCGATTTCCTTTACTACGGCTACAGATACTACAACCCCTCTACAGGACGCTGGCTATCCAGAGACCCAATTGAGGAAAAGGGCTTTCAAGTCTATAGCCGATCGAGGAGCAGGCGGAGCGGATTGGAACCCAACTTGTATGTATTTGTAAAAAACTCGCCCCTAAATTATTCCGATGCTCTGGGTTTGAAATGCCGAATTGCGCTGGAATGCTCAACGGTTGCTCGCTCCGGTGTCCCGTTGGGCACCCATTGTGGAATCGTCATAGATTCCGACAATGGTGTTTTTGACATGAACGGCAGCGGCGGAGGCGTTAATACCCGAAATCTGACTTCTGGTTTATTAAGCGACGCGACCGGACCGTGGACGGATGAGCCAGATTCGGTGTGTGATTGTATATTCGCAAACATCACGCCGTGGAATAACATGAACGTCCCGCGAGACCATCTTTGCGCCAACAGTAATTGGAATCTGCATTGTCTGGTTAGCAAATGTAATATCTCCATAAATTGGGGCAGCCAAAACCAGCCGATTGGTTATAATTGCAAAGTGTGCAAACAATGGCAAACCATGCCCCTGGGGATTTCATCTGTTCCATGCTGCCAGGTTTGGGGACCTAAACCATGCCCAGATCAATAGCGATTTACAGATAAAGATTACCCATATGAAAATACCTTTGTTCAGGAATATCGCGGCGCGTTACAAGACGTGGCTTCGCGTGATTCCAGTAGTTCTAGTGGTCGTCTTCCTTTGCCTCTGGGTGGATAGTATTTCCCATGTGCGCCGGTTTATTTTTCTTCCCGGCGGAGATGTTGGGCTTGGATTTCGGTCTGCGCATGGCGCTCTTCAGTGGGTGGAGTATGCACCGTGGGAGGCGGCTGGGCGTACCGATTACGTGCGGCTAAGTATCCCGTATTCATTAGTTGTTCTTGCATGGCTGATTATTTGCTTTCTTCTTCTATTGAAGCCGCGCAGGCCTTTTCGGGTCACATCTTAACATTTGATTCTGCTGAAAAACCCCCCATTTTTGAAAGCGCGCAAAAAAACTGAACATCGGCCATTGGGGTCGCATCTCAACATTCTACATTTGAACATCAGTGAAAAACTTTCGAGCGAACGAATGAGAAACAGACCTGAATAAAAGAAGAAATGGCCAGAACGATTCTTTGATCCCCTTGCCACACGATTCGAGTGATCAAGGATCGATGGTACGGTTTAAATACATGGCGTGGCTCGCATCTCGATATATGTTAACAAAATCGGCTTGGAGCCAGGCCTGCCACTCAGGTCCGCTTTGAGGTGATAATACCAATTCGTCAACCTGCCTTTGCCTGCATATTTCAACAACGGCGCTATCTGTCAACTGATGCGACCAAAAGCGTTTAATCACCACAACTGCAAGTTCTGGCGGGGTAAGGGAACCAGAAGCGAATGCGTAAATCGGTTCTTCGCAATACACCCAATGGGTATGAATGGCATTCTGCTTCATTTTGATCAGTATCGGGTTATATTCGGCCGGTGACCGGCTGCGAATATCGATAATTCCCCCTTCCAACCGCCGTTCGGAGCGCAGGATGACGAGCGCCGCAACCGCGCAGATGACAACTCCCTTCCACCCGGCGGTGGAGGCAAACCAGGATCTGGCCTTTGCCAAGGCGGCGAACGACCAGATGATAGCCTCATATATGGCATAAGCAGCGAGCCAGGACAAAGGAATCGCCAAATGCAAGTAGTAGTATTGCCAGCAAGGGCGATGGATCAAGTGAATTGCCACGGCCGTTACCAGCAACGTGATAGGGAATGCCATGTGCCGCAAGGTGCGCCGCTTGATGGTAAGCAAAATGCCGGCGATAGCTGCGGCAACACACTCGAAATGGCCAACGACCATGGTGAAAGGAAACGGAAAGTCCTCCGGGCTCGGCATTCCGGGAACCGGCTGCTCCGCGAAATGGGACCGAAAGGAGGTTTGCAGACTTCCCTTCCCCCACAGCACAGTGATCAGAGTGAACATCAAGACCGTAGCGCCCATCCACTGCGCAGCCGCGATCATGGCAAGTTTTGGCCAGCCAGGTTTGCGGTTGCGTGTTGCCAAAACGATTTCCAGCAGAATCGCAGGAACCGCCAATATGGCCGTGAGCTTGGTTCCCAAGGCAACTCCCATGACGGAACCCGAAATCCAAAGCCAGACAGGGCGCTGGCGGTCGGACCATCTAAAGAGGCAATAAACGGAGAGCAGAGCGATGGCAAACGCCGGCGCCTCGAGCATAACCGAGAGACTCAGCATCAGAACGCCCGGCGAAGAAACCAGAAAGAAAACCGCCAGGAACGCCATCCAGAGATTGCCGCGTTGGCGAACGATGAGAAAAAACGAACAGAACAACAAAAGGCCAAACGCGGCGGCCAGCAATCGGCCCACAGGAAGAGTGGCCCCGAAAAGCCGGAACGCGGCGTCGAGCAACATGGTCAGCACCGGTGGTTGATCGTTCCATATTTGCGTGTATAAGGTGTAACCTTTGCTGCACAGAAAACCCTTCATCAACTCAATCCCTTCATCGTCGCCAAATTTCAACGCTGAAGTAATCGGCAATTGGGAACATAAAATGACAAAAGAAATCACCACAAATAGAATCCCCCAGGACTGACGCATGCGATTCACTCAGTCGATGCTCGCAAAACCGCAGAAGCCTGTCAAGATTGGAAGAATCTGTTGCTCCTGAGTGTGCGCATCTCAGTTTTTGAGC
>PLIU01000505.1 GCA_003140095.1 Verrucomicrobiales bacterium | reverse complement strand
GGGCGCCATCAAGCGTGACGGTCGCGTCGGCACTCAGGCTCAGGGTGCCGAAATCGGCGGTGCTGTCGGTGCCTTGCGCGATAATGCCGCCCTGCCAGTTGGCCGAATTGGCCCAACTGCCGCCGCCGGGGTTGATCCAGGTGCCGTTTTGGGCGCGAGCGGTGCTGACTTGGAGCACGCCTGCCAGAAGTGAGAATGCCAGGACTAAGCAGCGTAAATGTTTCATATGTGGTGTCTCTCTCTTGGGGTCTTCATTGCTCTTGGGCTTTCGAGTTGAGGAGATATATAGAGGAGCTTCGTGGCCAACGCGAGGAAAATCGGCGGGAAAATTGTGAAGAACGCGTGACAACCATCCCATCGCAAGTGCCGCCGGGTTCCCTTGAATTTTCATAGCTGGTTGGTGGAAAACGAAGCAACCCGACTGTGCGCTTCAGAAATCTCTTTGCGTGTCATCTTGCTTTTGATTTTGTCCCGTCTCTCGGCGGCGTCGGTTTGTCCCTGCGCCGCAGCCAGCGTCAGCCACTTGAGCGCTTCCACCCGGTCCACCGGCACGCCCACGCCTAAATCGTAGCGCTGTCCCAGATCGTATTGCGCCACAGCATCCCCTTGCTCCGCCGCCAACCGGTACCATTTGGCGGCCTGAACCTGATCCTGAGGCAGACCCCGACCGGTTTCGTACATAAAGCCAAGGCTGTATTGGGCCCGAATGTTGCGCTGGCCGGCAGCCAAGTGGAACCATTTGCCGGCCGCCGCGAGGTCTTTGGAGACGCCTTGCCCAGCCTGGTATAACTCCCCGAGGGCGGCCTGGGCATCGGCGTTGCCTTGTTCGGCACCGCGCCGATACCATGTGGCAGCTTCGGCGTAACTAGCGATCACCCCCTCTCCGCGCGCGTAGAAATCGCCCAGTTCCCATTGCGCCCCAGCCTCTCCCGCATCGGCCCTGGCCCGAATCGACGCGACATCCACGTGGGCCACCGTGGCGTGGGCGGCGCTGCCACCCGTGCGATGCTTCCCGAGTAATAGCACCGCGAAAAGCAGAGCCGCCAGGCAAAGGACAATGATTCCGGTTGCACTAAGCCTTCTTTTCATAAGCTTGACCTGTGCGCCTATCTGTTCATTTGGCGGAGTCTGAGTGCGGTGGCGGCCCTTTCGTCGCCTTGGGCCTGCGCGGTTTGTAACAGTCCGGTGATGGTGAGCAACGCGCGGGCCGCCAACGACCGCTGCTCCCTGGTTTCGCCCGGAAGGCTGCAAAGGGCCTGGACCTCCTCGTAGGCAGCGGGGTAGTCTTTGCTTTGCAGCGCGGCGGTGAGACGGCCAACGGTGTCCTTGGCTTCAGACTCGGCGCCGTTGAATGCCTTCCGCATCTGCGCCGGAATCTCTTCCACCGCCAGGGGCGGCGGGGGCCCAGGATCTTTGCCGCACCCGCAAGGCCCAAGGACAGCCATGCTGGCGATAAGAACGATAGTGTTGACAATCCGGTGCTTCATGGAATTCATTTCGGTTGGGCGGTTGGCGCTAGAAATGCGGCATCTGGCGCGGCCTTTCCCCGGTGTACCAGTGATAATCATAGCCCACTTTTTGCGGCACTTTCTTGAGCTTGGAGATGTTGCCGGGCACCCAGAGCGTATTGCATTCCGAATCGTGGCGCCACCAGCCGCTCAAAAGGTCAACGCCCGGATAAAGCGTTTGCAAGTAACTGTTGCTGTCCCATTGCGTCAGTATCTCAGACTCCCCCGGAAACAACCCCAAAGAGTCGTCGCCCGCGCCCCCGTCTCCCTCCATCCTCTGTTCGGTGGCATCTTGGCACAAGATGGTGCTCTGCGGGCTTAAGTAGCGCGTGGTCTTCATCTGTCCAGTGGCGTTCGCCCCATATTGAGTATCCACATCGGTATAGGGGGTGGTGAGGTATTGGCACACGCCGTATGTGGAATTAGCCCAGAAAGAGTACGGATAAAAGAGTCCGGCGTCACGCCATTGGTCCACCACCAGGCCATCCGGACAATGGAATAATGGCTGGTCGCGCGCAAAGTAGGCATAGAACCCGAGCGCCCAATAGGCGCTATCGTCGTCCGCTGCCAGGATGACGCTTGAGTTCGGATTGGCGGTCCATTGGCCTCCGTTTTCCATCACGCCATTTTCATCGCAATAAAAGGTGTCCTTGTTGTCATTCGAGTAGGACAGCATGGCCAGACAGATCTGGTGCAGATTACTGATGCACTGCGTGCTCTTGGCCTGCTCCTTGGCGTGGCTCAGGGCCGGCAGCAGCAGCGACGCCAGGATGGCGATGACTGCGATGACCACCAGCAATTCAATAAGCGTAAAACCCGCCCGCAACCGCGAAGCCGGAAAGAAAAATTTCGTCTTCATAATAAGCTGCGGTGGAAGTTTCGGATGCATGGTTTTCAGGGTGAGCAAACAACCGGCGCGCGGCCATCCGGGCCGGGTCTATTCCACTCGCTGGCAATATTCTTGCCCTCGGCCGTGTCCAGCGACTGCCACTCCGAATCATGCAAACGCCGCACCCATGTGTTGGAATGGACCTGTCGGCGGTCGATGCGCCCTTCCTCGGAGCGGCCCGCCGCCCGCGCCTGCCGGACCTCTTCGAAGAGTTGTTTGATGTCCGGGGAATACTTTTCCAGGTAGGCAATCTGGAGGTGCTTTTTGTCGGCGGGATTTCCATTGGTGGCAATGACGATCGCGCGCACGGCGGTCATCGCTACGCCTTTGATGCCGTTGATGGGCGGGATGGAACCTCTGGGGGCAACGAAGAGTTTTTGTTCCTCCAAGTCATAGAAATAGGCGTCGCCATGCTGGCTCTCGCGCGCCGGACTGAGTTTGATGAAGAAGAACACGGAGGCCGCCAGCAGAACCAACGCCAGAACGACTTGGACACGCGAGGATTTTTTCATCGACGGGGAGAGTTTCCTTCATGAATGTCGCAACACGCGCGCAGGCTCCTTTAATGTCCCGGACAGGGCCATTTCACTGACCACCAGCAACTGTGCTGGTTGCAAGGAATCCCGCCCGGGTCGAGGAGTGCGGCGTGGGCATCGCCAAACGCGTAATTGGATTTTCGGTCGTGGCGGAAAGCGCCGGGGTCGTTTTCCGCCGCGCGGTTGAAGCCCATGGTGTTGGCGTCGCCAAGCTCCTTCCAGATCCACCAGCGATCATTCGGCCAAAGCTCGTCGAAGTCGCTGTTGCCGTCGCCGAAAAAGATGACGTTGGCCGCACTCTGGATTTGGGACCAGCGGCAAACATTGTTCTCGTCCGGGACCGGGCGTCCGAAGGGCGGGGGCGCGCCATTATCTTCCCAATGGACATCGACCGCGCCAATGCCACTGCACAACTCATTCTCGCCTGCGACTTGAAGCCCGATCACGGCCGGGTCTGGAGGCAGCGGCGCCACTCGATTGCCCAGCGCATAGACGTCGTTCAGCTCCGTCGGGCAGTCATAGACCTTCGCAACCTTGCCCACGTCGGCGAAGAGGAAGGTCCGCCAGCTTGGCCGGGCATCGATGTCCGGCATTTCCACCTGCATCGGCGGCAGCCAGTCTCCATTGTCGGCGCTATAGACATTCACCGCGACGGCGAGTTGCTTCTGATTGCTCAGGCATTGGGTCTGATTGGCGCTGGCCTTGGCCTGCGCGAGGGCGGGCAGAAGCAAGGAGGCCAAAATCGCGATGATCGCGATGACGACCAGCAGTTCGATGAGAGTGAATCCGGCTCCCGAACGCCCAAGTGAAGGGCTCGAGCAAACCGTGAGAGCTCTGCGCTGCCCTGAATTCATGACAGTAGTTATATTCGACCTTTGTGACGAGTCAACGACTTTATGGCGACTAATCCGCAACATTGCGGCTATGAGAACAGCCATGCGACCACGGCCAATAACATTCTTGAATTTTGCTCTGCGAATTGCGACGCTGGCGAAATGGCAACCGACGAGACCGCCGCCCCTGCGCCGCCGATACCGCATAAAAGGCGCGTGCGTTATGCCGGGAAACACCCGCGCCGTTTCGAAGAGAAATACAAGGAACAGCAGCCCGGACGTTACGCGCAAACAGTGGCCAAAGTGCTGGCTTCGGGCAAAACTCCGGCGGGGATGCACCGGCCGGTCATGGTGGCGGAGATTTTGGAGGCTCTCGCCCCCCGGCCGGGTGAGGTGGCGGTGGACTGCACCCTGGGGTTCGCCGGACATGCGCAAGAACTGCTGGCCCGCATCCAACCCGGCGGCCGGCTGCTGGGACTGGACACCGATCCGATCGAGTTGCCCAAAGCCGAAGCGAGGCTGCGCGGCCTGGGATTCGGCGCGGATGTCTTCACCGCGCGCCGCACAAATTTCGCCGGTCTGCCGCAGGCGCTTTGGGCAGCGGAAATCAAAGGCGCTGACCTCCTTCTGGCGGACCTGGGCGTCTCGTCCATGCAACTGGATGATCCGGGCCGGGGATTTTCGGTCAAGAATGAAGGGCCGCTGGACATGCGGATGAATCCGCACCGCGGGCAGCCGGCGTCGGTTCTATTGCAGAGCATCCGAGTGGAGGCGTTGCAAAAATTGCTGGCGGAAAACGCGGACGAACCTTACGCCGCCGTGCTTGCTCCCGCCCTGGCCGGGAAACTTTTCGCCACCACAACGGCGCTGGCGACGGCGGTAAGGGCCGCCCTGCCGCGTTTGAACAAGGAGGATGGCGCCGATTCCATCCGCCGGGTTTTTCAGTCGTTGCGTATTGAGGTGAACGATGAGTTCTCGGCGCTGGAAACTCTATTGCGCCATCTGCCGGCCTGCTTGAATCCGAGCGGGCGCGCGGCGGTGCTGACCTTTCATTCGGGCGAGGACCGGCGTGTCAAGAAATCGTTTGCAGCGGGCCTGCGCGAAGGGATCTATGAGGAAGTCTCCGGCGTGCTGCGGCCGGGAACCGAGGAGCGGCGGGCAAACCCTCGCTGCGCGCCGGCTAAATTGAGATGGGTCCGGAGAGCGATATAAGACGGGCGTTCTCAGCCTCCCCTGCTCTGAAATCTCTGAGAGACGAAATCCCAGTTGATGACGTTGAACCAGCTACTGTTGAACGCAACCCGGTTTGCTCTGGAGGCGGGGCAACGTGACTGCAAGTCTATTTAGCTGTAGTCAACTGGAGCCAACGTCTGATTAATTGGCGAGCGCCTTCCAAAACTGAAGCATCAAACTGGCCAGGAGCCTTTCGGGTTAACTCTGAAAATTTGACAGGTTGGAGGCTCTGGGCATTTACGTATCTTTGCTCACGCAACCAAGGAACCCGGGGCAGCGCCATTTCGTAGGTGTGCCATCATATTGCGTCGTGATCGCTAGCATCGAGGCCAAGGCAAGCCTTCCATTTGGGGCTGCGCCAACGACAAAACCCCATCGCGGCTTGGCAGCCAAACCAAGATCAACAAACCAAGTTTCCCCAATTTGGGGGATCATAACTCGTCCCACATAGCCACTCTGCGTTTGACAGGACCTAAAACTTCGTCTTCCGGGCTGTCCGCAGTTAACGGGAACGGAATGGCCCTTCTTTTGACCATCTGTGCAAACATTAATCGCACCACTTCGCCAGGCGTAGTGCCAATATCTTTGGCGACTTCCCTGGCCCTCGCCACCAACTTTTTATCAATGCGGCATTGAAATACTTCAGTCACACTACAATTGTATGTTATGGGGTGGAAAACATCAAGCCAAGAATATGGGGTTTGTTATCCCTGTTCCAGCCCCAGGTGCCGCCGTCTTTTGAGGAGTGTGGCGCGGTTCATTTTGAGAACCCTGGCCAGGACAGTCGGTTTCTGATCGAAGTGTTGCATCAAATGTTTGAGCAGAATCGATTCCACTTCTCCATAGAGTTGTTTGTAGGACGCTCCCGACTGAACCTTGGCCGCGACCCAGCGCTGCAAAGCTCCGTCAAGATCGGCCTTGGCGGGCGGTCCAGAGGGGAAGCATACGGCCCTCGGCAAGTGATGTGGCTGGATGATTTTGCCGGAACAGACGGCGACGGCGTGTTCGAGGGCGTTGCGCAATTCCCGTACATTGCCGGGCCAGTTATAATTGACAAGCAAGCGGCTGGTGTCCGAGCCAAGCGCCAACTCGCGGCCCGCCGAAAGCCGGCTTAGAAAAAACGCGCTCAAAGCCGGGATGTCTTCGCAGCGTTTGGCCAGGGGTGGCAATTCGACTTCCAACACATGCAACCGGTAATAAAGATCCTCGCGGAATCGGCCTGCCTGGACCTCATCGCGCAGGCAACGATGCGTGGCGGTGATCAGGCGCAGGTCCACGCGCAGATCTTCGCGGCCGCCCACGCGGTTGAAGGTCTTTTCTTCGACGAAGCGCAGGAGCTTGGCTTGAATAGCCTGCGGAATATCCCCAATTTCGTCCAGGAACAAGGTGCCGCCGACCGCGCGTTCCAAATGGCCGGGACGCATGGCGCCCGCGCCGGTAAAGGCGTTTTTCTCATGCCCGAAGAGTTCGCTTTCCAAGAGCTGTTCCGGCAGCGCTCCACAGAGCAAGGTAACGAACGGACCGTCACGACGGCGGCTGTTGGCGTGGATCACTTGCGCGGCCAGCGTTTTTCCGGTGCCGGTCGGCCCCGTCAGCAGGGCGGGAGCATCGGTCGTGGCCGCACGGGCGATGGCCACGAAAACGCGCTGCATCTCCGGGCTGGCTCCGCCGAGCAAGGCGCCAACCTCCGTATTGGGCGGTGTGGCGGAACCGGCGGGCGCGGCTTCGGCCAGAAGGTCCAGTATCGTCCTTTCCAACTCGCGCAGGTCAAGCGGTTTAACCAGATAAGCGGCGGCGCCGAGTTGACGAGCGGTGACCGCGTTATCCAGCGTGCCGCGCGCAGTGATGATGAGCACCGGCGGGCCCGCCATGGATTGATTGACCGTCTCCAGCACCTCCCATCCCGTGATGTCCGGCAGGCCCAGGTCCAAAATGACCAGCGAGAAATCTCCCTTCGCCAACCTTTGCAAGCCGCGTTGGCCGGAGGCGCACAGCGTGGCCTCGGCACCGAGGCGTTCGCAAACTGTGGCCAGCGCCTTGGCCAGCGCGGCCTCGTCCTCGATAATCAATATCTTGTGATTCGTCATAGAATGACGCGCACGACCGCGCCTCCTTCCGTTCGGTTGCCGATGACCAGGTGTCCATCGTGGGCGCGCACAATCTTCCGCGCCACGTTAAGGCCGAGTCCCATGCCGCCTTCCTTTTCCGAATACAGCGTATTGGCCGCGCGTCGAAGCGCCGTCGGCGAAAAACCGGGGCCGTTATCGGCAAAACGAATGTCCTTCTCGGAAACGGTGATGGAGAGTGTTCCGCCTTCGGGCATGGCTTGGATGGCATTGAGGATGATGTTGTGAAAAACCTGGCCGAGGCGGTGAGTGTCCGCCTGGACGCGCCGACAGGGCGAGGCAGTTACGGCAACTTGGACATTCGCGTGATCCGCGGCGGGCTGGAGCACTCGCACGGTCTTCCCAATCAATTCCGCCAGGGTTATTTCCGTTTTCCGCGGCGGCTCAGGCCGGGCCAGAAACATCCATTGATTGAGCATATCCTCGATTCTGGCGGCTTCATAGACGATCAATCCCGCGCTAACGGGCTCGGTTGGTTCCAATAATTGACCGTGCAGCCGAATGGCGGCAATGGGATTGCGAATTTCGTGCGCCAGGGAAGCCGCGATGGAGCCGAGCAATCCGAAGCGTTGGGCGTCCAGATAGGGAAGCGTTACCGACCAAGCCAAGACAAGCCAGAGCGCCCAAAAGGCCGTCAGGGCGCCTAGCGAGATTGGTTGGAGCAATACATCGCGCCAGCGCGGGCGTTCGCGAATCAAGGTCAGTTCCGCTTCGGAATTGATGGGGACGGTCACGGCTTCGTGGTGAGGGTCCGGCGCTGCCACGCGTTGGAATTGCACGTCCACGCCGCGCAACTGATTAAGATGGCCCGCCAGAAAGTCGCTTTGCACAAAATGGGCGTGGCGCATAAAATCGGCGTTGTCCTTGGCGGAAAGCCATTTTTCATTTCCAGCTTCGATGTTGTCGCGGATATAATCGGCATTGGACTCGGCCAGGGCCACAAATTCGGAGTGCGAGAGGCGTTGGAAGGCCGCATTGAGCAAAACGACCATTCCAACCGTTCCGACCGCCGCGAAGAGCAAAAGCGGCCCGACAACACGAATCCAATGACGGTCATGCACGGATACTTTTTATACATAACCGACCGCTGAGCGAGCAAGATCTATTCCATTCCAGCCATGCTGGATTCATCCTTTAATTGTGTAAACAACTGTCTATCTGATGGTTGCATCGCTGAAACCGGCCTGGCCCGCAAAGTGCTTTTCCTGCCGCATGAAACGCTGCTCCAGCACCATTGTTGTGCTAACGATGTCCGTCCTGTCCTTGTGCGCGCGACAAACCACTGCGCCCCCTGGCTCGTCCGGTGTGCGGGCGCCCGGCACTGTGCCCCCGATTCCCTTGCCCTCGGTCACGGTCACGGGCACCACCAACGGCGGTTCGCTGACGTCGCCGCCCATCAGTGAGGCAGCCCGCAAAAAGAAGGAAGTCCCCGGCGGCTTCACCATCCAAGGCATTGGCTCGTTGTATCAGGGGCGCGCCTCGAGCATTGACGATTTGTTCCAAAACGCGCCCGGCTTAGTCATGCTTTCTGAAAACAATGTGGAAATTAGCAAGGTGTTTATTCGTGGCTCGGGCGTTTTTTCGGAGGATGAGCCGGCGGGCGTGCAGTATTTGATTGATGGTTTAACTCTTAATCAAGGGGATGGGGAAATCATTCTGGAGGATTTTGATGTCACTACCTTCAAGTATGCGGAGGTGTATCGCGGCGCCAATGCCCTGCAATATGGCGGATTGGGTTTGGGAGGAGCGGTGAATTTTGTCCCATTCACTGGATACGACGCCGCCCCGCTTGCCATCAGGGCCGAAGGCGGGAGTTTCGGATTTACACGCGATCAAATCAGCACGGGCGGCGTGCAGGGGCCGTGGGATTACTACGTTTCTGCCTCGGTGCGATATCGCAGCGGCTGGCGCGAGCACAGCGAGGAAAGCACGGAGTTGCTGTTTAGCGACGTAGGATACAAGTTCAGCGACACTCTTGAAAATCGCGCCTACCTCGTCCTGGACCAGACCGACCGCAAAATCCCCGGCGCGCTTACCTTGCAACAGTTGGAACAAGACCCGAAACAAACCGATCCTCTGGCGATCCCGGAAGATTGGCGGAAGGATTGGTATTACATCCGCTTGGCGGATAAGTTAAGCTACAAATCTGGGCCGGAAGAGGCGTCCGCCGGCGTTTATTGGTGGCATCGCGAGACTTACGAACCCAACATTTACATTCCCAGCAACACGCTCTCCGGCATCAACGCGTTTTATTCGGACAATTTTGGGGGCTTGTTTAATTCCACCACCCGCGGCGAGTGGCTGGGCGGCGAAAATGTCGTGACGCTGGGCTTCAATCCAACCGCCGAGGATGAGGAAGACGCTTATTACCAGAACCTGAACGGCGGCAAAGGCGGCTTGACCGGGGCCGACAGCCAATGGTCGCTCAATGCCGTGCTCTACGGGCAAATCCAACATTATTTGACAGAGAAATTTTCCTTCCTTTTAGGTGTGCAGGGCATTTATGCCCAGCGCCATTTTTCGGACTTATTCCTGACCTCGGTGGACGGCGACCAGTCGCGCAACATAATCTACCGTGGCATCAATCCTAAAGCCGGCTTAATCTATGATGTTAATGACAAGAGCCAGGTTTTCGCCAATGTCAGCCGCGCGGAACAACCGCCATCATTTGACGACATGGTCACTTTTGATACCGGACCCAACACCAGCCAGATAATGACCCTATTGGAACCGCAAACGTCCTGGACGGTTGAATTGGGAACGCGCGGCGAGAGCGATCGCTTCGAATGGGAACTGGCCCTTTACCATAGCTGGGTGCGGAATGAGTTGGTGGATATTTACAATCCGGCCACCGACTTGGATCTAGGAGGATTGAATATTCCGCACGCGACGACTCAAGGTATAGAAGCCGGACTGGAAACACGGCTGTTCAACGGCATCATTGTAAAAGAAAGCAAGCAACATGCGGCCGATCGATTGATACTGCGGCAAAACTACACGCTGACCGACATGAAGTTCAACGATGACCCTGACTTCGGCAACAACCGCGTCGCTGGTGTGCCGATCCATGATTATCAATTCCAGTTGATGTACGAGGCCCCCAATGGATTTTACGCCGGGCCGAATTTGCACTGGATCATGACGCGGTTTCCAGTGGACAACGCCAATACGCTTTACGCTCCAGCCTATGCGCTGCTGGGATTTCGCGCGGGCGCACGATTGTGGAAGAAGTTATCGGTTTTCGTGGACTTGCATAATTTGCTGGACCAACGTTATGCGGCGTCGGTGGATCCCATTGCCGCCGCATCGTCAGAAGGTTCCCAAGTGTTCCATCCCGGCGATCCGCGCTCGTTCTACGGCGGCGTGTCGTACGTCTGGTGAGTCAATCTGACCGGCAACGTCGCCATCCCAGTCCCTTTTCCAGTCCTCTTCCCCGGTTAACATCATGCTCCAATGGAGTATGGTCGTGGCAGATGATCTCCTTGGACATATAGACATCCACCGGATGCCCGAATGGCGTCGAGCATGGCGCTGACTGCTTGATGTCTGGACGGTATGGCCGACATCCTGAACGAAAAACGAGAATTGTGAAATGTGTAGAATTTCCACGCACCTTGGATGAAAAGTCTGGCGCATTAAGCTTGACCGGGAAGTTAGTCCATGAATCGAACGAAATGATCTCGCCGTAGCGGAACTGCGCCAGAGCTAAAAAGACCCGCTCTGGATTGCCCGAAACGGGTCCCTCCAAGTCACGGAATTCCATGCCGATGGCATGCAACAGATGCAACAGGCCCAACCGAAAATTGACTTTTGCTATCTTTAGTGACTTTGTTAGAGCAGGAGCTTCAGATAGCCAGTGTTTGGCTGAGTTCAGTTTTTCAACGTATGCCTGGTCAACCGGGACACGGGTGAGCACATCCTCAAGATAAGAACAAAGCCACACCAATCCGGCGACGGCTCCGATTCCAATCAGCGTCTTCCGCCGTCGCGCAAGGCGCTTCCGCCTCCGCCAAGGCTTCGGCGGACGACTTGGCGGACAAGTCGGCGGACAGGCCCCTTTGCGAGCAGTCAGAACAAATTAAGAGCGGCCCGCTTCGCGGGCTGTCTCGCCCTACGAAAACCACAAGGTGCGGCGACACTTGCGGAATTGGGGATTCGTAGGATAATATTGCGATGAAAAGTATAAAAAGAGGGTAACGGGGATGTTGAGCGATCTGGAAGAGGAGATTGGGTTTGGAGGAGCGTCTGGCTGCGCCCATGGCCAGGACAAGGATGAATTATGAAGGAAGAAGCGGCGAGACCACTTCAGGTGCTGCACGGCACCGTCAGGCTTGGTCAAACCCGGTCAAATCGGATCAAACCAAATCAAACCGGATCAAACCTGCTGGCTGGTCCCCTCCGTCTCCTTACTGTCGGCGGCTACGCGAGAAGGCGTTGCGGTTGTGCGACTTTCGCGGCTTATCGGGCTTATCGGGGCTATTTCCCTGGCCTTGCGAGCATCGAGCCGGATCAAGTCGAATCAAACCAAATCAAACCTGCCGGG
>PLIU01000512.1 GCA_003140095.1 Verrucomicrobiales bacterium | reverse complement strand
CCGGCGGCGTTGGACACAACGCAAATATAGCTTCCGGCGTCGGTCGTTTGCACGTTGGTCAGAGTCAGGCAGGTGTCGGTGGAGGCGGGGAAGATCACGGAACCGATCTGCCATTGGTAACTCAACGGCGCGTCGCCTGTGGCGGCGCAGGTGAAGGTGATGCTGGAGCCAACGGTGACGGACTGGCTGGCGGGTTGGTTGGTGATATCCGGCATGTAAACCAGCGAAACGATGGCTTGCGCCGATTCCTCCGAAACCAAATTGCTGACCACCACCGTGTAGGGGCCGAGAGCGGAAGATTGCAGGTTGGAGATGCTCAGCGTGCTGTTGGTCGCGCCGGCAATATTGGTCCCGTCGAATTGCCAGAAGTAGCTCAGAGGCGTGGCGCCGCCTGCGCTGACTGTCAAGGTGACGTTGCTGCCGAGGACGGCGCCCTGGTTTTGCGGCGGGGAGGAAATCGAAACCGGATTGCCGAGGAAGATGTTCAAATGCACGGTGCCCATGGCGCCGTTTTCGCCCTCGACCACGATGTAATTGGTCTGGCCCGCCGGCACGTTGGGGATATAAATGGAAGGCTGGCCGGTGAGTTGATAATTTGTGGTTTCGCCGCAGCCGACGTTGGTCAGGGTGCTGAAGCTGTCGCCCGGACCGATGAAGGCGCCGAGGACCGTGTTGAAAGTGCTGCCTTCGGTGTGAATCAAAAGCGAGCCGGAGGAGGGTGTGACGTAAGTGTACCAGCCCGGATGGCCGCTGTTTTGCTCGCAAATGACCGGTTCGCCAGGCTCGTCCGGGTTGTCCACCGTGCTGAATGTTTGCGCGCAGCAGTAGCCGCCGGTGTCCCCGCCGCCATCGAGCTTGCGGACCAGCGCTTGCGAGGAGACTGACGGAATAAAGGGGGAACCGGCCGAGTTAAGGAATTTAACCCACGCGGCGGAATTGGAGGATGTGCTGCCGTCTTGCAGGGTGTTGATTTGCACCTCCGTCGGTTCCGCCAACATGACCAAGCCGCTGGAGGTGGTCAGGCGCCCGGCGTAGGAGCCGACGGTGGCATCGCCCAGATTGGTTATGGTCAGGGCGTTGGTGTTGGTGACGACCACCTGGCCGTTGAGGAGCCAATCGCAATTATGCTGCGGCCAGGGGCTGTTCAAAGTGACGGTGGCGCCGTTGGATGCCGTTACGGTTTGGGGCGTGGGGACAGCGTTGGGAAGCGTGGTGGAGCCGGGGTTCAAAGTCCAGTTCAACACCACGTTGCCCTGCGCGCCGAAGAAGCCGTCCACGGCGATCAGATACGTCGTGCCTTTGACTGCGTAGAAGCTGACCTGGCTGGCCAGGTAGCCGGCGGAGTCGTCATCGTTGATGGCTGTGGGCACCTGCACGAGGTTGCTGGGAGCCGAGCCGATGTAGACGCCCATGGTGGTGTCGAAATCGCTCCCCAACGTGCTAAAGGTGACGTTGCCACTGCTCTGCAACAACGGCACCGTCCATTGAAACCAAATCTCGCTGCCGCCGGGGTCGCCCGGGATAATCTCAGGCGTGCCGGGCTGTTTAACGGCGTTGGTGTTGTAGCTGCGGATGACGCCATTGGTGTTGATCAAATCCAGCGCGTCGATCAAGAGATCTATGCCCTGCAAGATGTTGATGCCGCTGACGGTCACATCAGCCGGCTCGCTGACGGCCACGCCGACACCATCGCTGACCAGAACGCTGAAAGCGCCGCAATCAACGGCTTGGATGTCATCGATGGCCAGGGAGTCGTTGGTGGCGCCAGGGATTCTGACGCCGTTTCTGAGCCATTGAAATTGGAGATTGGTTGAGGCGGCATTGGTGGTGATGACACTAAGGGAAACGGTGCCGCCCAACAGTACATCCAACGCGTTGAGGGGGCCTTGGAGAATGGAAAGCTGAGCCTTCACCTGGACGCAAAGAGCCAGCCACAACCACAATCCCAATAGAATTCGATAAAATCGCCTGTTCACTACGCAAACACCATGTAATCAACAGCTTAGAGTGTCCGATCTAAAGGGATCACCGACGCTGCGGCTCATTCAGAGCAGGGCCGGTGCCATTCTTAATTATGAGGAAATCCCCGTTGGAGGATGGCGGAGCAAAGTTGGGATGTTGCAGAGGGCTTGGTTTATTCACACGGTGGGTGGCAAAAATTGATTGGCGACGCGCATGACCTCTCGCATGAACAGGTCCATACCGTTGTAGCACTCGCTGAGCATCAGCTTTCTTGGTCGGCGCGCTTCAGCTGGCCTGCCAGAGCGACACAGCGCACGCGAAGACGGCGGCGGGGTTGGAGGAAACAATAGCCGATTCAGTTTCAGTCATCATAATTCGGCATAGACACCTGGCCAGGAACATGGCTTTAGGCAAGAACTTTCGCGCTTCGCAATGTTGTCGGATTTTGGCAAGCTGCGGCGCATGGCGAAGGCACCGGCAGTAAATTGGACGCGCGAACATTTTCTTATCGCGCTGAATCTCTATTGCAAATTGCCGTTCGGGAAACTCCACAAAGGCAACCCCATCATCATGGACACGGCGGCGAGGATGGGGCCGAACGCCGAACAGTCTGGCGATGAAGCTTTGCAATTTCGCCTCGCTTGATCCTGTCCAACGGGCGCGCGGGATTCGCGGGTTTCCCGGCGCGACGAAGCAGGATAAAGCAATGTGGGATGAATTCCACGCGAACCTCAGCGCCCTCGGCGCAGAGAGTGAGCAGTTCCTGCACGACTTGTTTACTCATGACGAGAGCAAAGAAGTGGATTTTCTCGGGCGCGACAAGATGCGGCTTGTTGCACCGAGTGGGCCGACAGAATCCCGATGGACGGTCAAAGTCCGCCGAGGCCAGCAATTCTTTCGGCAAGCCGTGCTGACGGCTTACGACGTGCGCTGCTGCATAAGCGGCATCAACGTTTCGCGTTTGCTCGTGGCGAGCCACATTAAACCGTGGGGCCTGTTTCCAAACGATCGCCAGAATCCTCGAAATGGGCTTTGTCTTTCGGCACTCCACCACTTGACGGATATCGGCGTTTGTAGGATCATTTGGGATGAGACTTTCATGCTCATTTTGGGAAAAGAAGGCGGAGGCTAGGGTTCGACGGAGTCTCACCCTACCGTCAAGGAGGATTCACTCCAAATGTTTGGAACCGGCGCTGTCGGCTGAACACTTCACCCCCACAGGCGCTCCGGGTACTCGCCGAGGGCGACGAGTTGGCGGATGCTCTCGGCCACGCGCGGGCGGTCTTCGCGGTAGGTGACGCCAAACCAGGGAGCGCCGGTGCGCAGCACCCGCACCCGCGCTTGGCCGGATACCACCAGCGCGTTGACGACGCTCGGAATGTAGAACTCGGCCTTTTCATCCTGCCCGTTCCGTTCCAAAAACGCCGCGAACTGCGCCCGCAAGGCCGGAAAAACCGCCGGCGTGAAACCCCAGAAATTCAGCGAAACAGCCTCGTCGCCGGTCAACCTCGTGACGCGACCGGCGGCGTCGGTGTTCTTCGCCCCGTCGCCGTCGCGTTCGATGCGAGTCAGTTCCACGATGGATTTCAAACCGCCGCCGGGGCCGACCTCGCACACCCCGCGGGCGACGCTGCCGAATTCGGAGAGTGTCTGGCGCAAAGTAAAAGCGGCCATCGCGTAGTCCGCGGCGCCGGTGGACAGATGCCCGGCCAGCAGGCGGAAGGATTGCGCGCCGTAGAAATCGTCGGCATTGATGGCGACGAAGGGTTCCTGGATGGCGCTTTGGCCCGCCAGCAGGGCGTGAGCGGTGCCCCACGGTTTGTTGCGGTTGGGAGGGAGGGAAAATCCGGGCGGTAGATCGTCCAATTCCTGATAAACGTAATGCACCGGCAGGCGCCGCTCGAAGCGCTGTCCGACCAACTCGCGGAATTGATGTTCCAGGTCGCGGCGGATGACGAAAACGAGCTTGGCGAAGCCGGCGCGCAGGGCGTCGTAGATCGAGTAATCGATGATGGTTTGGCCGGCGGGGCCAACCGGGTCAATTTGTTTAAGGCCGCCGTAGCGGCTGCCCATGCCGGCGGCCAGGACAAGCAAAGAAGGCTTGGTCATCAATTTCCGCTTCGATTTTTGACCAGCCTGGGCCGAATAATCAATTCCCAATTTTCCAAAACTCGGTTATATTGGAATGATGCACGAGAGACCCGTGACCATGAATATCTGTCCGCCCAAGAGCAGTCTGAAGCCCGGCGTGATGCATGACAAACAGAGCGAACCCGACTACCGCAAATTGCGGATCGACAAGGTCGGGGTGCGCGGTTTGCGTTTCCCCATTCAAATCCGCGACAAGGAACGGACGTTGCAAAACACCATCGCCACCATCGGCCTGTTCGTCGATCTGCCCCATGAATTCAAGGGCACCCACATGAGCCGGTTCATAGAGGTGCTCAATTCGCACGGGCACATCGTCCACGTGGAGAACATCCCCGACATCCTCCACGCCATGCAGGCCAAGTTGAAATCGGCCGTGGCGCACCTGGAGATGGAGTTTCCGTTTTTCCTGGTGAAGAAGGCGCCGGTCTCCGGCATGGAGAGCGTGATGGATTACACGGCGCGATTCGACGCCACGGCCGCCGGCACGGAGATCGATTTCGTATTGACGGTCAAGGCGGCGGTGACGACGCTGTGCCCGTGCTCCAAGGCCATCAGCCGGCACGGCGCGCACAACCAGCGGGGGCTGGTCACGGTGCAGGTGCGCTCGCGCAAGGCGATCTGGATCGAGGATGTGATCGCGCTGGTGGAAAGCTCGGCCAGTTCGGAATTGTATTCGTTGTTGAAACGGCAGGACGAAAAAGCGGTGACGGAGCGGGCTTATGAGAACCCGGTTTTTGTGGAGGACTTGGTGCGCAACGTGGCCCTCAAGCTCAATGCCCACCCGGATGTGACCTGGTACAAAGTCGAGGCCGAGAACTTCGAAAGCATCCACAACCACAACGCCTACGCCTCGATTGAAAAGGGCTGAAAATAATGCGAAGTAAAAGTTGCACATTTTCATTTCTTTGGTACAGTCACCCACCCCGAAAATCGGGAGATTTTGAGCGCTGTCCATACGTTGGGATGGCGCCGATTAAAACAATTTGTGAATAAAAGTGACGAGACCATGAAAAAGCAAAGTGCATCGCCGGCTCGGGCCAAGAAGGCCGGGCCTGCCACCTCCGCATCCATTCTGGGTCGCGACGACACGCCGACCAGCGGCAACGGCAAGCCCAAAATAAAGCCGCAGTGGGCCAAGTATTACCACCATCTGCTGGAGTTGCGGGAACGGTTGGTCCACCAGATGAGCGGCCTGGCCAAGGAATCCGCCGAGGAAATGACCAATTACAGCCTGCACATGGCCGACTCCGGCACCGACAATTTCGACCGGGACTTCGCCTTGAGCCTGCTCTCCTCCGATCAGGACGCCATTTATGAAATCGAGGAGGCGCTGAAGCGAATTGAAAAAGGCACTTACGGCATCTGCGAACTGACGGGCAAACCGATTCCGCCCATGCGGCTGGAAGTCATCCCCTGGACGCGCTTTACCGTTGAGGCGCAAAGCCAGTTGGAACGGGACGGGGCCTTGCGCCAGCGGCGTTTGGGCCAGTTGGGCAGCGTCGATACCACCGGCGGGGTGGACGTGGACGAAGAGGATGAGGCCGAGGAAAAGCCCGCCAAGGAGAAGGAATAACATGGCGCGCGAGATCATCACCATCGAATGCACGGAAGCGCGCAAGGAAGGCAAATCGCCCTCCCGCTACACCACGACGCGGAACAAGAAGACCAAGACCGAAAAGCTGGAACTGCGGAAGTACAACCCCGCTTTGCGCCGCCGCACGGTTCATCGTGAAATCAAATAATTCTTATGCCACGCAAGACACACCCGGAAAAACCGGCCGGCCGCGCGGGACGCGGCAAAGGTTCGGCCATGGAGGTCCGCACGCCGCGGCCCAAGCCCAAGATTGACTTCACATTCGAGGCGCTGGACTTCAAGAACGTCACCTTGCTCAAGCAGTTTGTGACCGATCAAGGCCGCATCCTGCCGCGGAAGTACACCGGCCTGCCGGCCCATTACCAGCGGCAATTGAACCGCTCCATCAAACAGGCGCGCCAGATGCTGCTGATGAAGTGAGCGGCCGCTGCAGGACCACGCGCTCCAGTTGCGCGGCGTGGGTTTCCAGGTTTGTGTCGGTCCACACCACGAAATCCGCGCGCGCGGTTTTTCTTTCCACCGGCCATTGGGCCGCCAGACGCTGGCCAATTTGGCCGTCGGTCCAACCGCGTTGGCGCAGGCGCTGCCACTGCGAAGCCTCGGAACAGACGACGCAGATCACCGCGTCGAAACGCGGCGCAGCCCCGGTCTCAAAAAGCAGGGGAATGAGGACCGCCCCAATTCCTCGCCCCGCGGCGCGCCAGCCTTGCGCCTCGGCTTCCCAAGTGGCGCGGATGCGCGGATGAAGAATGGCTTCCAAGTCGGCGCGCGCACCCGCATCGGCAAAAACCAACCGCGCTAATTCAGCGCGATTCAATTGTCCGTCCTCGGTCAAGACCAGCGGGCCGAATCGTTGCACAATTTCCTGCAAGGCGGGCTGGCCAGGCTCAGTCAAATGGCGCGCTATCTGGTCTGTGTCCGCCACTTCCACGCCGCGCTGCCGGAGCAATTGGCCGGCAGTTGATTTTCCCATGCCGGGCCCGCCGGTAATGCCAAAGAGCTTCACTGTGGAATGCGAATGGCGCGGTAGAACCGCAGCGGGGCGTTGCTGCGCGTATCGGTAAAGATAAACGCACCGTTTGTGAGCGAGGCGGTATTGGTGAAAACCGAAGTCCAGGACAGCAGGTTGGAAGAAGTCTGGACGGCGTAATTCTGACCCTCCTGCCCCAACAATGTCAACTGCAAAATGCCGCCGGCAAGATTGGTGGCCTCCAGATAGGCGGAGGGTGGCGTCGCCACGGTCGTGCTGTTTTCCGCGGTGCTTTCCGCCAGGTAAAGATCGGTGCTGGCGGTGCTCACGGTGGCGGTGTTGACGATCGTGCCGGCAGCTCCGGCGACGACGCGGATGGTCGCGGTGGCAGTGACGCCGTTGCTCATGGAGCCAAGGCTGAAGATCACCGTGTCCCCCATGTTGGTGAAGCTGCCCTGGGAAATGCTGGCGGAGGAGAAGGTGACTGTGGCCGGAAGTGTATCGGTAATGACAACGCTCTCTGCAATGTTGGGGCCAAGGTTGGCGACAGTGATCTGGTAATTGAGGTAATTGCCGCCGAACACAGGGTTCGGCGATTCGATCATGCTGGCGGCCAGGAGCGCGGCCGGGTTCACCGTGTTCAGCGCCGTCAGTCCAAGACTCCAGCCACCGGTGATGACGCCGGCGTTGCCTTCCGTGTCGTCATAGACGTAAAGCGACCAATAGCCATTCGCATCCGTCCCGTCGAAAAGAGCCAGGACATCCGTCCCGGAGGCGGGGGGAAGGCCCGGGAAAAGATCCGCCGGCGGATAGTCCGTCGGCAGATAAGTTCCGGAAGCCAGTTGGCCGGTGGGCAGGGACTGCGTGGCCGCGTCGTCGAAGCTCAGCGTCAGATTGGATACGCTGTAGGGTCCGCCGGCGTGCCCCATGATGATCAACTCCTGGCCGGAAGGACTGGCCAGCAACACGTTAACATCGTGCGGGAAAGTGTGGGCGAAGCCATTGAGTGTAACGGTCACTTTGCCGACCAGGAGGTTGCCGCCCTGAAGGTTGGTCAGCCCGGAGACCAAAATAGCCGACGGATACGGCGAGCCTGGACCGAACTGCGGGATGACGATGCCGGTGGCATTGGCATAATTTGTCGTGAGCGGGATCAGGAACGGGAAGGAAACATTGCCCAGCGAGTTGGTCCCATCCAACAAAGCCAGAGTGGCAGTCACGGTGGAACCGGGAGCGCCGTTGGCGATGAAGGAGTAGGCTTCCGTGACGGAACCGCCGGCAGGAATGACGCCGTAAACCTGATTGGCGGTGATGGGCGTAATACCGCCGGTGGCTTGCAGCGTGGCGGTAAGATTGGTGGTAGCCGCCGCTCCAATATTGGTAAGCGCGAATGCCACGGTCACCATTTCATTGGAATTGATGGCGCCGTTGGGCGGAGTTACGCCCTGCACCTGCAACGTGGCGCCGTTAGCGACGATAATCGGCACCGCGTAAGTGACCGGAACCACAGCGGTGGCGGAATTATTGGCCGAGTTGGTGTCCAAGGAACCAGTGCTGACGCTCCAAGTATTGGTCAGTGTGCCGACGCTTATCGGCGTGGCCGTGATGACCACGACGGCAATATTGCCCGGAGGGACGGCTCCCAGAGAGCATTGCACCGTGTTATCGTTAACCACGAAACTGCCTTGCGACGGCGCTACCGAAACCAATTGCAGACCGGTCAGCGGGAATGTGCCGACCGTCGTCACGGCGTTGCTTGGGCCGCGGTTGGTCACCGACAAGGTGTAGGCCACATTGTTGTTCACGATGGCTGGATTGGGCGTGACGGAGATGCCAGCCGCCAAGTCAGCCATGGGCAGGCTCACAGCGGTGATCACTGCGGCCGAATTATTCTCGATGTTGAATACCCCGAACGGCACCCCGGCGGTGATAGTGTTGGTCTGCAAGCCGCTGGCGACCGCCAGGTTTACGTTGCTAATCGTCACCCCGGTCCCCGGGCTCAAGCTGCCCAGATTGTAGAGAATCGTTTGCCCGTTCTGCGTGTAACCGCCCGGTGATCCTCCCGCGGAGACGAAAGACAGCCCGGCGGGAAGGACATTGGTCAGATACGCGCTCACGGTGGAAGGGCCATTGTTGAGGACGCTGAGGAAATATGTGAGGGAGCCGCCCAGGACCACTTGAGGGGAGGAAGCGACTATGCTTGCAGCCAGGCTGTTAGTCGGGTTGACGGGAATGATTGAGGTGAGGGTCACGGCCCACCCGTTGCTGATGCCACCGGCATCACCCACCGCGTCGTCGTGGGCATACAACGACCAAGCCCCATTGGGAGGAAGGTTGTTGAGATTGGTCAGGCTGGTGCTGTAAGGAGGAGCGAGCGCGTTGGTGAAGACATCGTTGGGATTGTAATCTGCGGGTGCGAACGTGCCGGAAGTCAAATTCCCCTCGCTGGGCAGCACGGTCGGCGCGGTGGAATCGAATGTAAGAGTTACGCCGCTAACGGGCACAGAAAAGTTGACCGCCGCGTCCATCAAGACGGCATTGGCGCCCGGCGCGACTAGCAA
Source organism: Verrucomicrobiales bacterium (assembly GCA_003140095.1). GTDB lineage: Bacteria > Verrucomicrobiota > Verrucomicrobiia > Limisphaerales > Palsa-1400 > Palsa-1400. The sequence goes on along the minus strand of PLIU01000512.1, from coordinate 36,416 downwards.
CATGCCGATGTCGTTGGGATAAGTGTGATACAAGTTGGAGACTGTCACGGTCACCTTGGAAACGTAGCCGGTCAACCCGGAAACCTGAATGGTTGAAGGATACGGACTGCCCGGTCCCTCGTCCGGGTATGGGACAAATTGCAGCGCAGGAACGTAGATTTGATTGGTGTTCCAAAACGTTTGGACCACCGGCATGTAAAAGGTAAAGGAAACCGTGCCCAGGCTGGCCGAACCGTCCTGCAAGGACAAGGTGGCCACAACTGTTCCGCCATTGGTGCTGTCGGCCGTGAAAGTAAAGGCCCCCCCGACCGGCGAGCCTCCCGGAGCCAGAGCGCCATAGACTTGGTAGCCGCTGGGCAGCGTCACGCCGCCGGTGGCTTGCAGTGTGGCCACCAAGTTGGTGGTCGAAACATTGCCTGTATTCTGCAAGTAAAGCTGGACTTCGACCGTTTCGCCCGGATTGATCGCCCCGTTGGGCGAGGAACCGCTTTGCGAGACCAGCGTGGCGCTGACGGGGACAACCATGATCGTGGGAACTTCCGACAGACTGGTGACAGTGACGACGTTGTTGTTGGTGTTCGCAGCGCCCGGCTGGCCAAAAACGGAGAAAGTGGAGGAAAGAACGATCGGCTTCGCGCCGGACGGAAGCGCGGCCGACTGGAGCACGTTGGTAATAACCACGCTGGCGCCACTGGCCATGGTTCCGATGTCCCAAGTGATGCTGCCGTTGGTGACGGTGACGCCTGGCTGGCTGCTGGAGACGAACGTGGACGAGTTAAGCCCCGTCCCGCCGGGGATTGTCTGGCTGAAAACAACTTCGGTGGCGGTGCTCGGACCGTGGTTGACCACTGTGGCAACGTACGTGGAATCGTTGCCCGCGACCACGGTGCTGGGTGTGACGAACGCCGAAACTGCCAAGTCCGCCGAGGGGCCGACGCTGACCGTGAAGCTGGCCGTGGTGTTCTGCGACACGGGATCCGTCTCCAAAGTGCTTAGTCCGACCTGCGCCGTGTCGGTGATGTTGCCTGTGGTAGTGGGACTGACGGTGACGGTGACCACCGCGTTGGCGCCGACTGGCAAGGTGCCCAAAGTAGCCAGCAAGCCGCCGGTGGAAATGGACCCTTGGCTGGTGGTGGCGGAAATAAAATTCACATTGGCCGGCAGTTGGTTGGTCAACACAACGCCCGTCGCCGTATAGGGACCGTTATTGGTGACGACGATAGTAAATGTCGTCTGGCCACCTTGCAAAATCGAGGCTGGCAACGCGGACATGCTGACAGTCAACTCCGCCGCCGGCAGGTTTACAAGCGTCGAGACGGAAGCGGTGGTATTATTCGGGTTCGGATTGATTTCGGTCGATGCCACCGATGCCACGCTGGTGGCCAGCCCCGGAATGGTGGGAATGGTCACCACGGAAACCACCGCCGACCCATAAACAGGCAAGCTGCCGAGGGAAAGAGTCAGATTGGTGCCCGAGTAAGTCGCTGTCGCTGGGAAATTCGTGGTGGTGACAAACCCGACGCCCGGAGGAAGGGACTGCGAAATCACCACATTGGTGGCGGCCTGAGGCCCGGCGTTGGAGACAGTCAGGTCATAGACCAAGTTGCTAAAGACCAAGACCGGGTCGGGGCTGGCAGACATCGTCAGGGAAAGGGTCGCGCCCGGGCATTGTCCGCCGCCATCCGAGCAGACATAAGGGGTGAGGTTGAGGCTCCAACACTGCAGCGTCGCCGTGTCGCCGGGGTCCTCGTCCACTACGCTCAACTGCCAGATGCCATTGAGATTGGTGCCGTAAACCGGAAGAAGACTGGACAGTTGCTCGTCGGGCTGGAAGGAGCCGACGAAAGGAGCCGTCCCCGCCGCGATCGAGTTCGTGGCATCGTCATCGAAGGTTGTGTACGAGCCGGGAGAGCAACCTGAGCCGAAATTGGCGCCCAATCCGCCGCCATCCTGCACCAAAGTGACCGAGGCGCCATCGGGACTAGTCAACCGTAAGGTCAGCCCCTCATCAAAGAGCGCCGTCGCATAGACCGAAACGGTAATCTTCGCTGCCGACTGCAAACCCGAAACTGTCACCGGCGAAACAATGCCGCTAAAGCTGCCCGGCGTCAGCACGAAGGTTGTCGAGTTGCCAAAAGTATCAGGAGTCCCGAGCGTTCCTGATGGAATCTCAACGGCGTTGGTTTGCGCCCCTTGGTCGTATTTCAAAATCAGGAACAAATCAACGGGCGTGCCGCAGACGAAAGTCGGCTCCGTGCTGAGCGTAAACGGTGTGGTCGAGGCCGCCTTCGCGCCTGGGGACAAATCAGGAAAGCTCGCCGTGGCTTGGCCGACGATGGCTCCCAGCGTGGTGGAATAAAGGAAGCCTTGGATGCCAGTAGCCGCAGCCAGCCCTTCATTAGTGATAACCAAGGACAAATTAATGCACTCATCATAGGTGATGATCCCGTTGCCGTTGCCGCCTGAGATCAGGTTTGCCACCACAAACAAGGCAGGTACATTCTCGGGCGGCGCCAGCGCATTAATGAGGTTGCTTCCCGTCGGAGTCCCCCAGCCTGTACAAAGGTCGTAGCCCGGACAGGCAAAAAACTGGTTGGTATAAATAGCGTTGGTGTTGTTACCCGTTGTAATGTCGTGCAAAATGGAATTGTAGCGCGGGCCTTTGGCCAAGGCGTAGAGCGCGGGACAGATAAAACCGACCGGCGGATGGTCGTAGATGGCGCCTTGTTGATTGATCAGGGCGGTGAACGCCGTCCAAAGCGGCGCAGCGCAACTGGTGCCGCTGAAGGGCCCGGTTTGACCTTGCTCGTAGATGACGTAGCAATTTTGCGCGGTTAAGGCCACGTCGGGAAAATTCCGAAAGCTCGTTGAGCCTCCATTGGTAACCATGCTGATGCCCAACTGCCAGGAAGGTATCGGATAAACGGAACTGTAGCCGCCTGTGCTCCCGCCCTGCCCATCGGGCACATCCCAAGTCGTCTCCGACACCCATGACCCCAGTGGTCCACTCGTGGTCAATTCCGTCCCGCCCACCTGCGTGATGTAAGGATCATCCGAAGGTGGAACGATGTTGGTCGAGAGCGTCGTCCCGACGTCACCGGAAGCGTCATAAAAGGTCTGCCCTTGCGTGGCGTATTGCATGTAGATCTGGTCCTCCAGGGCGTTTGGATTTGGCACCTCCCAGCCCCAAGAACAACTGATCTGGTAGGCGGCGTCGTCTGTCGCAATTCGATTGAGAACGTCGTCTGGCGACGATCCCTCATAGACGATAATCTCGTCCAAGCCCGGCGCCATGGCGGCCACGTTCTCGATGTCCAGCGAAACCTCCCCGTCGCCGCCGAAGCTCAAGGGCGCTCCGGTCAGCCCATCCAGCAGAACATTGCGTAATGGCACCTGTGGCAAGCCCGCTTGGGCTTCGTAGGCGACAATATCACTGGTATAATAACCGTCCAATTCGAAGATCGCCACCTTCTGCCCTGTCCCCGTCAGCGTCACCCCTGGTGCGTATGCGTCTCTGTAATCATAGCCAATAAACGCGCCACCAGGTCCGGAACCCCCCTTGGGCTTCCCGCCAGCCCCACCCTTTGGAGGCGGTTCCTTAATGGATTTGGGGAAAGGCTTGATATAATCGTCCAACCCGCTCACATGCAAGAGCCGGACGTTTAAGTCCACGGACGGCTCGGTATCGGGAGCGTAAAACGTGCCTGGCTTTGTTGGACGGTTATACCGCAGCAGCTTGACGTGCAAGGCGCTTTCAATGTCTGCGGCCGAGCCTTCCACGTCAATTAAGGTGCGGTTTGGATGGGTCGCGGTGACCCTCAAGTTATGGGCGGAAGCGAAATCGGCGACGGCCTTGTAGTTAGCCGGAGTGGGGCCAAACCTTTGCGCGAATTCCGTTGGAGTCAGATAATGGCGGTAGTTTGGGCTCGTGGGATCGTATATCTGCTTCAGCAGCGTCTCGAGCTCTGGCTGATTTCGCAACGGCAGCCCAATAACCAGACTCAATCGGTTGGTTCCTGCCAGGCGACCGATGGGTGTCAATTTCGATGCTGCCGGAACGAGGTGCCCGTGCAAGACTTGTTGGCCGGCCGCATGGACGCTCGGCGCAAGGAGAAGAATCAAAGCCGCGCACACCGCGGCCTCCGACGCCAGGCGCAAAGCATGAGAAGGTGGTTTCATGTTTAGTTGCTCTTACATCAAGGCTGTTGGGAACTCAAGCGGAAGAATTGGTAGCCTCCAGTTCCGGGCAGGGAGTATGTGTATTGTCCGTTGATGACCGGCGGCGTAGGGATTGGTATCCACGTGCCTTGCGGCGGCAGGGCGGTGGCCCCTTGCAACATGAAGTTCGTCGCCTGCGCGCTCCATGTCAATTGATAGGACGGCGCCTCCCCTGTTATGGTCAACATTGGTTGCTCGACAACTATCTTGACCGAGGAGGAGTTGTTGCCTTTGAGCGGATCATAGACCGATGAACTCACTGAGGCGACGCACAGATTAGTGCCACCCACGAAGGCTTTGGCCGCCACCGTCAACGTCGGCCCCGACCCGGTCGAACTAAATGGCAAGTCGCCTATAGTCCAGATAATGGTCCCGTCCATGTTGGTGGTGGTGCCGGTCGAAACAGTAATGCCGTTGGTGTCGGGCACAAAACCGGGCAGCAGCAAGGTGGCGATGACATCCACGGCCTCGGACGGCCCGCCATTGGTTACTTGAACGCTGAAGATCACCTCGCCGCCGGCCAGGACCAGATTGGGACTTCCGATCAGGTTGATGCCCAGGTTGGCGCTAGCCGGACTGACCGAGTTGATGTTGGTGACCATATTGTTCGAGTTGAGGTCCGGCTCCAAGGCCAGCGCGGTCACGACGTTGGTGATGTAGCCCAAAGCCGTAGGCATCACGGCAATGTCGAACGAGGTCCCCGCCCCTACGGCCAGTGAGGGCAAGGTCACGGTCAGCGTGCCGTTGGCCACGGTGCCGCAATTGCAACTGTTGCTCAGGTAAACGACCCCGGCGGGCAGGTAGTCGGTGATGACGACGTTGGTCGCGCCCGACGGGCCGTAGTTGGTCACCGTCAGGTAATAAGTCAGCAGATTGCTGGTGGTGGCTTGGGCGGGCACCGGAGTCACGGTGACTTGCAGGTCGGAATCGTTCTCCACCGGCACGCCGGTGCTGATGTTGAGAATCCACCCGTTGCTGATATAGCCGGAGTCCAGGGTATTATCGCAAATCGCCCAAAGCGACCAGTAGCCGTTGGGGCTGGAGCCTACGAAGGTAGAGAGATTGGTGCCGTACGGGAACGGGGATACCGGCGCCTCAACCGGCACAGTCACGCTGGAGAGAACCGCCGGCAGCCTGGGCATCTCCGGCGAATACGCCGTGGGCAAGTAGGTTCCACTGGTTAGCATGTTGAGGTCCGGCAAGTAAGCCGTGGCCGATTGATCGAAGGTCAGGGTCACTGCGGACACGCTGTCACTGCCGCCAACATGGGACATCAGAATGGAATTGGAGCCGTTGGGCGCCTCCAGCACCACGTCCACGTCCCTGGGGAAACTATGCCCGAAGTTGGAGAGCGTGACCGTGGCCAGCGTCGTAAGCCCAGGGATGCCAGACACGTCAATCAAGGAGGGATAGCCGTAGCCGGGAGGAATCGAATTGGTCGCCATCGTCGGCGCGACGGCGTTCTCCGGCAGGAAAATGGTGTTTGTATTAGCAAAAGATGTGCTGTTCCCGCCCACGACAAAGCCGAACGCCACCGTGCCCAGGTTGTGGGAGCCGTCCTGCAAGTCAAGGGTGGCGCTGATGCTCTGGCCGTTGGTGCCCTTGGCCGTGAAGGTGAAAGGCCTGGACACCGTCGGGCCGTTCTCAATCAAGACGCCGTAGGTCTGGGGCGAGGAGACGTTGGTAATCCCATCGGCCGACTCCAGGGTCGCCACCAAGTTGGTGGTATTGCCGCCCGCGATATCACGCAACCCCAGCAATACGGTCACTGTGTCATTGGAATAAATCACGCCGGTGGAAGGATTGATGCTGCCAGTGACGAAGGCCGTGCCGGACTGAACGATATACGCGCCGTTGCATTCCTCGATGGTCAGCAGCGCGGTGCTGGGAGTGAGCAACTCCACGCCGCCCACACCGGGGGGGGCGGGGTTGCCCGGCACGGCATAGTTGTTGCTCAAATTCAACTCCACCGTATGGTCCGGTCCGATGACGTGATTGTTGATGGGGGTCACGTAAAAGTAGGCTACAGTTTGGCCGGGCAGAAATTCCAATTGCTCATTGGTTGGGAAATAATTCTCATTGGCGATGCCCGATCCATTCGCTGTAAACGCATCGACTTTGATCGTGCTGTTGGTCAGTCCGGTTAGTATGACCGGGATGGCCGCCGAGAGAGCGCATTCGCTGACCGTGAAACTGGGGCTGCCAAAGGACAGGCCCACATAGACATTGGTGATCGTGACCACCGTGTTGGACGGTGCGACGACATAGGAATGGGCTGAAGGGCTGAATAGCGATATGTTGAAGGACTTGTTGCTCTCGACCATGTTCGGGTTGAGAATCTGCACCGAAAAGCTGTTGGTGGCCTGGCCGTCCAGGAAATTCAGCGTCCCGTTGGTGGCCACATAATCCACGCCGTTAATGGCGGTGTTGTCGCTGGTGATAAAGTGAACGACCAGCGAACCAGTGTCCGCATTGAGCCGGTTGACCGTGATGACGATGTTGCTGCCGTTCTCGCCCACGAAGTAGGCATTGGTGGCGAAGTCGAATCCAGTCACGTCGCTAATGATCTCCACGGTGGCCGTGCCAGGCACGCCGATCTGTGTGCCGGGGCTGGGGTTCTGCAGCAGGACTTGGAAAGATACCACGGGGTTGACGTTGCTCCCTTGCAGGATCGTCACCGGGACCGTTTGCAGCGCTACGCCCGGGGCAAAAGTCAACGTGTTGGACGTGGGCACATAATCAAGGTTGGGCACGGCCAAGCCGTTGCTCCCCGACGCGTTGGGCGGCGAATATGTCGTATAGAACACCGACGAGGTGACGTTGGTAGGCCCGCCGCGTATGATGGTCAGCGTGGCCGTGCCGGTGCCCTCGCTGACGAAGTAACTGGCGCTGCTGAAGAAATAATCGGCGATGTCATTGACAATGGTTAGCACTGCGTTGGTCGGGCTGTTCAGGATCGCCCCGCCGGTGGGATTGGAAAGAGTGATGTTGACCGTAGCATTCGCCACGGCGTTGGTCAGTTGGATGATGGGAATCTCGACGGTGGCGAGGTTTTGCCCGGTTTGGAAGGTCACCTGCGTGCTGACATTGGAATAGTTGATGCCGGCGATGGCCGTGCCGTTGGAAGTATTAAGTTGCACCGTCACAGTGTTGTCATTGCCGTTGGTGCGCAGGACGGTGATGACGGCGTTGGCCGCGCCCTCGCTGACGACGTAAGCGCTGGAGGAGAGGGCCAAGAAGCCGGGACCGGTTTGGGCACTGCCGATGGTCAGGGTGGCGCTGCTGGGCGCCGTCACGATGGCGTTGCTGGGGTCTTCCAGTTCCAGCTCCACCGTGGTGGGCTGAAAGGTCGTCTGCGAATCCAGGAGCGGTATCAGAAAGTAATTAGTAAGCTCGCCCGGATAGAAGGTAAGAACACTGCTTTCCGGTATGTAATCGATGTAAGGCGTCGCTGTGCCATTGGTGCCCGTATAGGCGACGACGGACACGGTGGTGTTAGGATTGCCCACGCGCAAGACCGGGATGGCCTCGCTGCCAGCGGTGGCGGATTGCCGAAAACCCTGCGCGGCAAATTCCAGCCCGGTGTTGACGTTGGTGATAATCAATGTCGCGTCCGCCTGCGGCCCGATCGGTTCGGAATTGGCGGGCGGGTTGGTCAACAGGAGGCTGACCAACAGGTTGGGGCCGATGGAGGAGTTGTCAATAATTGGGACTTGGACCGAGGCGAAGGTCTCACCCAGGGGGAAGGTCACTGTGTTGGTCACGCCAATGTAGTCTCTGCCGCTCAGGGCCGTGTTGTTGGAGGTAAAGAAGACCGCCGTGACCGAGGGCGACCCGAAGGTGCCGCCGATGCGCTGGAGGTCGATGGCGGCGTTGGTCCCGCTCTCCAAAACGCCGTAAACCTGCTGGCTGAATTCCACCGAGCCGTTGCCGGCGTTAGCCCCGCCGTAGAGCCGCGCGAAATTGTTCTCGGGGATGTTGCCAAAAGTGGAGAATAGGCCAGCCACATCAATCTCACCGTTGGTTTGGATGACAATCGCATCCACAAACCCGTTGGCGCCGAATCCAAAGTTGATGCTCGGATCCACGGTGCCGTCGGGGTTGAGCCGAGTCAACCCGTTGCGCGTGACGCCGCTGGCCTTGGTGAAAGAGCCTCCGACCAGGATGTTCAGTTGGGAATCCAGCGCGATGGCCTGGACGCTGTTGTTGCATCCCACGCCGACATTGAAATTGCTGTCGATGGTGCCGTCGCTGTTCAAACGCGCTATGTAACTCAAGTTGCTGCCGTTGATGGTGGTGAACAGGCCGCCAATGAGTATTCTGCCGTCCGGTTGCACCACCAAGGCGCTGATGGATCCATTGATGTCCGAGGAGATGCCGTCGAACGCGGCGAAATTGGTATCCAGCGTCCCGTCCACATTCAACTGCACCAAGTAGTGATGCGGCTGGTTGTCGAAGGCGGTGAAGTCGCCGGCGACCAGGATTTGGTTGTTGGCAGTGATGCCCAAAGCGTGGATCGCGGCATTGCTGCTGGTCACGCCCTCTCCAATGTTAAAGCTAGGGTCGAACAATCCCGAAGGAGTCACGCGAGCCACGCCGCTGGCAGGATTTCCATTGTAGTTGGCGAAAGTGCCGCCGATGACGTAGAAAGGCACGTTGGCCAGATTAGTCGATGCGGAGGGCACGAGCATCTGCACAATGGCGTAAACGGCGCCATCGGCGCCGGCGCCTGGATTGAAAGAAGTATCCAATGCGCCATTGAGATTCAAACGGGCAATGTTGGGGCTGTTGACCTGGTTCACCTGGCTGAAGTCGCCCACAATCATGACGTCGCCATTGGTCAAGCCGGCGGCGGGTGTTTGACTGAGTACCGCCCACACAGTGCCGTTGGGGCCCAAGAGATTGTTCAAGAAACCGGTGTCAAAAGCGCCGGATGGCAACAGGCGGGCTACATAGTTAAAGGGATAGCTGTTGAAGTACGTAAACTCGCCCCCCGCCAAGAGGCTGCCGTCGGGTTGCAAGTAGAGGGAATTGACGAGACCGTTGAAGCCGAGGCCGTTTTGGGTGGTGGTATCCACCGAACCGGCCGAGTTGAGGTGCAGTTGAGGGTCCAGGATGGTCAGGGTCGCCGTTTTTGGAAATTGACCGGCGATGTTGGTCGGGCTGCCGCTGAAAAGTTGGAGGCCAACGATGCGGTCGGCCACGTGCGATTCGCTCGGCGTATCGATGATGGGCACCGTAAAGCTTTGGCTGCTGACTCCCGGCCCGAAAGTCAGCAACCCATTGGTGGCGCTATAGTTCGAGCCAGCCACCGCCGGCAGGGCTGGCAATTGAACATTGGTCGGGGAATAGGTTGAGAAATTGACGCTCACGGTGCCAACGGTGCCGCCCGCGCGCGAGACGGTGATCAGCGCCTGCCCCCCGTTCTGGAACACACTGAAATAGGGCGTCAGGAAATTAAGGTTGCCGTAGGAATCGGTGCCGACAATGGTCAGGACGGCATTGCTCGGGGAGGCCAGCACCTCGGAATTGGTCACCGGGCTGGAATTACCGGCCACTTGTGCGTTGAAGAGGAATAAATTCACCGTCGTGGGTCCCTGAACCGTGTTGTCTTGCAGCGTCTGCACGGTAATGGTCTTGGTCGAAATGTCCCCGTTAGTCCACGTCAGCGTGTTGGTGACACCCACATAATTGAGGTTGTTGATGGCCGTGCCGTTGCTGGTGCCGACTTCGACGCTCAACTGGCCCAAGGCGGCGCCGGTGCGGACGACCGAGATGGTCGCCAGTCCCGCCTCCAACACGCTGTAACTCGGGGAACTGAAGGAGAGATAGCCCGGCTGGAAATGGTCGTCGATGATCGTGACCACGGTGTTCGACGGCACTAGCGGCGGGATGTTGGTGTCCAGACTGGCGCCCGCCGTGGGCGAAGAAAGGAAAACGCTGAAGAACTTGTTGCTCTGCTGCGTGCTGTGATCGATGACCGGCATGGTGAAGGTGGCTTCTGTCTGGCCGCTGGCAAAAGTGACCGGCTGGCTTGTCCAGGAAAAATCGGTGCCGTTGATGGCGGTTCCGTTGACCGCGATAACCGTCACGCTGGGCGAGCCGTAAGTCCCGTTAGTGCGCAGCAGCGTCAGCGTGACCGTGCCGGCGTTTTCCAGCACGTTGTAATTGGTCGCGCTGAAGCCAATCGTCCCGGCCGGAAAATTATCGTTGATGATCTCCATGAGCGACGTCTCTTGCCCAAAAGCGGGTCCCAAGGGCACCGGCACCCCGCCCAAATTGAGCAGGTTGTTGGCGTTCAAGTTGAGCAGGTTAAGATCTGCAGAAAGAATCGGCGCGGCGTTCGGGTCATTGTGGATGGAGAGAAAGAGGGCCGATTCCCCGCCGTCCGGGACGGTTAGAATATTATTATTGGTTCCGTACTCGCCGTCGCCCATGCGCCAGCCGTAAACGTCGCCAGGCTCAGCCGCGAGATCCCAGACGGTGTCATACAAAGACACCGCGTCGAGCAGCCCGAAATCCTTGGCGGTGGCCGAACTGGAACTGGGCGGCAGGGTGTTGGTGCCCAAGGTCACGGTCGCAGCGCCGAGACTTCCGTTTTGACGATCCAGCGTGATATAAAGCTGGTTGGCAGAGTCATCCACCGTGTATGGATTTTGCGTCAGGCCGAGGTTGCCGGGGTTGTTCCCGATTCCGCCTAACTCCGGCCCGGGAGTGGGCGGGCCGATGATCCGCGCCACATTCATGCGGATATGAGAGTCGTTGCGGGTGGTGCCGCCGCCGACGCGAATAAAGCTTCCGCCGATGACGATATTGCCGTTGGTTTGCAAGCCCATACCGAGGATCTGGTGCCTTTGGTTGGAGGCGCTAGGGCCATTGTTCGTATTATAGGCGTTGGTGTTGTAATAGTGGTTGATCAGGCCGGCATACTGATTGTAACTCGTGTCCATGAAACTGGTATCCAGCCATCCTCCCTGGCCCAGTTGGCCGCCCAGCAGGCGCGCCAGCCCCACGCGCCGGACGCCGTTGTACATGGTAAATTGGCCGCCCACCAGGATGTTCCCATCCGGTTGCAAGACCAACGAATAGACGATGTCATCGAAGCCCGTGCCAGGATTAAAGCTGGTGTCCAGTGCGCCGGTGGAGGTGAGGCGGGCAATGGAATTGCGGCTGATCAAATTGAAATGTTGAAAGGCCCCTCCCAGAATGATCGAATTATTGGGCTGCACGGCCAGAGCCATGACGTTGCCATCCGCGCCCAAGGCCGGATTAAAGCTCGTATCCAGGCTGCCGTTGGGCAGCAGCCTGGCGATGTGACTCCAATTGGTGCCGTTGACCCTGGTAAAACTCCCACCCAGGATGATTTTGCCCAGATTATCGACTGCCACCGCATGCACGGGCTGGTCGGTGCCATTGGTCAGGCCCATTCCCGAACTGGGCAGGAAGCTGGCGTCCATGCCGCCGCCGGGCAGCAATCGCGCGATGTGGTTGCAGTTTGTTGTGTCGAAGGAGGTAAAATCGCCGCCCACTAGAATTCTCCCACTGGCATCGATGGTCAGAGCATAGACGTCGCCGTTGAACCCGTACCCATTGGTAAAACTGGTGTCCAGCGAGCCGTCGTAATTGAGCCGGGCGATAAAAAAGGCATTGGTGGAGTTGACGGAGGTGAAATTGCCCCCAATGATCATCCGTCCGGAGGAATCAACGACGACGGCATTGACGAAATTATTTGGGCCTCGGCCCAAGCCGCTCAAGGTGCTGTCCATCAAGCCATTGGTCTGCAGACGGGCGATGTAATTGATTGGAGTCGAGTTGTAGGCGTCGAAGTCGCCGACGATCACCGCCTCGCCGTTGGGTTGGATCACGACGGCGTTGACGTCGGAATTGGCCCCAGGCACGGGATTATCCGGTGGATAGGATTCGGGCGAGTTATCGACATTGAACGACGCATCCATCGTGCCGCCAGGGAACACGCCATTGCCGGGGAAATCGTTGTAGTTGATCGTCAAGTGGGAGGTGGAGATGTTCCCTATCGCCGCTGGAGGCTGGGCCGACCCGTCCGCCTGAGCGTTCTGCGGCGTCAGAAACAACTGCAGGTAAATGTCCATGTCAAATTCCACCGCGCCGTTTGTAAAGATCGGGATAAAAATAGGTTGCGCGTTGATCGAATCTGCCGGAAAAGTCAGCGTGCCATAGGTTCCATTCCAGTCCGAATTCCCCGGCGCGCCGAAATCAAAGGTCGGCTGATTCGTGGATTCCAGCGGCACGGCGTAATCCGCGTCGGCGACGGTGGCAAATCTGTTGTCATCCACCACCGTTATCCCTGGGATGGAGGAGTCGAGGGTGTAATTAACCACGTGTGAGACAGACGAAATGATAGGGGTTTGCTGCACCCAAACGTATACGTACTCTTCGTCTTTATTACACCGGTCGGCATATCTCTCGAAGTTCATCATGTAGGTGGACCCAGGAGGAGGATTGGTGTACACCACGTATGGATTGCCCCAGAAATTGAGGATGTTGATGTTGGCGGCGGGCTGGGGCTGGAGGATGAAGGGTGGGACGATATCCGGGTCCTCCATCGGATCCATGACCGCATTGGTCAAAGTCACCTGCACCAGGGAATTCAGCCCGTAATAGATATAATTGGGGTCGGGAGCCGTTGCTTTGCCGGAGGCCCCTGGTTCCTCCGGACCAGGCGTGTATCCTTCCGGAAGAAACGGGGGAAAGGGGTATACTTGCACAAAAATATCCGTGCTCATTTGGAAATCATCCAATGAAAAGTTGGTGACGGCCAAAGGCGCATACTGGATGCCCTTATACGCTGAGGGCACGATCACGTTCGTGTTCGTTAGAATGCAGTAGATGTTGGTCGCGGAAACCGTAATAACACCATTGTTGGACACGGCAGTAGGCGGGATACTCATAGTGCCAGGACAAGAAAAATTGGCGAAAAAATCGAACAAATTCAACCCAGTCAGGCTATTGGTGGTGATCTCGATCCGGCCGATGTCGGTGGTTGTCGCGGTCCCGCTGTTGGTCTGGTTCTCTTGAATGTCGTTGTCCACCGGCAAACCGACCAGGAATCCGTTCTCGAAGTTGGTAAACCAGTTGACCGACGCGATGTTGGTCAGGAAGATGTTGGTATAGCCAGTCTCGTTGGCGGCGGTCAAGGGGTAGGCGGAATAATTGGTGACGAAGATGTTGGTGATGAGGAAATTGGTCTGGTACGAATTGGTATAAGTCCCCGGCGAGAGGATCACGTTGACTTCACACCGCCCGACAGCGCCGCCGTAGCGGGCCAGCGTGATGCGGGCGTTGGCGGAACCTTCCTGGAATCCGTACAGGCTGGGGAGAATGGTCTCGGCCGGATCTACGTCGGGCAACCAGTTTTCCAAGCTACTCATGAAAAAAGTTGGCTGTGACAACGCTAACAAGCCCGCCACCAAACTGGCCCCCCAGTTCAAGTGAACGAAGCCTTGGCTATAGCCGTCGGCCGTGTTGGTGGTGCTGCCGACCTGGATGTAATAGTTGGTCCCCTGGAGGGCCTGGAAATCCACACGGCTGGTCACACCGCCACTGGGATCGTCCTCATTGCCCGTCACCTCTACCAAGTTGGCAAAAGACACCGGTTGGCCGGGGGCCGAATTGGTGTAAATACCGAGCATGGTGTCCAGCGGCAAACCGTCGGGGTCGGTGCTGTTGCGAGTGTTGAAATCGACCGTGGTCGTGATGGGCGCCGTCCAGATGTACCAAATGGTCGATTGCGCGGGCACCCCATTGACCGGGGCCAGCTCGCCGGCCTCGACGGTGGCGTTAATATTGGTGGCCTGCACGCTGCCGCTGACGCCCAGGATGACTTGGGCGTTGGTTAAATCGTCGTTGTGGGGAGCGGGCTGCGCATGGCTGTCCAGCGCGCTGCCGCCGCAGAAGGCCACCACGGCCCAAATGGCGGCCCAAGACCTGGCGGACTGCCGAGTTCTGCTCAATTGAACTGTAAACATAAAGTCTAGCTCTCTTCTCTTCTCTTCTCTTCTCTTGTTTGTATGCGCGCCTGCTTACCGGCCTTCCAACAGCACGGTGCCGCTTTCATTGGTGCCGGAGAATGCGCCGAGCGCACGGCCCTCATTTTGCAACACAACACCCGAAAACGTCTGTCTGCCTCCGCTCGCCGGACTATGGAACCATCCGCTGAAACTGCCGTTGGAAGGACGGATGCTCAAAGTCAGGTTCGTCCCGGTGTAGGTCAGGAAATTCTGGAGACCGACGGCAGTGGTCAGCGGCTCCTTCAAGTTGCCGCCGCTCAGGATCACGGTCGGATTGGTCAGCGTCAGCGCCGCCGATTGCGTGCCAGGCGCCTGCCAGGGCGATCCCACCAATTGCAGAACATTGCTGAAACCGGCCGCGTAAAGCGGCCCTTTGCCAGCCGCTTTGCTCCAACTGACATTGGCACCAATGAGGCCGTTGCCGACCGACACCCAGCCCAAAACGGAATCATGGCCGGAGACGGAGTAAACATAGAACGGCCATTGGCCGCCCAGGGATACCGGCGCCGATACACTGAAGGTTGCGCCATCGGCCAGCGCACCCGCCATGCTCAACACACCCTTGCTGTTGACGGTCCCCACGCCATAACTGTTGCCGCCCGGGGTGCCATCAGCGCCCGCTTCCAATGGCAGAACCATGGTGTAGCTACTGCCAGCAAGCGGGGACGGATTCTGCGCCGTCCACGCCGGTTCGAGATCGGCCGCCAACGCCGCGTCCCAGGCGCCGCCGCTGATGTCGCCAAGAATCTGGCCCGTTTGGCCGGTCATATCCAACTGGAGATTTACCTTGAGGGTCTGCGCGCCGGACTTGACCTGAACCTGCGCCGCGCCAGCGCTGGTGAACTGCGAACTAAAGCTATACGCACTCGGTCCCATGATCAATCGACCCGAAAAACTTCCGCTGGGCGCCACCGTCAGGGAAAAGGCGCCCGAACTGCCGGGATTGACCGCGTTGGTCTCGAAGAACAAGCCGTTGTACGACCCCTGCACCAAGGTGAAGGGATCCGGCATGAAGTTGGCTGTGATCTCGGTGTTGGTGAGGAAGGTGAACGGCAGGACGCGCGAATTGGTATTGACAATGCCGCTCAACCCGATGGTGGACCAGTTTGCAAACACCCATCCCGTAGCGGCTGTGGCAGTCAAGGTGTGACTACTGCCCAAAGCCAACCGGCTCGGCAGGATGTCGGGAGAGATGCTGCCCTCGCCGTTGATCGTAATGTTCAGCAGATTCAGGGTGCTGCCGCCAGCCGGAGTGGGCGTAGTCACCAGCATGGACCGCACCGTCGTTTCGGCGCCGGGGCAGGGATAAGGTGGCGCGGACGGGTCGCTCGGGTTATTCAAAACGTAGGGCTGATTGTAATAGTTAGCCACGCCATTGAAGAAGGAAATCTCGGTGCTCTGAGCCAGGGCGGCGTTCATGAGGCAGATGTTGCTGCTGTCGAAATAGGGCACCACCTGGGTGCTGTTCGGGCCGGCGAAACTTTCCACCCAGACCAGCCCGGGATAAACCTCCATCAGCTTTTCCGGATCGGCATTGCAATCGGCAAAATAGATCTTGAAATTCGGATCGATGACCAAGTTGGAGCGGTACTGGCTGTAAGCGTAATTGGTCAGTTCCAGGTAGTCCACGTACATGGCGTTCTTGGCTCCGGCGGCACCGAAGCGCAAGACGGAAGCGGCCGACTGCCGGTCCAGCACCAGGCGCCCGATGACCGCGTTGTTGACAAAGCCGGCGTTGACGGCGCCCAGGTCCGTTCCGGCCCACACATGAACGGCCTGCTGGCTGTTCGTGGCGATGGTATGGATTTCCGTGCCAAAGAGATCCCCGGTGGCGGGTTTGACTGGCAGCGCAAAACCGCCCGACACGCTCCAGTGGTTGATGATGACGCTGTTGGTGTTGGTCGTCGGCGTGCTGGGAACGAAATCCGTCAACTCCTTGGTGGCATCCAGAGTGAGCGACCCCTCTCCGTTCAGGCCGGCGACAATGACCGAATTGCTCGCTTCAATGGTGGCGCCGGAGAGAACGACGCTGCTGTCGGCATAGAGATAATTGGTCGAATTGGTCAGCGCGAAGCCCAGCGCGTTGGTTTGGGTGGCGATGAAGCCGGCCAAGTTGCTCAGCGGCGCGCCCAGGCTCAATTCATTGGCCTGGATGACCATGGAGCCATTGTCGCCGGCGGTGATTTGCCCGGCGTTCTCAAAGAAGGCCGACTGCAGGAGCGGCGCGGTGGCAATCATCTGGCCGAAGTTGACGATCGAGTTGACGGTGTATTTCCGGCCAGTCGGGCTGGTTTGGCCCCGGTCCACATTGAAACCAACGTCCAAATCGTTGGCCGCACCCAAAAGCCCGTTGGGGCCGATGAAGAGGTTCGTAAGCGCGGGCGCGGTGGCGGATGTGAAATTTTGCGCGTTTTGGGAGAAAAAGTTGGTGGAGTTGACGATCAGGTTGGGGGTGTCGAGAACAACTTGGTTGATGACATTCAAAGTATCCTGCAAGACAATCGACTTCTTGCCCGTCAATTTCAAGTTCCGAATCGTCGAAGGAAACGTGCCGAACAAGTTCTGGTCCACCACCAGCACGTGGTAAAACCATTGATTGGTGGCGGCGTTAGTAGTTCCAAACTGGTTTGTTTGAGTGTTCTGCCAAGTGGCCGACTGCGCGTAAATGTCGCCCCGGACACGTTGGAAGGTGGTTGGGAAAATGTTGGAGACGATCAACAAACCGTTGGTGGAACCGAAGCTAACGTTTGCTTCACCCCAATCCTGCACCGCCGTGCCCAAGCCGATGAGGTTGGACGCGTTGAGGATGACCATGCCTTCGGCGCGCAGACGCGTCTGGGTCATGTCCAGGTTGCCCGCGGTAATCTCGATGCGCCCGGCTTCATTGGTCGGATCAGGCAAGTTCACTTGCAACTCCTCCAAATTCAAAAAATCCTCCGAATTCGCTTCCACGAGAGAACTGAACGACCCCGAAAGGTCCGCTGGATTGTGCCCTATTTGGGCGCCGTAATCCGAAATGTCCAACGCCTCCATGTTGTTGTTGAAGATGCCTGGGGTATAGATTAACCCCGGAAAGTAGTTCGTGCCGTATGTTTCGGCCTTAAGTACTGCGCCGGGCCAGTCAGGCGGCATCACCGTGGTTAATTCAAAAGCATTGGGCCGGCTGTAGGGTCCAGCCACGCCGGCATCAATGGCCAGGGTCACGGATGGCAGAAGGCCGCCGTCATCGATCAGATATACGGCATTGGTCACGGTCTGGCCCGTGATAACGTCATAGACAGGTTCGCTAAACTGGACAATGTCTTCAAACGCTTCATCGATGGCGGGCGGCGGGCCCACATATTGCAGAAACTCGGGAAAGGTGACGCCGACGGCGGCGGAGAGATTGGCGTTGGCAAAATTCGTATTGACGAAAACGACGTTATAATAAAAGTTGGTGGCGTTCGCCACAACAAGGGTGGCGGTCACGCTGTATTGCGCCGAATTGGCATTGGCCTCAAAAAAAATCGGGAAATCAAGCCCGCGCTCACCGCTGATAACAATGGGAATGCCGAAAGGAAGTTCATCGGCCAACGCGTCCACGCCCAAAGTAAGCCCGTTGGTAATTCCCCAGTAGAGATCATAGACATCCAAGGAAGAGTCGAAAAAATACTCGCCAGGGTAACCCAGGGCAACGTCATCCTGTCCTTGAAGGCCCGTTGGATCATTTATCGCGGCCTCTGTTCCGACCGTCTCGACGACCCCCGCCGACAGCGAGGCATAGGCATTGGTCACATTTTTGCCCACCATCCGCAACAACCCGGCGTTGCCCACCGACATGGAGCCTGTGTTGACGATGTTGGTGGCCAGTACGAGAAGTTGCGAAGCAATAGGCTGGCTATCAGCCGGGACCGGGACGGCGACTTTTGCGCCCGGCACGCTGAAAAGATAAACAAAGGCCTCCGTGTCAAGTCCTTCCAAAGTGCCCTCGTTGACGAAGAAACTGGCGCTGTGCCGGGACTTGGAAGTGCCGGTGTCGAAGCGAAAGCCCGGGTAGTCCGACATCAGGCCGGTATTGGTGAAATATAACGTGTCCTTGGTCATAAACGGGAAGACGCTATATCCGTTGCCAAAGACGTTATTCAGATTGGTTAAGCTGTAGCTGGAAACAGAATCGATCGTAAAATTGCCCGCGTTAAAGAAACTAGTCGCGTCAACCACTGGCGATTGAGTGACCGTCCCGTAGTTGACATAAGGAGCAAGCACAGGAAGCCCGCCCAAGGCGGCCCGCGACAGGCCCAAGCCGAGAAAAACTGTGGCAATGTATTGTTTCATATTCGGGGGATATTCCTAATTGCCTCCGGCGCCGGCGCCCCCGCCCCCACCTCCCGCTCCGGTGGTATTGGTGGCGCTGGGATTGAGCACTGGAGCCCAAGGATATACAGGCACGCTCAGGCCCTCCCCCGACAAGACCTGTTGTTCCAGTTCCGCCAAGCTGGAACCGTTGGGGTAGAGGATGGGAGGGTTGGTCGAACCGTCGAACGATCCCCAATTAAAGATCGGATACTCGAGGTAACTCCCGACGGGCGCAACCAAGAAACCTGGATTTATGTTAAAGAAAACGGGTCCGACATTGTCCAGAACGACGAGCATGGAGGCACTGATGGTGCTGGGCACGACTCCGCCGCCGGGGGACACGTAGGGGGATGCGATGAAGGACGCGCTCCTGGTCAGCGTCAAGTAGTTAAAAAGGGCTTCGCTGTTGATCAGATCCGCGGCTGTAAAAAGGATGTCTGGCGCCGTGACCGTTCGCGTCACCTGGAGTTTACTGAGTTGGTAATTGGTGACGTAGGGCATCGTGTAATTGTAAATAATCGGGGCGAAATTGGTGCCCAGCAGAGAATCATAAGCGACCTTGACAAAGGTGATCTTCTCCGCCCCCCCAAGCAGGCCACTGAAATTGCTGATACCTGTGATCGAGTTGGTCGTGTTGACAGCCTCCCACGAACTGACGAACGGTGAGGCCACCGTGTTGCTGTCCAAGGACTGAAAGGCGTAATTGTTTTTCTTGTAGAGAAACTGCAAACCGCCCATGTCATCCCGCGTCAAGCCCAGATAATACCCCCCCAACTCCAGCCCTTCCGGCGTCGCCACGGCCGTGAATCCCATCGCGGTCGAGTCCGTGGGAAATTCAATCGCGTCGCCCACATTGATGCCGATCGGACAGCCGTCCCAAATCTGATAATAGTACTGCCGGCCATTGACGTAGTAGGATGGATTGTAGGTGACCGGATCGTAATTGCGGTTGATGACGGTATATTCATAAGTACAGGGTACGGGTGTGGTCTCCAGGAAGCGCTGAATCAGGTCGTAAACGTGCGTTTCTCCCAGCAAGCCCATATGTTCGGCCATGAGCCACATGACCGTTGATTTCAGGTCCAGCATGTCCAGCGCTTGGGCGGTATAGTTGATTTGTTCGTTGCCGTCGGTTATAAAATTAGCCAGGTTGGCGCCGGAAGCGTTGGGAAGGGCATTGAAAACCTGCATGGCCGAATCCACCGCGGCCACTCCCTGGCTGCCGAAATAATCCAGAAAAGTGGAATCGAATCCATAGGTGACAATGGGGGTGGTCAGCCGGGAACCTTCGCCAAAGTTTTTCGGGCCGCCGTTCTCCGTCGAGCCCAGACCGCTGAGGAGTTGAACAACCGTGTAAAAGTAGCGATCGCCGTAGTCCAGGTCCGCGGTCTGCCAGGTCTCCAGCGGCCCCCATAAAGTGAACGCGCCGGCGTGTTGCGCGGCGGCCAACCCCAGGAGCAAGCACACGCTATTTGTAATTTTTCGAAACATAAGACTCAAGGTGATGTGTTCAAGTTATAGGCTTGGCCATAGAGATCAAACCCGGTCGCGCCTGCGAAACTGGTCCAAACCACCAGGAAATTGTTAACTCCGTTCCACGCCACCGCAGGATGAAGCTGCTGGCTGATCCAAGTCGTGTTGATTTGCAATTCGCTGCCCGCGACCGCAGTTCCTCCCTGCAAGAAGCGGCCAAAAACGCCCTCGCGCGAGCCGTCCTGCGCCATGCTGGTCCACACCACCAGGCTGCCGGATGGTCCGGCCGCGATTTTAGGCCGGTATTGATCGCCGAACAAATAGGAGTTGATGCGGAAATCGGCCACCTCGGGCGAGCCGGCCGCGCTGAACGCGCGCCCCCAGACATCCCAACTGTTGGCCGGATTGGCCAAGTCCTTCTGCGCCCAAACCACGGTGAATCCTCCGTCATTGAGGGCCGCGACATCGGGCGTGTCACAGAAATTGGTGCCTGAGTTGATAGGAATCTCATCGGTGACAGGCGCGCCGGCGGCGGTGAAGATGCGGGCGTAAATATCGACGCTGTGGTAAAACCGCTCCTGTTCGGAAACCCAGCAGATGACGTAGTTGCCGTTGGCCAGGGTGGCGACGGCGGGATTGCGCTGGTTGTACTGTTTGTATTGATTGACTAGAAATTCCGTGGCGGGGGAACCGACGCCTTTGTTGGACAATTTGCGGGCATAAATTCCCCACATGCTTCCGTCCTGGCCATAACTGGACCATGTGATAATGGCGCTGCCGTCGGGCAACGCCGCCACGGCTGGATTGATCTGCTGGTCTTTGGTGTAGGTGTTGACGCGAAGGTCGATGGTGCTAAAATTGGTGCCGTAGGAGGAGAGGGTCGAAGTTTCGGTCTTGGTGGTGGAGGGCTTGGATATCCGGGCATAGATGTCGGGTGTGCCGGCCACGCTGCTCTGCCAGACAAAAATGACATAGCCGTTGGCCAGGAGTTGAACCTTGGGATTGATCTGGTTGCCCGTGACGGTCTTGTTGGCGCAGAAGATGGGGCCCGCGCCGAAGTTGGGGCCCAACATCGAGCCGCCAACGCCGCTGCCATTCTTGTCCACTACGTTGTCCTGCCAGGCGATCATGCCGGCGGTTGGCAGGAGGGAAATGCTGGGCAGGACTTGGTCGCCCGGAATGTTACCCAGGATGGCGAACTCGCCGCCCTGAGGCACCACGGAGCCCTGGGGTTGCACCGCCGCTAATTCTTTGGGATTGTTTCGCCCTGGCACCAGAACGCGAGACACCACAGTGTCCTGGGCGAAGACGGCCACAGAACCGGCGAGAAAAAACCCCCATCCGAGACTTTTTGAAATGCCTAACATGACGGATATATGATTCATTTTCTTATCACAATGTTCCACCTTTGTCCATGCAATCTTTGTTTATTTGCGCTGTTTGCGTTCGGTACTTCAAGCCGTTGGCGAATGTTTCCGTCTCTTCAGCAGGCGCCGGCCGTTTCCGGAAAGAAGTCCCCGGCTGGAAGGCCGGTCTGATCCAGTTCGCGCAAGAGCGATTTAAATCCCCAGCGGAGATAAAGTCGGCGCAAAGCGACGGCATCACTGGGTTTGCAGGCCAACTCCTCCAACGAAACTTCACATGGCACCTCACAATTTAATCGCACCAGCTTTTGATTGCGGCGAACCACCTCCTCCGATGCTTGCAGGTTGGTCCGCAACCGATCCGGGCGAACCTCCTGGAGTCGCTGGTACAGGCCATCCATGGAATCAAACTGGCGCAGCAAATCTGTAGCAGTTTTTGCGCCAACGCCCGGCACGCCTCGGATGTTATCGACTGCGTCTCCAGTCAGGCTCAGCCAGTCCACAATTTGCGTGGGTGTCACGCCAGTCTTGGCCCTGACTTCCTCCACCCCCCAGAAAGTGTCGGTTTTGTCCTGCGGATTGAGCAGGCGAACCTCGGACGAGACCAGTTGCATAAAGTCCTTGTCCGAGCTGGCGATGACGACTTCCATGCCGTCCGTGGCGGCTTGGCGGGAGAGGGCGGCAATGACATCGTCCGCCTCGTGAGAGTCGCGCAAAAGAGAGACGATGCCGGCTGCGCCAAGATATGCCACGATCTGATCGAGTTGAAGCTCCAGATCGCGCGGCATCGCGGGGCGCTGCGCTTTGTATTCCGGGTGGAGGGCCGTCCGATCCGCCGCTAAACCGCCGTCCCAAACCACGGCCAAGTGGGAAGGCCTGACTTTGGTTTGCATCCGGCCCAGCATCCGAATGAAGCCGTAGATCGCGTTGGTGGCGGCGCCTTCGGGAGAAGAGAGCGAGCGAATGGCGAAGAAGGCCCGGTAGGCGAAGGCATGGCCGTCCACGATGAGCAACCGCCGTCGTGCCGGAGATTCAGATATTGGGCTGCTTTGCATGATGCAGACGCATCGGTGAATGTGCGCCTCTTGCTTATGGCGCGGCCGGGGTGGCCGGCTCCGCCAGGGTTGTCGGCGTTGGCTGGGCTCTTTGCAGCGGAATCGGGGGTCTGCCGAACGGCAGGTCGTCGTCCGTATGCACCTTGTTGCCCGCCGGGTCGATGATCTTGGCGGTGACAAAGATCAACAAGTTCTCTTTAGTGCTGTCGGAGGACTGGCTCTGAAACAATTTGCCGACAAAAGGCAGATCACCCAGCATGGGAACCTTGTCGTGAATCTTGTAAATGGTTTCCGAAATCAATCCTCCCAGCACGATGGTCTGTCCGTCCCACACGTCGCACGTCGTCGCCACCGATCGAATGCGGAAGTGCGGCAAGGGCAACTGCGCCGTAATGGGCACGCCAATGGTGTTGCCGGCGGCCGATTCGGCAGTATCGACGAATTGGCCGGGATTATCATAGCCGATGAATTCGGTGTAGGTTGGCAGGAGCGCCATCTGGATGGAAAAGCCGTCGGCCGAAACCGTTGGGATGACGTCCAAACTCGGCCCCAAGGCCAGGAAGGTTGTGTTGTAACTAGGGGTTTGGAGGGCAACCCCAGTGCTACCGGACAGCCCGCCGCCGCCAGAGGTCGTTGAGTTAAGAGTTACGGAACTGACGATGGTCACCAAGTCTTGGGCCGCCAGATGCGCTTGCCGCCCGCTTTCCGTCGTCACCATGGGCGCGGCCAAAAGGTCGGACCCGGTCCGCTGTTCAATGGCATTGATGGCGACACGGAATTGGGGATCCGTCATAATGCCTGTGATTGTGCTCAACGTGGGAAGCTGGGTCAGCCCCGAGCCGACCTCGTTGCGGATGCCGGAGGTGATCAAACCATCCGTGGAGGCTGCCGGCACGGCGCCAGGTCCCGGCGTAAAAGTGCTGGTGCCTGGAATAAGGGAGCCTGACCCCGGGAAAATGCCGCTAGGGTTGGCTTGAGTGGATGGGCCTTGGTAAGACGGCGCGGTGCCTCCTGTCAAGCCAATGGCGCCGTTGTTCATCAGCGTGTTGCCCAGATACCAGTTGAATCCAAGCCCCCGGGTATCTTCCTGGGTCAGATCGGCGAATTTGGCTTCGACCGTTACCTGGGGCGGCGTCTGATTGAGCATTTCAATGGCCTGCTGGATGATCTCCAAATCCTGGAGGGTGGCGCGAACCAGCAACTCGCCCAGGCGGTCATTGAAAAAGACCATCTTGGGAGGAGCCAAGTTCACTCCGGCGGCGGCAAAGTAAGCCGCGACCAACTGATGTGCCTCTATGGTGCTATTGGTTCGGGTCACGTAGCTCAAGCCAACCTGACGGCCACCCGGACCTTGCTGTCCCAGGCCACCACCGGCACCGCCGCCGCCTTGCTGGCCGCCGGTTGTGGTGGCAGCGATCGCGACCTGCGGAATCGTGCCGCCTATGCTCTGCTGGCCACCACCACCACCACCGCCGGAGCCGCCGCCGCCGCCACCACCGCCGCCGCCGCCGCCACTGCCGCCGGTGCCGCCCGCAGTTTGGGAGCCGAAATTGAGAGAGACGGCCGTGACGTTTTGAAGGCCCTGCACGAAGGTATTGGGATCAACGCGGAACGCTTTGGTGTACAGCTCCAGACCTGGGATCGACTCAGCAGGCTTAGGTGAAAAGACCACCGCGTAATCCTCGATCGTATAGCGGATAGGCGAGTCGGCCACCTTTTGAATGGCATCCAACACATCCGCCAGGCGAAGATTGGAAAGGGATGGGGCAATCTTGATGTTGACATCACCCCCAATATCCTTTTGCTGCGGACCTCCGACAGCCGGCACCGCGCCGGTGGTATCGGTGGAAAAAGGCGTGGGGCCTTCCACATTCTGATTGATCATGAAGTTAACGCCGATACCGTCCGGGTCGCGCTTTTGGGATTCGGTTTTCAGCTTCGCCAAAACGTCCTTTAACGGCAAATCATAGGCCACTTCATTGAGCATGATGCTGTTGAGTTTGGAATAAATACCCTGTCGTCCCTTGGTGGTATAAACCAAGTTGGTGTTCCACATCGGGTTGGGGACGGGCAGGGTATCGCGTTTGTTGCTCTCTATCCACGCTTTCTCCACGTTGCCAATGGCGCTCTTGACCCCTTCCTCGCGCCGACGAGAATAATCCATGTAACGGGCTTCCTTGATCAAATCCAGGTAATACGGAGCGCTCCGGTTGGACGGGTCGTCCTTGACGACTTGAACCAGGATTGCCTCCGCCTCGTCATACTTGCCCATCTCATAAAGGGTCTTGCCGTTCTGTACGCGTGTGGCGATGTCAGTCTTTTGTTGTTCGTAGTCTGGAATCCGCTTCAGGATGTCCGCGCTGGGCACAGTGCCCAACTGCTCGGCCTGACGCTGCATGATCTCCGCCTTGAGACGGCGCAGGACCTCATTGTTGGGATCGACCTTCAAGGCCGCATCGATTTGGGTGTTGGCTTCAATCATATTGCCGGCCTGCATGGCCTGGCGGGCCAGTTTGGCCCGCACATCGTCCAGCCCCGCCAACGCTTCCCTCTTTTCCGCGTCCACGAAAGGGCTGCCGACTTGAACGTTGGGGATGTCCGCGACGGCCTCTTGATAGAATTTGGCGGCGTCCACCCAGTTTTTTCGGCTGAGAGCGTCGCGGGCCTGCTCGAGGGTGTGGTGCAAACGGATGGTGGCCTCCTGGCGGCGCACGGCTTCGTCGTTGGCGATATCCACCGGGTTCTCAACCGGTGTGGCGGGTTGGGCCTGCAAGGATGTGGCCAGAAGAAAGGCCAATCGCAGGCTTGTTTTTGCGGCTGATGTCATGGCGTCGTGTCTTGTTAAAGTTAGTCCCCATTACGAGACGGTGTCCACTTGATCTCTGTCACTTTGGTCGTGCGTCTGTCCTGCACTCTAACGGCATCGTTGGTGATTTCAATAATCTTATATGGCTCGTTGTCCAGTTTAAACTCATCGTTGACTTTCCTCTTCAGCAGAGGCAGCGTCGGATCCGGATCATATTTCAGATCAGCCAGGTAACTTTCCGCGCGTTTGTAAGGGGTGTTGGTGGACACCCATACATTTGTTTCACCGGTCCGAACTATTTCCAAGTTTATTTCTGATGGGTCATCCTCAGCACCTTTAATGCCGCGCACGAAATAAAGGCCCGATTTCACCTTCTCGTCTTTCCTGGCGTATTCCTGACGCTTGCGGAGGTTGGTCTGCCGCAGGTCAACATTTGCCGCGATCATCATCACGTAAACGGAACTCCCCGGGCCGCTGGGGTGGTCATAGGAAATGATCGTGTAAAGGGGAATGATGTTGGTGACGATCAGCGCGTCGGGTCCGCTTTTGACGATCTTGATGAGATCCCCGTTGGGCTTGCGCTTCCAGGTAACCGGATTGAAGAGATTGTGCGCGCCGGACAAGACGACTGTCGGCGGATTGGTGATCTGCGCCAAGGCCTGCTCGTACACAGAGAGGTCCAAGGGCTTGGGTGGCGGGGTCTTGGGCGGTGGTCCAATGACGACGGGTGGTAATTCGCCTCGCACCTGCACTAGGGCGGACTTCATCCACAACACGGCCCCCGCCAACCCTAGCAAGACCACACATAGCACTATCTTTTCGTAATGTTTCTTGAGAAATTCCATCAACGCTCCGCCGGTTTTTTTCTCGTTCTGCCTGCGGGCCCGGCCACAGGCGCGGCTGCGGGCGCGGGCGCTTCGGGCGCTTTAAGTTTGACCACATCGATATAGATGGTCACGAATAATGGAGTTTCCGTCAGGATAGTCACCGGCCCGGCCAGAGGGGGTGGCGCCTGGGAAGCCGGCCCGTACTGCGACCGCGGCATCATCTCCTGCCTTCGTTCCCGGAATCGGTTACGAGGGTCGTTTTGCATAAACGGATTGTTTGGCTGCATAAACGGATTGGCTGGTTCGGCTGTGGGCGGGAGTTGATAGCGGGGCGGCGGCGGCGGCGGCGCAGGCGGTTGAAGATCGGCTATTTGCGGCAGCGGCTCCCTGGACGGGGTCACATAAATGGTTTTGAGGATGAAGCAGTTGCTGGAGGCGGCAATGCCGGCCAGGACGTTGGCAATTTCGGCGCTGAACCCCCGGAAGTTGACCATGTAGGGGGTTACCAAGCCCCATGTGTTGGTCACGGTGCCCACTTGCAAGTAATCGTCATTCAACGGTTCTTCGCCCGCGACTGCCGGGCGCTTAATCTTTTCCAAATAATTGATCTTCGCGTTATAAAGGATATGCAGAATGGCCTTGATCTCCGTCAACTCCTGCAGCCACGGCGCGATGGAGTCGCTGGAGTAATTGAGCACATTGATTTGCTGCGCGAAGGCAAAGTTGAAATTAGGGGGCAATCCGACCCCGGCGTTGCTGGCTTCGATGCCAAACTGCATGATGCTCTTTTGCAGGTACTCTTTGAATTGGCGGTCGTCCAGTTTGGGGGCCTGGGGAAAGCCGGCGAAGGGCTTGCGAAATTCGTTCAAAAATGCCCGCACTCGTTCCGCGTCCGCAGCCGCCGCCTGGATGTTCTGCTGGTCGGGAAAGGGGCTTTTCTTCTGCAAATTATCCAGGTTGCCCTTATCCCCGAAGTATTTGTCGCGGTCCGTCTTGTTCTGCTCCAAGGTGGAATAAAGCAAGTAGCCGCAAAATCCGGTCACGCCCACCCCCACGACAATCGTGATGACGAAGTAGAGATTGCGTTTGATCCAGGCCATGTTCAGAGCTTGAAATGATGCCGCAAATCCACCGTCATCTCGAACGTGAACGTGTTGGTGTCCTCGCCGCCGGGTTTGAGATCTCCCACCAGCGTCGCGTTGGTGAAACTGGGACTATTGGTCAAAAACTGACGGACTGAATAGGCCAGGTCGGAGTTCGCCGTCCCGGGTCGACCGAGGCCACGGCAGAGAAGTTTGAGGCTGGAGACTTCATTGAAATTGACATTGGCAGTGGCTCCGGCCGGCGGCGGCGTTGGAGCCTGCGTTGGCGGCGGCATGGCCGGCATCGTACCCATACCCATACCGCGAGGGCCATACCTGGACCTAAAGCTGCCCCCTCTATCGAAAGCGCCCCGACTGAATCCTCCCGGGCCGCTGGTGGACTGAGTGCCGGCCCCGAAATTATCGGGCAGGATGGGCGTAAAAGTGTCCACCCAGACGCCCGTGTCGGTGTTGGTGCCGCCATTTTCGGGCGTGGTCAAGCTCGCCTTTGCCGCCGCCTCGGCCTGCATCATCACCGCGCGCAAATCCGCCAACACCCCCATCCAAAAAAATCGCTTGTCGGCCAAAAGCTTCATATCGTCGGCCTGTTTCTTCAATTGATCCCGCGTTCCCAGCGCCTTGCCCATGGTCTGATCCTGGGCGGTCAATTTGGACAGCGGGCCCTGTATCTCGCCGTCTCTATTCCGATAGACTTCCCCAATTCGCACCTCCGCCTTGTAAATAGCGAAGATCACCAGCGCCAAGCCGAAGATCGAGGCAACCAGGAAGGGTTTCTTGTGCCCAAATTCCTGCCGTTGCAGCGAACTCCTGGGCATCAAATTCAACTCTACCGGGCAATGCGCCAAGTCCCGCAGCCCCAGCCCGACGACTTCTCCGTAAGAGTGGGCGTACTTGGACAACTCCTCCAAATCCAGCGCGGGATCGATCTCGATGTTGCGGAATGGATTGAAGTACTCCACCGGCACGTTGAGTTTCTCGGCGAAGAACTGGGCCGTATAAGGCATGATGGAGGCCCCGCCGGAAAGGAACAGCCGTTGGGGCGCCGTGCCGCCTTGCTGGCCGCGGAAGAACTGGATGGTCTGATTGACCTGAATGTGCAGCCGCGTCATGACCTGCCGGGCAATCTTGGCGATGGCCGCCGCTTGCGGGTCCTCCGGTTCCTCGTAGGCTCCCCCTAGGCTGACCGATCCCTTCTCTATCTTAATCCTCTCCGACTCGGCAAACTTGAGTTTCGCCTCGTTGGCGAAATCCTGCGTGATGGAGTTGGCCCCGATGTTGATGCTGCGCGAATAGACCTTGCCCTTCTCGAAGAAAAGCAGGTTGCTGGTCTTGGCCCCGATGTCCAGCAGCATGGTGCAGCCCTCCAAATCGCCGTAATTGTAGCGAAAGGCGTTGCACAACGCGGCCGGCGAAGCATCCACCAGCTTCATGTGCAACCCCGCCCCCTCGGCCACCCGGAAGAGTCCCGCGATAATTTCCGACTTCACCGCCACCAGGAGCACCTCCAGTTCATTGGTGGCCGAGGTGCCCAGAATTTGATAGTCCCACACGACTTCGTCCAGCGGAAAGGGCACGTTTTGCTGCGCCTCATAGCGGATGATCTGGGTCACCTTGGAGGTATCGACCGGGGGCAGTTTGACAAATTTGGAGAAGACATGGAAGCCCGGCGCGCAGGCGTTGATCTGCCGTGCCGCATAACTTTTTTCTCCCAGCAATTCGGTCAACCCCTTGAGAATGGCCGCTTCACGCGCGCTTTCCTGAGACCCCTCGATCCCCAGCGCTTTGATTCCGTATTGTTTGAGACGCAACCCGCCCGCCTCGTTTTGTTCAAACTCCGCCAGCTTCAGACTGCCCGCCCCAAAATCGACCGCCAAAAATGATTTCGAGTTTAGCATAGGTTGTGCCGGTGCGAGGGGTGATTAGATCGCTTGCTTTGGGTCCAGGGCTTAGTCATTTTTAAAAGCTCGTGCTAGTTACTGCAAATCCAATAAATGGTCAATCATTTTGATCAAGAATCTTCCCCATAGCTTGCTATGTGCCAGCGCCGAGCCTATCCTTAGCCGCCCTGTTGACAAGGGTGATCCAGCCCGCTCGTCGCGTATCGGCCATTTTTAGGCAGCATTCTCACGCATAATGCGTGAAAATGCCGCAACCAAACTTTCGTTTCCCTCAGCTCCGGCCCCGAAAATACTCAATAGTCTTGACAATACCCTCCGCCAACGGCACCTGCGGTTCCCACCCCAAAAGCGTCCTGGCCCGGCCTATGTCCGGACGGCGCTGCCGCGGATCATCCTGCGGCAGCGGGCGGAAGACGATCTTGCTGCGGGAACCGGTGGCGCGGATGATCTCGCGCGCAAATTCCAGCACCGTCAGCTCGACCGGATTGCCGATATTGACCGGCTCGTTGCCCCGGCTCATCATCAAACGATA
The DNA here is from genome assembly GCA_003140095.1 of Verrucomicrobiales bacterium. GTDB lineage: Bacteria > Verrucomicrobiota > Verrucomicrobiia > Limisphaerales > Palsa-1400 > Palsa-1400. The sequence goes on along the minus strand of PLIU01000512.1, from coordinate 6,759 downwards.
AATGCCCTCGATCAAATCCGAGCAGTAACAAAAGCTGCGCGTCTGTTCGCCCTTGCCAAAGACCGTCAGCGGCTGGCCGGCCAGCGCCTGCCCGATAAACGCGGGCACCACCCGCCCGTCGTGCAACCGCATGCGCGGCCCGTAGGTGTTGAAGATCCGCACGATCTTGGTCTCAATGCCATGTTGCCGGTGGTAGGCCATGGCCAATGCCTCGGCAAACCTCTTGGACTCATCGTAGCAGCCCCGCGGCCCGATGGTGCTCACATTCCCCCAGTAATCCTCCCGTTGCGGATGCACCAGCGGGTCCCCGTAAATCTCGGAGGTCGAAGCCAGCAAGAAGCGTGCCCCCTTGTGCTTGGCCAGCCCCAGTGCCTTGTGCGTCCCTAACGACCCCACCTTCAAGGTCTGGATCGGCAACTCCAGATAATCCACCGGGCTGGCTGGCGAGGCAAAATGCCATACGTAATCCACCGGTTCGTCCAAAAAAAGAAATTCCGTCACGTCCTGCTTGATAAACCTGAAATCCGGGCGGCCCGCCAGATGTTCGATGTTCTCCACGCTGCCGGTGACCAAATTGTCCAACGCCACGACATGGTGCCCCCGCCCCAGCAGATAATCCACCAGGTGGGAGCCTAAGAATCCCGCCCCGCCGGTCACGACCGACCTGGGCTGCGTCTTCTTGATTGCGCCTTTTTTGGCCATAATTGAAAAGGGTCAGCGCGCTCCCTTGCCGAGGAGCACGACCCAGATAGTGCGCCAGAGTATCTTAATGTCCAGCCACAAGGACCACTTATCGATGTACTCCAGGTCCATCCTGACCCAATCCTTGAATTCCTTCACGTCATTGCGCCCCGACACCTGCCAGGTGCAGGTCAGCCCGGGCCGTACGCTCAGGCGCCGGCGATGCGACAAGTCGTCGAAGCGTCTGACCTCGTCCAAGGGAAGCGGCCGCGGTCCGACCAGACTCATCTCCAGGCGCAGCACATTGAACAATTGGGGAAATTCGTCGATACTTCTTTTGCGCAGCACCCGCCCGACCTTTGTCACGCGCGGATCGTCGGTCACCTTGAAGACCGGCCCCGACATTTCATTCAAACGCTCCAACTCCTGCTTCAATTGCTCCGCGTTGGTGACCATGGAACGAAACTTATACATGACAAATGGTTTGCCGTTCAAACCCGCCCGCTCCTGGCGGAAGAGCACCGGCCCGCGCGAGGTCATCTTGATGGCGATGGCCGCCGCCAGCATGACCGGCGCCAACACCACCACGGCCACCATCGCTCCCGCCAGGTCCAGGATTTCCTTGATCAGCCGCGGCCACGAGGTCCCCGTGCCACAACGAAACACCAGCACCGGACGGCCGTAGAAACGGTCCACGCTCGTCTCCGATATTTTAGTCTCGAAGAAATCCGCCAGCAGCCAGCATTCGATCCCCTCCAATTCGCAGGCCCGGATCGCCCGTTCCACTCGGTCGAAAAACGTCTGCCGCGCCGCGATCACGACCGCGTTGATGGAGTGTTCGTGCAAGGCGGTCACCAATTCCTCGATGGGTCTGGCGTTTAGATCGAACTCCCCCACCACCTCCAACTCCTCCATCCGCTTCGCAATGTCGGCCAGCAGCCGGCGGGTGTCTTCAGCCGCTCCCGCCAGGATGATGCGGCGCTTGAATTTTGCCTGACCCAGCTTGGTCTTGAAGGCCACGCGCACCATCTCCTCCTTGACGAACATCAACCCAAAGCTGCAAAAACCAAAGAGAACAAACACCGCGCGCGCCGCCTCCCTCTTTAACATGACATCAATCACCATCAACCCGACCACGGAGATAAAGCAGGCCTTGGCCAATTGCCACGCCATCTGTTTGACTGAAGAAAAGATCGAGCGCTCGTAAAAACCCTGCCATTCCACCACCAGAGGGGCCATCGGAATGACCACCAAAAACAGCCACAAATAATCACTGAACGGCGAAATCGCGTCCACCTCTCTGTGCCTAAAAATCGCCTCCGCCGCCTTGTGCCCGAATATCGCGTCCACCCCTTCGGGTCCAGACTTAGTCCAATAAAACCGGATCCCCCAAGCCAGCCATAGCCCCAGCGCGAAAAGGACTCCATCAATAAGCTGATTTACTTTGACGCGGAACTGGCGGTCACGAAGCAACATATCGACTTAAAATCCATCACTCATCGGCAGGAGTAGAACATTTTTGGGCAGGTCACGACATGGTTCCTAGCGCGCGGCGACCGGCAGACGCGCCGCGGAAGGCTGGCCGGCGACAGTTTGAAATTCCGGAGCGGACGCCCGGATGAATCGTTCCAGTTGCGCAAATGTGGCTTGCTCCTCGCCCGGAAGGCAAGTCACAAAATACGAAATATACGCCCAGCGCTCCAAGACCCCCTTCTCCAACATCGTCCGGGCGATGGACCACATCCGTGCGCCCTTTTCCGCTGTGAGGCGGTCGGCCGTGACGAACCAATAGACATAAATCCCTTGCATCTGGATCGGCACTTTGTAGTCATTCTCCGCCGCCCGGAAAGCCGTCAACTTCAGCGCGTGCAGATCGTAAGGATAGGGACGGTCCATCGGCAAGAGAACCCGCTCGGTCTTCTCAATCTGCCAATCTGCCGCCTCCAGGCAATAATGCGGATCATGGATGCTGGTGCGGTCGGTTCCCATCAACACCACGCTGGCGACCACGGCGAAATTATCCTTCTGATAGTACTTGCGCCCGAAAGTCGTGTCCTTGGGCAAATCATCCAACTCCGCCTGCGTCACCGGAATGTTGGTGCCCCTGCACCCCAAAACCTCATCCGGCAAGAGCACGCTTTGCCGCGCGACCAATTGACCAAGCACATCGTATAACGGCTCCGGCCCCACCCTCACCCCCGGCGGGCCCAAGCGCAGGCGCTGGTGAACTTTCGCCAGGGAAGCTCCCGTTGCCGCCATCATGCCCAAGGCTGCCGCCAGAACCAGCCACTTGCATTTGTTCATGGGCTTTTCGGGGAAGGTTTCTCCCTCAGCCAGTGCGCCAGCACCAACAACAAACCAATGTTCACCAACAGATACGTTACATACCCAAACCAGTCATGCACCCACTTGGCCGAGGTCTGCCCGTAGGCCTGCCCGATCAGAACCACCACCGTCAACCGCAATACATTGCCGAAAATCGCCAGCGGAACCGTCGAGAGCAGCATCAAGCCCCGTTTCCAGATCGACCGCACAGCGAGCATCGCAAAAACCGTCGCCACCGCCAGAGATGCCACCAAACCGCGGATGCCACTGCACGCCGCCGCCACATCAAAATCGAACTTTCCTTTTGCATCCAGCAACTTCGTCCCTATTTGCACCACATCAATGTCCAACACCTCGTGGCAGATCATCCGCGTCAATGTCACCGATACCATCCGCAACCGCAACGTAACCACCTCTGCAAAATTTCCCAGCGGCATGCAAAACGCAAACAGGACCATCGGAAAGGTACTCACCCACATGGTCCGCCACCCCCAAACCACGCCGATCAACCCGTAGAAACCTATAAACAGCGCGATCATCGAAACCCGCGGCTGCTGCGCCAAGAACCCCAGGACATGAATCAGCAGAGCCATCCCCACTATCGCCAACCCCGGCCACCAAACATCCGCTATCGAAGCCGCCAGTTCCCGCCGCTTCACCCAAAACAAAATCGCCACCACAAACGGCATCAATATCCCGTGCCCGCAATCCATCGCCGGCGTATTCCAGGCGTTGTACAGCCATTCAAACAGAGACGGCTCCGTGGTCCCGAAATTAAACGAACTGATGCCAACAAATTGAAACAGCACGCACCAGCCGGCCAACATCGTCAAAAAGAGCCATTTATCCGGCACGCGCGCCCAATAATCCTGGAACTCCGTCGAGAAAGACGGCTGCGGTTCCGTCGGCGGGCGAGTCGGAACCTGATGATTAATAGCATCCATGAAACCCTACTTTACACACACCGGCCCCCAGGAAGCAAACCAAACCGCAAGAATCCGACTTCTGGAGGAAGATTCCTGAAGCGGTTACGAAAGCTTTTCGTGGCCGAGGAATTCATCCAGCTTTAATTTAAAAGATAGAGTTTTCCGCCGGGTTAGTCAACTATCAGACATGCCGGCTTCGCATTCCGAGAATCCCCGTCAGGGCGGTTCGCCGACGGTGGCGCGATTTGGAGAGACGCACTGGAGCGTCATCCGCTCGGCCATGAACAAGCAAAGGCCCGGGGATGCCGCCGACGCTCTGGAAAGCTTGTGCCGCGTTTATTGGCCTCCCCTTTACGCCTACGTACGGCGACTGGGGGAAAGCCCGCACGACGCGCAGGATTTGACGCAGGAATTTTTCGCGCGGTTTCTGGACAAGGATTATCTGGCGGTGGTGGATGAGGCCAAGGGCCGGTTCCGATCGTTCATGCTGGCTGCCCTTAAACACTTTCTGGCCAACGAACGCGACAAGCAGCGGGCGCAAAAACGGGGTGGCGGCCGCTCCTTTGTGCCGATTGATTTTCATAACGCGGAAAGCCATTGCGGCTTCGAGCCGGCGCAAAACGTCACGCCGGAAGTCATTTTCCAAAGGCGCTGGGCCTCGGCGATGCTGGCCCAGGCGCTGGCGCGGTTGCGCGGCGAGTATGCCGCCGCCGGCAAGGAAGCGTGGTTCGAGCAACTCAAGCAGACGCTGACGGAAGGCCGGGGAACCATCGCGTATGCCGCGTTGGCCGCAAGATTGGAGACCAGCGAGGCGGCGGTCAAAATGGCGGTGCATCGGCTGCGCCAGCGCTATCGGGAGGCGATTCGCTGCGAGATCGCCGCTACCGTGGCCCACCCGTCCCAGATTGAGGACGAGTTGCGCGAGGTGTTGCGCGCCTTGGGCGGGTGAGTGGGAGAGGAGCTGTTATCTTTGCAGTTTCAAGCCAGTGGGTGGACAATACGGGATCGTGGAGAAAATGCAGACGGATCGGCCAGGCCAGACGTTCGTCGCCCGCATCAAAACGAGAGCGAATGAGATCGCGGATCATGGCTAGAAGTTCGTCCAGATTCTCTCCCTGAGTGGCCATTTCCGGTTCGTGACAGGTCGCCACCAGCATGTCTTCATCCTGTTCGATTTGAAAGACGAACTCATTCTTCATCCAAGAATTCCGCCTCACAAAGCACACTCTGGCAAGTCCGCGCCGCGTTGTTAGTGGAGGCACGGAGGCACCGGCAGGGGTGGAGGACCCAACGGGTCGATGTTCTCAACGAAAAAATCGTCAGCAAGCCTTGTCATCCGGCCGAAAAGCAGCTAAGGCGGGTAAGCGTTGGCGGGCCTGTTACTTTTGCCGCAGAATGCTTCTGTAAGAAGTGGAAGGTGCGTTAAGCGAAAGAAAATCGTATGGACACAATGCGAATTTGCAAACAATGCCGGCAGCCGCTGCCAGTGAATGCCCCGGAAGGGCTTTGCCCGCAATGCTTGGCCAAAGTTGCCTTGGGCACCGAACCGCAGGCCCCTCGCGCCACCATCAACATCAACCCGTTGGCCGAGGCGGCGCCGGGAACCCGCGTTCCGCCGGACGTGGCCCAATTGGCAGCGCACTTCCCGCAGTTGGAAATCCTGGAATTGTTGGGCATGGGCGGCATGGGAATGGTCTATAAAGCACGCCAACCGCGTTTGGATCGAATCGTGGCCCTGAAAATCCTGCCCGTGGAGTCCGCGCAGCATCCCTCCTTTGCCGAGCGCTTCGGCCGGGAAGCCAAGGCCCTGGCCAAACTCAATCACCCGGGCATTGTGGATGTTTATGATTTTGGCCAGACCGGCCAGTATTATTACTTTGTCATGGAGTACGTGGATGGAATGAACTTGCGCTCGTTGCTCAGCAACCAGACCGTCACGCCGCGCCAGGCCCTGGAATTGGTGGTTCAGATTTGCACCGCCCTCCAATACGCGCACGACGAAGGAGTTGTCCATCGCGACATTAAGCCGGAGAACATCCTTCTGAACAAAAAGGGGCAGGTCAAAATCGCTGATTTCGGCCTGGCTAAATTGCTGGGGACCGCGCCGGACACGGCGTTGACCATGTCCCAGGCGGCGATGGGCACTTTGAACTACATGGCGCCCGAACAGCGCCAGAACGCCCAAGGCGTGGACCATCGAGCGGACATTTATTCCCTCGGTGTCGTGTTCTATGAGATGCTTACCGGCGAAGTTCCGATGGGCCGGTTTGATCCGCCGTCGAAAAAGGTGCAGGTCGATGTGCGGCTGGATGAAGTGGTTTTGCGCGCCTTGGAGCGCGAACCGGCGCGGCGGTACCAGCAGGTCAGCGAAGTCAAGACGGATGTCGAGTCGGTGGCCAAGGACGCCGCCGAGCAGCGCGCCACGCCAAGTCAGGCGGCCGCAGGACTTCCTTTCGACTTCGCGGCGCCGGGAAGCGAAACAGGGGCCGAGTTGGAGGCCAAAAAGCTGCGGCGCTTCTGGCTGGCGGCCTTTGGTTGGTGGTTGCTGGCGTGGCTCTTTGCGGCGGGAATGTGGGATTTGGGAGCGATCGGAGGTTTGATTGCGGCAGCGGCGATTTATAGCCTCATCTGGTGGACACTCCTTCAGCGGCTGCGGTTTATTCCCCAGTTGTCAGCGGAAGCCGGGCGGCTTTTCAAGATGGAGTATGGTTTCTGGCGAAGGGTGTTTGCAGGCTACCTGCTGACCGGGATCGTCCACTTGATCATGGTCCTGGTAACTCTCGCGCTCTTGAATGCGGCCTTAACCCGACTTGGCGGATTCGACCCT
>PLIU01000299.1 GCA_003140095.1 Verrucomicrobiales bacterium | reverse complement strand
AATCCGCCAAGTCGGGCTAACGCTGTCAGTGGCGCCGCGGACACCAATGGCCCGACCATCCAGCTTCGGTTCGGGCGCGAAGAAGCCGCCGCCAACGCGGTGGCGGATTTCATGTACTTTGTTCCGCTTATCTCGCGTGAGCCGGTTTCCAGTCTCACCAGCTCTGGCAGCACGCAATCGGCGCGCATAATTTCAGCCAAGCGCCGCTTCTCCAGGCGTTCCTTCGCGGTCGTCTGCGAAGTTGAGTTGACTGGCGACGGCTGGCAACGAAGCGTCTTCGATCTGCAGCCTTCCATCCACCGGCTCGAGAGTCAACTGCAAAAAGACGCCTCCCTCGCCCGCCGGCTCAAATCCATCGACGTCCAGGGCGCGGGCGCCATCACCGTGGAGGTCGAGGGCGCCGTCAGCAACGACGTGGCGACCGTCCGGGAGGTGCGGCTGCGCTTCAACGCCCACGGCCGTGCCAGCCCGGTCTGGATCAATATGTGCGACATCCGCCGCATCAACGGCGCTTTCCGGCCGGCCAATGAAACCTTGGCCCGGGTCAACACACTGACCTTTCGCCGCCAGCCGGGACCGCCCTCCATGGAAGTCACCATCGCATTTGTCAAACATAAATATGCCAGCGACGGCTTCTGGCAGAATCTCAAAGGCCGGCTGGCCGGCACCGCCGTCAACATGTTCCTGGACCCCTTTCCGGTCGAGCCCGCCGGCCATGAGGCGATGCTCGACTTCGGCCAGGCCCTCGTTTCCGGCGCGTCCACCTTCACCTTTCCACGCGCCCGGAATTTGCAGACTGAAAGCGTTCGGCAGGGCAACTCCGTCGAGCCGTGACTTTCCCTGCGCCCGGAATTTGCAGGCCAAAAGCATCCCATGAGCGATCAGCGCCGGGCCGTGTCCGGGCTGGCGGAAGCCCGCAATCCCGCCGCAGGCTCGCCGCTGGGTTGGGCGAAACGTACGCAAAACTCCCAGCCGGTGACGTTTTGCGTCACTTTGAGCAACAAGCCGTTCCAACCCTGGTTCAAGGTGACATCCACTTCGTCCGAGCCTGGCTGCAAGGGGCGGGCGACGTTATTCGCATGCACGACGCGATCGTTGAGCCAGACCTTGACACCGTCGTCGCTGCCTATTTCCATGCGGACGGTTTGCTGCCTGGGCGAATGAATCCACGTGCGGGCGTAAGCCACGCGCTGCTGGCCTCCCAGGGTCTGCAACAAGTCCATCTTCCACGATTCGCCCTGATTGGCGCTGGCGGCCAGGTCTTGCCAATGCACTAAGGCCGAATCTCCATTTTCCGGCCCAAAGGGAATATCGAACAACTCGGAGAAATTCTTGCCCTGTTGTTCATACGGGCCGGCCACCTGCCACAGCGTCACGTAGCCGGACATTTTCCAGATTCTTTTCCGCGCCTCCAGCGCCGAAGCCTGCGTGGCGGGATCGGTGATGACGGACAGGACTCTGGTCAACGCCGCGCCGGCCTCATCGGGCCTGGTGGCCGCGAGGGACTGGGCGATGAGAATAACCGACTGCGCCGACTCTGCCCGCACAGCGGGGTCATCGAGCATGGCTGCGGCCAGGGCCAGGGCCTGGGAATCCGGGATTGGGCTTAGCCCGGAGAGAACCAGGCGTTTTTCCGGCGCTTCCAACGTATTGTCAAGTATATTTTTTAGGGCGGCCAGCTTTTGGTCATTGGACAGCTTCACCCCTTCCTCTTGCGTGACGAGCCGCACGCAGCCGCGGATGGCCAGCAGGCGCGTCTTCTTGTCTCCGGCGCCGCTGGCCGCCTGGAGCAGGTCCGGCAAAAGTTCGCCATCGCGCGTGTCGCACAGGGCGTGCCGCGCGGCCTCGCGCACGCGGACTTCAGGGTCCTTCAACGCCTCGCGCAGGGCCTCGCGCACAGGCGCCTCGGCCAAACCCGAGCACACCGGCAGCAAGGCCTGCCGCGCCGCCAGCGGCCCGGTCCGCACCGCCTCGACCAGGGCCTGCGCGTCACAGTGGCCGCTCCGGGACTCGATGCGTTGACAAACCGAACTCAGCGCGTCGGCCACTTCGGCCCGCGCGTCATCGGTGGCGGCCTGGACGGCCAGTTGCACAAGATCGGGCAGTTGGGCCTGTCCGGCCAGCAGCGCCAGCGCCTGCAACGAGCTGGAGCGCAGGCCCTCGTCTTGACTGCGCGCCAATTCCAACAGCCTTGGCGCGGCGGAGGTATCGCCGCGCTCGCCGAGAGCTTTGATCAACTCCGCCTTGACCGCTGGCGCGGCGGTGGTGAACGCTTCCAACAAGGCCGGCGTGACCTCCCCGCGGCGCAAGTTCAGCAAGGCCAAACGGGCGGCGATTTTTTCCGGGCCGGCCGCCGAGACCGCCTTCCCGGCGAGCAGAACCGCCACCGAGCCGTCGCCCAAATCACCCAGAGCGTTGATCGCAGCCAGGCGCACGTCGGGATCGGAACTGCCGGCCATTTTTGCCACGGCCGAGAGAGCAGTAGGGTCTCCCCGTCGATCCAGGCAATCCAATAATGCAACTTGCACCGGCGCCTGAACCTTCGGCAGCAAATCGGCCAGCGCCCGCGTGGCGTCCGGACCATCCAATTGCGCGGCTACTTGCAACGCGGCTCCCTGGCTGGCGCCGTCGTGGCTGGCGATGGCCTGGGCCATGAGCGAAATTCCGTGCGGACCTGACGCGAGTATCAGGCCGCGGAAAGCCGCCTGGCGGGAGCCTTCGGTCTTGCCGGCGCGATAGAGGCGTTCGAAAATCTTCAAGGCCTCGGCGTGAACGCCTTCTGTCAATAACTTGTTTGCGCAGGCCAGCAGGCCGTCCGTCTCCGCGTCATGGAGCGCGTCCGCGGCGGAGGTGTTCCAGGCCGACCCCAACGCCGCCAGCGCCTGCGGCCCGCCCACCCGGCCCAGGGCCATGGCCGCGGCGCAGGCTGCGTTGGGGTCGGCCCCGGACAGCAACCTGCCTAAGGCGGGCGCCGCTGCGGTGTCCCGGCGCGCGGCCAGTGAATTGATCACGCCGACCTGGTTGGAGCCGGACGTTTTGGCAAGGGCCTGCAGCAAGGCCGCTTCGGCCTCCGGTCCGGGCATCGATTCCAGCGCGTAACGGGCCGAATGGGAGAGTTGCTCGTCCGTCAGCAAAGCCGCCAGCGCCGGCACGCAACGGGCGGTGCCGATCCATTTAAGCCGGGCGCAGGCCGCGTCTTTTTCCGCCAACGCGCGCCCGGATTGCAGGATGGCCATCTGCTGGTCTTCATCGCCGGCGGCGACGTCCGGCGCGGACCAGCACGGGAGCGCCAAGGCCCATAGGAAAAAAACTAGAGCGAAGACTCGTTTCATATCAGACGTTCCAAGGCGGCCGGCGGGCAAAGCTCAGCAGGCGGTTGGCTTCGTCATCATCGGGGAACCGTTCGGCCACGGGGTCCCATTTGAGAGGACGTTTTAATTGTTTGACCACCCCGCCGAGCAATAACGCGCTGGCCGCCCGCTGCGCAATGGCGGCGGTGCAAATAGTGGGCTGCCGCGTGCGGACGCATTGCAGAAAGTTTCCCGAATGGCTGTTGCTGTGGTAAAGATGCACCTCGTTCGGACGCAATGGCTCCCGCGCCAGGTCCGGCGGATCGGAAACCAAATTGTCGCGATCCACGGCGATGCGCCCGGCCGTGCCGACAAAACACGCGCCGCCGTCCCCGCCCGTCGGTTCGCCCGGATAGGGTTTGCCATAGACCACCACGCCGCTGGCATACTTGTAACAAGAGAAGCCATCCTCCATGAACAATTCCACCGGCCCGGTGCTATCCGCGTCGGCCGCCCACTGCACGATGTCGTAGTGATGCTGGCCCCAATTCAACTCGCCGATGTCGAAGCGATGCGCGCCAACGTTTCCGTCATACGGAAACCACGGCATCGGCCCAAGGTAGAGGTCCCAATCCACCGAGTCCGGCGCCGGTTGGCCGGGACCAAAGCGGGTCGGCCAAAAAATGGCGCCGCCATCGCGATAAGCGTAGATGGATTGCAATTTGCCGATGCGCCCGCTGCGGACAAATTCGCACGCCAGGCGGAACTTGCCCCCATATTCGCTTCGTTGCTGGGTGCCCGCCTGGTAAACGCGCCCGTAACGCTGGACCGTCGCGAGCATCTGCTGGCCCTCGGCGATGGTGACCGCCGAGGGCTTCTCGCAATACATATCCTTGCCCGCCTGCGCCGCCATGACTGCCATCGTGGCATGCCAATGCGCGGGAGTGGCGATCAAAACCGCGTCAATGTCCGGGCGTTCCAGGACCTGGCGGAAATCGGTGTAGGTCTTGCAAGGCGTGAAATTCTGGCCATAGACTTCGCGGTAATGCTCGTTGACTTTCTGGCAGGTCATCTCGCGGCGTTCACGCCGGACATCGCAGGTAGCCAGCACCTGCACATCCTTTCGGGCCGTGTAGCCGCCGGTAAGATAAGTCCAGGCCCCTCCCAGCAAATGCCCCGTCCCCTGCCCGCCCACGCCGATGAATCCCATCGTGATCCGCTCGCTCGGCGCGATGGCTCCGCCGCGTCCAAGCGCCGAAGCAGGAATGAACGTAGGCAAAGCCAGAGCCGCGCCGGCGGCAGCGCCCGTTTGACGCAAAAACCTCCGCCGACCGATAATATTCCGAGTGCTCATGTGTTGAGAATCAATACGTGCGCGCTCCTCCAAGCGTCAAGCGGGAATCCACGGACGGCGTAAAAACCGTCAGAATCCTGGGCGGCTTCTTCGGGAGCGCCGTCCCGAGTAGCCGCCGACGTAAGGAGGCGGAGGACAGACCAGCCAGCAGGTTTGATCCGGTTTGATCCGGTTTGAGGTTTGACAAGGTTTGATTGGGTTTGACTGGCTTTGATCCAGTTTGACTGCGCGGCTGTGACATGGCTTGGCAGCTTCATCCTTCAGCCTTCAGGCTTCAGCCTTGTCTTGCCCGCCCCGCAGGTTTGACAAGGTTTGATTGCGTTTGATTCGGTTTGATCCACTTTGATTGGCCCCTCAGCCGGAACCATGCGGCAAGGCCGTAACGCCAAGACACCAAGAAGCCAAGACGCGAATGAGCTCATTAAGCAACATCCACCTTTTGGCGCCCCACACCGGCATAGTCCGAAACCTCTTTGCGTCCTTGCGCCTTCGCGACTTTGTGTTGAAATCCTCGCCCCTTACTGAATGGATCCGGCTCGGTCAAGCTCTCCTTGTTGAGAGGCGCCCGGGGCGGCCTCAGCGCGACGCAGGATCGGTTCCCCTGTAGCCGCAGCCAGTCCTCGTAACCGCCCTTTTTCGCAGACGAGCACAAAAGTCTCATGGTAATATGATCCTACGAATGCCCATGTGCGTCAAGTGGTCCCGCGCCACCCGCGGATGCGGGCGCAAAGCAGCATGCCTTGAATTTGCGTCCTTTACAAGGCAATCCGTCAGAATCAAAATTTTCCGCGAAGATTCGGCAGAGGATTGTTTGGCAGTGGAAAGGGGAAATAGCTTTTAGCCTTTAGCATTCAGCCTTTAGCCTTTAGCCTTTCTGTATAAGCCATCAGGGTCACGCCCGAGGATTTGCGGTAGAATTGGTAGAATTGGCCACTTTTTGCCTCTTTTTATCTCACGTAACCATCGCGGCTCTGGAATGGCAATGGCCCGTCGCCTTTGTTGGCTGTTGAGCATCGGGGCCAGGATGAGGCGTTCTCAACGCCGACTATTGTTTTTCGAAAACGATAGTCGAGACGCGGCCAGTCAGCTTGCTGATCTCCACCGCGGTCATCTTCTTGCCGTCGGGCGAGACTGTCACTTTATCGACTTCAATCAATTTGCCCTCACGCTTGTAGCTCGCCTCGATCTGCTGACCGTCAATCTCCTTCAGCGAAACGGCGTCAAAACTGTAGGCCCCTTTCACCGGATAATCTTTGCCATCCAGCTTGGCGGTCCAATTTTCTCCGGTCGGTGTGGAATAGGCCAGTTCATCGCTGCTGCGCTTGAAGGTTGCGAGAAGGCCATTATCTGACCCACTCACCGTCTGAATTCGCCAGGACCCGGAAGTTGCATTTGCGCCGGTCGGGGCCTCGCCTACGCGTTCCATAGTGGCTTCGGTCGTAATGATTTGGTCGCTGGCCGGTGGATGGAACTTGGACTTGTAGGTCAGTGTTTTTCCGTCGCCGGAGACAGAATCGCTCACCTCCGAAGTCGTCTTCCCATCCTTCTTATAGACGATCTGGACCGTATGCTCGTCCACTTCCGTTACCGCGACGGTGTCATAGGGATGGCCGCTCACGGGCTGGTCCTGGCCGTCGGCCTTGACGTGGATTTTGGGAACCGTAGAAAAGGCGTCGTAGATTCCCTTGCTCACGGCGAACTTGATTGGTTTCGGAGATAATTTCGATTGGTCGTAAATTGTTTTCCAGGTTCCGTCGAACGGGCTTTGGCCAAGCAGTATGGACGGTGACAGGACGGTGAGAGCGAAAATAAACTTTTTCATAACGCGACTCTACAAAATCCTTCAGTTGCTGTCAAACAGCATCAGCCGGTGTGATTTCCGGTTCGACGGGATTGCTTCGACGACCGCCAATGAGGTGCTCCATTTCTTTCCGCGCGCACGCGACCCCCATGTGGGGCGCCGTTTGACCCCGGGTTCACGGGCGTCCAAAATTAATATCTGTTGCAATTCAACGACTTGGAATATGGCGACTTCTGACAGATGGTGATTGGAGGATGTCACCTGGAAGGCCAATTAAGTGGCGTCTGATCGGGGGAATCTTTAGTGTCTTCAATTAAATGGCCTTTTCCGACGATGTTTTCGGGCCGATAACTTCGGTAGAATCCATGCGGAGAGAGCACCAGGCGGTAAAAACGTTGCGGGGCGTTAGTGACGGAGTCGGTGGTGTTGAGCATCGCTCCGGTCGCGGTGACGGGGCTGCCCAGGGTGGTCCAGTTGCTCGAACTCAAGTCGGAGCTGCCTCAGCGCCATCGATTCCGCAAGCCGTCGATTGGCAAAGCTGGGATGAATTCATCCAGAGAGTGGGGCGCTCATTAGAAAAAAACCGAAAAGTCTCATGCGCCTGATCTTTGCCATTGATCATTGGGCATTGTGTTGTGACCACTGGCCGCAAGCCGCCCCTCGACGACACAAAGAGACGGAGGAGTCAACTTCGATGGGATTCGTATGGGGGCAATACCCCATAGCGCGCCCTCAGCCAACTATTAGTCCTCTGCCTTGGGCCTGGCATCAAATGGAAACCGTAAAGAAAACCGGCGGTTATGGGTTTAGGGTGCTGGCGTATCCATTTATGATATAGCGCATATCATTTGGACAGTCGGCCAAAGTAGGCGCAATTCCCATGCCGTATTTATTGGGGTTCATGCTCAAAGCATAGACAATCATTTTGGGGTTAAGCCAGTGATGAGTTTCCGCGTGGCCGTCACCCCAGGAGAATGTGCTGTTTTGCAGGTGCCAAGCCGCGGTGGAATCTTCCTCCGTAGAACCGCTCCAGGTTGGTGGGTATGTAAACGAATCCTGTTCCCAGGAACCCTCGTTTTCCCCGCGAGGATCGTTCTCCTCCACAAACACAAACCTCAAGCTCGGATGCTTGAGTTCTCCCATCTTGAATAGAGAAAGCCCGCTCTGGCCATTTAATCCGCCGTTGCCGGAGTAACTGATCCAGGCGAAATAGCCCGGTGACGAACTGGGCGAGGCGTCAAAACTCGGACCCACTGGACTGAACTCCCGCAGGTCGGCCGGACAATGGATGGCGTTGACATTGGGCAGGTAGGGCCAAAACTGCGCTTGTTGAAAGTCCGCCTGCACCTGCAGAATGTGTATCTGCTGCGCACTTGTGCCTGGGGGGATGATCACCGGGGCCGGGTTATAATCGTTATATAACCATGCGCCTATGTGCTGATCCCAATCTGGCCGGGCCATGTTGATCAAGAAGTCTTTGTTGTCGTTGGCATACTGGAGCCAGGCCAGGGCGAGTTGTTTTTGAGCGTTCAAGCAGGTCGTGGTCATCGCCTCCGCTTTGGCCTTGGACAGTGCTGGCAGGAGCAGTGACGCCAGAATGGCAATGATGGCAACGACCACCAGCAGTTCGATCAGCGTGAAACCGCCGCGTCTCCTGGGGCAGCGGCTCGGGAGACCTTGGTCGCTCACCGTTGCGGGGAGCGGGAGGCCCACACCTAACGCCGGACTAATAACGAGTCTTTTCATCTTCTTTCTTTCGTTCGAGGTTGCAACGTCAAGACAGCCTCATACATCGCCGATCAGGCCCTGACACACCATCCTGAGATGACTGTCGGCCTTCATTTTCACGTGCCAAGTCATTTTGTCAATGGAAATCGACCGCTTTGGTAATGCCTCAGCGATGGCGGATTTCCGGCCGATTTCAAGATGTGTCGAAAAGCAGTTTGTACGGGTCGCGCGTCTCATCCTCGGCCAGCTTGTCCAGGGCTCCCTTGAACGCGCCGAAGACGTCGGTGGTTCTTTTGCGAAGTAAGACAATCGGGGTGTTTTCGTAAGGTTAAGTTTGGGGCGGGGCGTCCCGCTGCCGGCCGTGTTGCCGCAGCAGTTGAGGCCCCAGTTCGTAAAGCAAGGCTTCGAGGGCCTGGCCGTTGCGCAGAGCCTGTTGCAACTGTGGCGCCATTTCTGCGGGCACATGCCTGCAACGGCGGCGGCCTTGGTCGGTGAAGGAGAGGATGAAAGCCCGGTGCTTGCCGCCCCAAGCGCAAGCAGCACAATTGGGCCGGATACAGGGCTTGCGGACCTCCGCCAGGGAGCCTTTGATGGCAGGCCAGAGTTTTTCCAGTTGGCGGAGGAAATTCCGGCGTAGGGCTGACTGCATTCACCCACCCCATCCACGTTGGGCTCCATGCTGCCTTAAACGCTTTCCGTGGGCCGAAGTTTAAAAGGAAACGAAGGGCGGAAGAGACGCCGCGAAGCCTATCGGACTCTCATATACCTCCGCATGAGTCCACCCCCATGAAATTCCACTTCAAGAATACGTTTGTCTGACTTGCTGAAATGCGCCCGCCTTGATTCATTGAAGCTGGAAATACTGTTGCGAGGGAGTGATGGTGTTGGTGTAAGGGCTGGTGGCGCCCGTTATGTTTGTAAAAACACTGCTGAGTGTCGGAGCGGAATAGAGCGAAAACGAAGGATCATTCCAACTCAAGACCACGGACTTGTTCATCAATTGAATGTTCAACGAGGGAGCCGACGTCAACGTCAACGTCAACGCGAACACCTCTCCGCTGCCATAGGCCCCACCGTTCCACGCCGTGCCATACAGCGTGCCGCTGGCCAACACCAGTCCGGTCAAGGTCTCGGGATCGCCAACGCTGTTGAAACTGGTAAGGTTGGTGTAACCCGTGCCGTCGGTGTTGACTTGAAAGACCGTTCCGCCGTAATCGAATCCCTCTTCTGTCGCATAAATCGTGTTGCCATGAATCACCAATCCGGCCGATGGATCAGCTCCTCCCAGCTCGGGATCCAAAATGTAGAAATTGGTGAAACCCGTCCCATCGGTATTAATCTTGAAGACGGACCCATAGGGCGGACTGTTGGATCCCCCGGAACCAAGCAGGGTTGTTCCATAAAGCGTGTTGCTTGACAATACCAATCCCGCGAACGGGTCGGCATCATACTCGCCCATGATGTAAATATTCGTGAAACCCGTTCCATTCGTGTTCACCCGGAACAAGGTCCCGTTGCCGCCCCCGTAGCCTGTATCGGAAGCGCTGCCGCCAAACCGTGTGGCCCCAAACAAATTGGTGCCGGACACAACCATGTGAACCGAGGGATAACCACCGTCCTGGTTGGTGAAATTGTGCAGCAGAGTGAAGCCCGATCCGTCCGTGTTGATCTTGAAGAGGGTTCCATTGCCGCCGCTGCCGCCTTGCTCCGTCGCGCCGTAGAGCGTGTTGCTGGACAACACCAGCTCGGTTTCTGGATAAGCCCCGTCACTGTTAACATTGAGCTGAGTCGCAGGATCCTCTTGTAGTACGGAGCCAAATTGGTGGAGAAGGCCAAACCCCGTGCCGTTGGTCCTGATGGCAAATACGGTTCCAAGGCCATTGGTGCCGCCGGCGCGCGTTGTCCCATAGAGCGTGTCGCCGGACAACACCAGCGCCGCCAACGGACCGGATCCGTTGGTTGGAAAATCGAAGTTGTGGATATTGGTGAAATCCTGGCCATCCGTGTTGATCGCAAACACGGTTCCCAAGCCGTTGGTGCCGCCGTCCGCCGCCGTCCCGTACAGCGTTCCGCCGGCCAGAACCAAATCCGCGATGGGTCCGCTCCCGTCGAGGTTTGTGTCCGTCGAGGACAACGCGCTAAAACTGTAAAGAGGCGTGTAGGTCGCGGCGCGGGTGCTGGCCTCCGCCAGCAACAGCGCGGCCATAATCAAGGTCAGCTGACTGAAAATTATTTTCATCGAATACATTTTGCCTTTGATTGTTAAAAAAATCCAACTTCCAGTTTTGGTCTGCCATGCCTTATATCGGAAGGCGGCCGGCATATTTTGACCGTGCGGGTTTTATGCCAGAAGTTCGCGGATGACGTGCCCGTGAACATCCGTCAGGCGGCGGTTGACGCCGTTGTGCCGGAAGGTCAGCTTCTCATGGTCGATACCTAGAAGATATAAAATGGTCGCGTGGATGTCATAGACTTCGGTCGGATTATCGCGATCGGCCGGTTTGTAACCCCATTCATCACTGGGTCCGTAACTGATGCCGCCGCGCACACCGCCGCCACAGAGCCAATTGGTGAAACAATAAGGATTATGGTCGCGCCCCTTGGAGCCTTGCGATGAAGGCATGCGGCCAAATTCCGTCGTCCACAAAATCAGCGTGTCTTCGAGCATGCCGCGCTGCTTGAGGTCCTGGATCAAGGCCGAAGCGCCCCGCGCCATGCCCATGGCCAGAGGACCGTGGTCGCGACGCACGTCCTCGTGCGAATCCCAGTTGCGCCGCGGGAAGCTGTTATCGTTCCCCGACCAAATCTGCACAAAACGAACTCCCCGTTCCAACAAGCGGCGTGCCGTCAGGCACTTTCTGCCAAAGTAAACGGTTTCCTCAATCGGGTTGATTTCTTTGTCGAAGGATGTTTGCCCCTGGTCCAGCCCATACATTTTGAGGATCGATGGCGGTTCCTTGGAGAGGTCCAGTGCCTCGGGCGCCGACAACTGCATGCGCGCGGCCAACTCATAACTGCGGATGCGCGCTTCCAAGCGAGCATCGCCTTCGCGTTCCCTGGCATGCTCTTGGTCAAACCGTTCCATCAAGTCCAAGGCGGCTCTCTGGCTCTTGGGCGTCAAGTAATCTGTTTTGCCCGGAAACAAATCCGCAATCGGATTGGGCATTCCCGGGAAGATCACCGTCCCCTGGTGCTCGGCTGGCAAAAAGGCGGAGTCCCAATTCTTGGGCCCATTGGAAGCGTAGCCGCGATGATCGGGCAAGACCACAAACGCCGGGAGATTTTCATTCTCTGTGCCAAGGCCATAGCTGACCCAGCAGCCCATGCCCGGAAATCCAGGCACCGCGAAACCAGTGGCTTGCAAGTACGTCGCGGTGGAATGAACGCCTGTTTTGCCAACCAGGTTATGCACAAAAGCGATCTCATCCACCACGGACCCCAGATCGGCCACCACTTCGCTCAACGGCTTGCCGCATTGTCCGTAAGGCCGAAATTCCCAGGCGGGCGGCATCCAGGGGCCCAACCCATTTTGGAAGGCTTCGACGTGTTCACCGAAATCAGCCGCTTCGCCCTGATGTTTGATCAGTGCCGGTTTGTAATCGAACAGATCGATATGACTGGCTGCTCCGGCCATGAACAATTGAATCACCCGCTTGGCCTTGGCCGGATGGTGCAGCGTCCCGGTCAAGGTTCCCGGCTGGCCCGCGTCCGCGAATAACTTTTCATTTCCCAGCAGCCACGCCAGCGCTATGCCGCCCAAGCCGCCGCCCGAACGCCAAAGAAACTGCCGGCGCGACAGCGGCGACGAACGGTCGCGGCTGCGATGAAAAGGAGAGAGGTTTCGCATGACCATCAATCGACGAAAACAAATTCGTTCAAATTCAAGATTACACGACAGGTATTGGCCAGGCCGTATTGTTGCGCATAAGCCACCAATTCCTTGCGCTCGCCAGCGCGCGCCGCGCGCCCGAACGCCAATTCAAAGGCCAGATTGATCTCGGATTCCAAACCGCCCCCGGCTTGCCCCAGGCGCGTGGCAAAATGCTTCGACATGGCCAGCATGAAGTTGTCGTTGAGCAGTGCCAGTGCTTGCAGCGGTGTCAAGGTTTCATCGCGTTTGGGGACGAACATGGAAGGGTCCGCGCAGTCCAGCGCGGTCAAAAAGGGCTGTGGCTGCGAGCGGATAATGAAGCGATAAATGGAACGGCGGTGCGAACCGGCCGCCTCGGGATCATATAAATCATACCGATAATGTGGGGAATTCTCAGGCTTCTCGATCACGAAATCCTGAAAACCCGGTCCATACATCGTCAAATCCAGGCTGCCGCTGACGGACAAAACCGCATCCCGCAGTTCTTCGGCCTCCAGGCGATGCCGATTCATCCGCCAAAGATATTGGTTGTCACCATCGATGGCAGCCGCATCCGGGCGCACCGTGGCAACCTGTCGATAGGCCGCGCTGGTCACGATCAACCGATGCAGACTCTTGAGCGATTGGTCGCCATCCCGAAAGCGCGCCGCCAGCCAATCGAGCAATTCGGGATGACTGGGCGTCTGGCCCATTTTGCCGAAATCATTGGGCGTCTCAACAATCCCGCGACCAAAATGGTATTGCCAAACTCGATTGACAATGGAGCGCCAGGTCAGGGGGTTTCGGCGATCTGTAATCCATTGCGCCAAGGCCACGCGTCGCTGGCCTTCAGGCGCATCTTTGGGAAGCTCAAAACGCGCGGGCAGTGCCGTCAGCCAACTCAATGCGCCTGGACCCGCCACTTGGCCCGGTTTGCGCACGTCACCTCGAGCCAGAACGTGGATGACGCGCGGCTCACCACCGTTGGGACCGGTCCCCAAGAAGCTGCCGCTGCCGTAATAAACGCCGCCGGCGTAAACATACTTTGGCTTTGGCAGTTTCGCCGCTTCCGTTTCAATGCCGTGAAGCGAGGTTTGCAGATTGGTCAAGTCGTTCTGGAGCGCCATTACCGCCGGCGTGTTCAATAAGGCTTGTTTCTGTGCTTCCAATACCATCACTTCCTGGGCATTGGTTCCGGATTCGGTTGAGCTATAATAATAGCCATCGACCAGGTTTGCCGTGCTCCAGCGGGGAGGATTTTCAATCGAGTCCAGAGCGGTCACTTTGGCGTGAAGGGCGGCGTTGGTTCCTCGGCCGTCCAGGACCCTTAACTCTCCCAGGGAAAAAATATAATCGTCACTGCGCGGCGCCAGTTTGGTGGCGGTGACCCGGACATAACGGGCCTCTTTGCCGCCGGCGGAAAAAGTCTGGGGAACCGCTTTGGGGTTGGGAAAATCCGCCTGGGTGCGATCGGCGACCGATTGGACGGCCGCATGAAACTCGGGATCGTCCGAGAGTTCAATTTTAAATCGAACGGGAAATCCAAAACCGGCGCCGATTTGGTTGAAGTCATCGTAGCTGGCGTTCAGAACAACCTGCCTGATCGAAACAGGCTGGCCCAAGTCCACCTGCACCCACTTGGCCAGATTGTCATTGGCCTCGATGGCGCTATGATAACCAAATTCAGGCCGTTGTTGGCCAGCGTAGCCGGCTTTTAATGTTTCAATTTGCTTTTCCAATCGAGCCAACTCCGGTCCGGCTTGGTCATGAATTTGTTCGTCGAGCTTTTTGATTTCCTTTTCCAGACCACGGCGCTGATCGGCTAAATCCCGGCGCCGGCGGGCGATGGCTGGATCCTCGTCGTAGGGTCGGTCGGCGCGGTCCACCGCCGCAAAAACAGCCTGTAAACTATAATAGTCTTCTTGCGAGATCGGGTCGAATTTATGATGGTGGCACTGGGCGCATTGAGCGGTCATGCTGGTGAAGGTTCCGATGGTGGTCGTGACCATATCGTCGCGATCCAGGTGGCGCGCAATTTGGCCGTCGATTTTGGTTTCCGGCACTTCAATGTGTCCGATCAAGTCCCAGGGTCCGGCGGCGATGAATCCAGTGGCTTGGATCGCGTCGGCACTGTCGGGATGGAGCACGTCGCCGGCGAGTTGTTCCTGGACAAACTCGGCATAAGGCTTGTCCTGATTGAAAGCGCGAACGACGTAATCGCGATAAGGCCACGCATTGGGCCGGGGTTGGTCTTTATCATAGCCATGGCTGTCCCCATAATGAACGACATCCAACCAATGCCGGGCCCAATGTTCGCCATACCGTGGTGAAGCCAGCAACTGGTCCACCAGCTTTTCATAGCACTGGGGGTCCCTGTCCTTCAGGAACGCGCGCACTTCCTCAGGTGAAGGCGGCAGCCCAAGGAGGTCAAAATACAAACGCCGGATTAGCGTCGCACGGTCTGCTTCAGGGGAGGGTCGCAAATGAACACGATCCAGCCGGTGGGCGATAAAGGCGTCAATGGGTGAGCGTGCCCATCGGCGCGCCCAACCGCTCAACTTCGGCACCGGCGGAGCAGCCAGAGTACGGACGGACCACCAGTCCTGGTTGGTGGCCATCGGGACGGTTTTCGCCGGGATTGGGACCTCGTCACCATTTTTGGCGCCCAACGGCTTGTTCAACGGGTCCGCGGCGCCGGCAACGTTGCAAATCAAGCCGGCGCAAATCAAACCTCCTAGCAAACTTGCGCCCTTAATCCGATATCCTCGTTTTTCCATTTGACTGGCAGTTAGTTTGAGGGTCGCGGAGGCTTGGAGGCAAGGAAAAAGATCAAAGAAGGGAGATTAATACTCATATTTGACATGGCAAGTAAATTGCTCTAAGTGACGAGATTAATTGTGTACCGAATGCGGTTCGTCGCGTTCGGCGATTGTGATTTATGGGACCGCCTCTGGAGCGTTTTGAATGAAAATATGGGTGTCCATTAATAAGACACCGCTGCCCCGACCATCGGCTTTCACGCTCATCGAGGTGCTGATGGGTGCAGCGGTGATGTCGGTCGTCTTTGTCTCCATCTTTGGCGTCTTGACGATGGGTCTATTTGTCAGCGGCACCTCGCGCGAGAACCTGCGGGCCACGCAAATTATGCTGGATAAAATGGAAGGCCTACGCCTGTATAGCCCAACGCAACTCACCAACACCATGTTCCTGCTGCAATCGTTCACAAACTGGTTCTCCGAAACCAACAACATCGGCTTGCAAAACGTCCAGGGCTACGGCGTCATGTACACAGGCAGCATTGCCATTGCCCCGGTCAGCTTTGCCGCCTCCTACAGTTCCAACATGCAGCAAGTGACTGTGAACATTGGCTGGGTTTCGGGTGGACAGGGAAACATCGCCCACACGCGGAGCATGTCAACGTTCTATGCCAACCAAGGTCTCTACAATTACGTCTGGACCAATAAATATTAGAACTTGAACTGCGATCTTTTCATTCAGAATACCGTCAAGGCGATCTCCCCGCCGGATTGGGCCGGTGACAGGCCCCGCCGCCGCTCCCAACGCGCCTTCACCCTGGTCGAAATGACGGTGGCCACGAGCGTTAGCGTTTTCGTGCTGGCCACGCTTATGGTTTCTTTCGTGGTCCTATCCCGCTCCTTCAGCGCCCTCGGAAACTATACCGACCTGGACCGGCAAAGCCGCAACACGTTGGACGTCATGGCGCGCGATATCCGGCAAGCCGGAGGCCTGACCAACTGGACCTCCACTAGCCTTTCGTTCACCAACCTGGATGGCAACGTATTGAATTACTCCTACGATCCAAACGCTCAAGTCCTGTCCTACACCAATGGCAGCGCGCGCCAATCCAGTGTCCTGCTCTCAAACTGCACTGTGCTCACTTTCAACATATTTCAGCGCACGCCGACCAACGGACCGATTAGTTTTTACGCGGCCAGCAATGCGTTCTCCGCCAAGGGCATAATGGTCAGCTTTACTTGTGTGCGGACTAATTATCTAGGCCTGACGGACTCTGAGTCCAGCCAGACGGCCAGCATTGTCATGCGCAATTAACCGGAATTATGATTAAGGTGCATCCATAAAAATCATCAATTCAAAACGTGCGGGAGAGAAAGCGAGCGTTTTCCTGGTGGCCTTGGGCATGACCGCTCTGTTTGCCTTGGTTCTTGGCAGTTATCTGACCCTGGTCGAGGGCCAGGCTGATTCCGTCGCTCGGTCCCAAAGTTATGATACCGTCATCCCCGTGGCCGAAGCGGGTGTGGAAGAGGCCCTGTCTTTGATCAATAAAAACGGTGGCGCAAGGACTTGGACCAACAACCTCACCAGCGATGGCTGGAGCGCGATGACTTCTAGCAACACCACCACCAAGTCCAATTTGGTCTTCGGCGTCAACTATTACCAGGTCACCATTTCCAACGCCTCTGGCGGCGCTCCTACGATTATTTCCACCGGCGTGGTGCCGTACATTGAGCACGCTTGGGGCGCACAGGTGGCCTCGACCACCAATTACGGCAGCACCCTGGTCGCGCTGGTGCGCACGCTCCAAATTCAGACCGCACTCAGCCCTCTCTGCGGGGCTGCCTTGGCGGCCAAGGGCAACATCACTTTCAGCGAAGGCGCCAACGTGGATAGCTTCAACTCAGGCAATCCCAATATCAGCAGCAATGGGCAATACAACGCCAACATGAATGACGATAAGGCCATCGTCGCCACGGATGCCTCCATGGTTTCGTCTATCACCGGCAGCGGGACGGTCAACATTCGCGGCTATGTGGACACTGGCCCCGGCGGGACTGTCCGCTCAAGTGGCAATGTCTCGATAGGTGAAATGAGCTGGGTGAACGACGAAATGAGCGGAATCGAGCCGAGCCGCAGCAATGACAATTTCAATGTGACCTTTCCTGACATAGCCGCTCCCTCCGCCACCTTCGTCGAGACTCCTTCTGCGGGCACAGTGGCCAACACCAATTACTCCATGGTGTTCGAGGGCAATCAATACTGGGGCACCAGCAATGTGATCTACCAGACCAGCATCAGCATGAGTGGACACCAGAAAGCGATCGCGGTCGGCGGTGCAGTGGTTTTATATATTCCTGACGGAGGCAGGTTTTCCACCTCAGGCCAATCCTTCATTTATGTCGCACCGGGGGCCAGCGTGTCGATTTATTGTGGCGCTTCTTCCGCTTCGTTCTCGGGCGGCAGCTTCGTGGGCGCGACTAACGCCAACAACCTCGCCATTTATGGTCTGCCTTCTTTGACCTCGATCCAGTACTCGGGCGGCTCCCCCTTTGTCGGCACCATTTACGCCCCGGAAGCCAATTTCCAATGCAGGGCGGGCAGTACGTTCATCGGTGCGCTGATGGCAAACACCTTCGACTTCTCCGGTCCCGCCACTATTCACTACGATGAAAACCTGGGCAATGCCGGACCCTCCACCGGCTACGTGGCCAACAATTGGCAGGAAGTAGCCACGCCGGCGGCCTGTCAGGATCTTTCACCGTAAAAAGTTTGTGTACTGTGGCAGAACGGCTGGTGAATCGGTCTTGCAGACGTGGGCACGAATTGACCAGTATGGTGAGGACCAAATCAGACCGTTGCCTAATTTTACATCAGTTCGCGAAAAGAGGCGGCCATTCCACGCCAAGAATGGCGCTGGCGGCATTTGCCGCGCAAGTAGTGGCGCTCGATTACATTCACCGATCGGCGATGTCTCTCCGACCGCTTTGCCATCGGCGCCCCTGAAGGAAAGGCGCTTTCGATCATTATGCCCATAAAAACGGTCAAGGCGGCGGAAAAGTTGCGCAAGGCCGAGGTCAGGATGGCCGAAAAGATGGCCAAGGCCGAGGCCAAGGCGGCGAAAAAGTTGGCCACGACCGAGGCCAAGGCGGCGAAAAAGTTGGCCAAGGCCCAAGCCAGAGCGGCGAAAAGGTATTGGCGAACTCGCCCGGTCAAACGCGGCATAAAAATTGACCTGTTGGCGGAAGCGAGAGAGGCGGAGGAACGGTGGCGAAACCACCCGATCAAGCGCGCCGCCTGGATTGCCGGTTTTTGCGTCAGTGTCATGTTGCTCTGGTTGCTCGAGCTCCAACTGGCCATTAATCTCAGTCAATTGAAGTCCCGCAGCCTTGAAAAGAGATTTGCCGATATCCGGGGCAGAACCGCGAGAGCGCATGACTACCTGCTCAAAAGTGCCGAGATAGACCAAAAGCTGGCCGCAATGGACAGGCTGGCGACCAACCGCTTCCTCTGGGCGCCGCTGCTCAACGCCCTGCAAAAGATCATGATCGACGACATCCAGGTCACCCGTTTGACCGGTGACCAGAAATATACCATCGAGGGTCCCCGCACCTTTGGCACCGGTTCGCGCAAAGTGGTGGTACCGGGCGACATCGTGGAACGAACCAGCCTGCATATTGAGGCCAGGGATAAGAGTACAAACGAGCAGAGTTACCTCAAATACAAAGATAGCCTTAGTAGCTGCGACTATTTTGTCAACAATCTCAGAAGTCGCGACGGTTTCATCCTGGAGGGCGTCTTAAATCTTCCCGACCCCGGCAAATCGGGCGCATCCAACCAGTTCGTCACGTTTGTGCTCAGTTCGCGTTTCCCGGTTGTGCGCCACGGCGAGTAAGCCGTATGAAATCGCGGACCTTTTATTTATTTTTGCAGCGCCTTTCTTTTGAGCTTTGCCTGCTCAGCGGACTCCTCCCGGCCAACTCACCCGCCCAGGCGCCTCGTTGGCAACCCGTCGGCATCTCGGGTGGTGGCGCCATGTTCACACCCGCGATTTCCCCGGCGGACCCGAACTTGATGATGCTCAACTGCGACATGAGCGCCGCTTACATCTCCGAGGATGGCGGTCGCGACTGGCACATGATTGGCCAAGCCCAGCTTCGCAGCGACACGGCCTGCCGTCCGGCCTTTCACCCGGCCGATCCGAACCTCATCTACGCCTCCTCCGGCGGAAGGCTCAAGATCAGCCGGGACCGGGGCAAGACTTTTGCGCCCATTGGCAATCTCCAGGATTCTCTGGGCGGAGAGATCGCGATCAATCCGTCAGATCCAAGGATCATTTTGGCCGGCTCGCGCGGCGGCGGCTGCTGGCTCTCCCGCGATGCGGGGGAAACGTGGGCAGCGTGCCAGGGTCCTGCGGGCCAGGTGATCGCCTTTCACTTCGATCTCACCCGGCAAGGCCACTCGATGATAGCCGCCACAGACAAGGGCATCTGGCGATCCGACGACGATGGGCAAACGTGGTCGGAGAAAATGCAGGGCCTGCCGTGGAAGGAGATTCAAGGTTTCGCCGGCGGCTCCGATGCGGCGAAGAATCTCGTCCTGCTTTACTGCTCCGTCCGCAGCCAACCCGAGAACGGCGTGTTCACGGGCGGCCTTTACCGCTCGCGGGATAGAGGAGAGACATGGGAATCAGCGATGGGCCAGGGCCTCAACACCGAGACGAAGAAGGCCGACGAATGGGCCTACGGTTCCATTTCGCAATACAACCAACTGCTTGCCACCGACGCGAAACCGCTCACCGTCTATGCCTTCAACACCAGCACCGGCTTTCACCCGCCGCACAGCGATACGGTGTATCGCAGCGACGACGGCGGCGCGACGTGGCGCGCGACTTACTTCCAGGACCCGCGTTTCAAGAACTACAACGTCGCGCCGGATTGGGAAACCGCCTCATGCGGGCAATGCTTCAAGGGCGGCGAGACACCCTTTGGCGTGGCCATCTGCAACACAGATCCCAGCCGTGTTATCCTCGTGCGCAACGAGGCGCACATCACCCTTGACGGCGGCGCGGCGTGGTTCGCCGGGCACACTTATCCGGAGCCCGGCCAGAAGCCCGGCCCGCGCTCCGCCTGGGTTTGCAACGGCCTGGTCGTCACCACAACCTGGCATTTCTACGTTGATCCGTTCGATGCCAACCGCCAGTACATCTGCTACACCGACATCGGGCTGGCCCGCTCCACCGACGCCGGCCAGAGTTGGAATTGGTGGGACCCGAAGTCGTGGCCGCCGTGGCGGAATACCTGTTACGAGATGGCGTTTGATCCCGACACGCCCGGCAAAATTTGGGGCGCATTCTCCGACGTGCATGACATCCCGAACGACAACATCACCACCGAGCGCCACGGACATCGAGGTCCTGGCGGTGTTTGTGTCTCTTGCGACTTCGGCGTGTCGTGGAAAAGCGAGACGGAAGGCCTTCCGCGCAAACCGGTGACCTCCATCGTCCTCGATCCCAGGAGTCCAAAGAACGCGCGCACCCTCTACGCCGGCGTGTTTGACGAAGGCGTCTTCAAATCCACCGACGACGGCCAGACGTGGACGCTCAAGAAAACGGGCCTGGGCCATCCCGACAACATGCGCGTCTATCGTGTGATCCTCCACCGGGACGGCGCACTCTTCGCCGTGATCTGCGCCAGGCGGTCCGCATCCTCCCAACCTCTCCTGCCCGAAGGCACCGGCCTCTATCGTTCCAGAGACGGTGCGGAGACTTGGGAAAAGATCAACGCCTCCCAGTCCCTGCTCTACCCCAAAGACTTCTCCGTCGATCCCCACGACAGCCGCCGCATCCTGCTGGGCGCGGCGGACGCTGGCCGCGGCGACCAATCCGGCGGCCTCTACCTCACCGAAGACGCGGGGCAAACCTGGCAGCGCATCGGCCGTCAAGGACCGCAAACTTTCGGCGGCTATTTCCATCCGAAGCACGACGGCTGGATTTACATGACCCTGACTGAAGACGCGCCCGGCGCGGGCCTCTGGCTCTCGCGCGACAAGGGGAAAACCTGGCGAGCCTTCGATGAACTGCCGTTCTCGAACATCCAACGTGTCGAGTTCAATCCCGCCAACGACGCGGAGATCCACGTGACGACCTTCGGCGGCAGTGTGTGGCGCGGCCCGGCCACGCCGTCTGAACCATGAACGCATAAAGTTGAGGGCGAACAATTGTCCATGGTCATACCGCTCTCGATGCATCTGCATGTTCACATCCGCGCTAAAACCGCACGATCAACAGGGCCGATTCGCCGCGAAAATCGAGCGTTGTCGATAATGTGTGAGTTTCGGATCAAGACGGACAGAACGGGAAAGCGAGCCATTCAGTTCAGGGCTTGCGCACACGCCAGTTGAACTTTGCAAGATTAGATGCCAGGGTTTCATTTCCATGAAAGCAGTTCGGCTGACGGAAGTAGGAAAGCCCCTCAGGCTGGAGAATTTGCCCACGCCGCGGATCGGGCCGGAGGAGGTGCTGGTGCGCGTCCAGGCGGCGGGCATTTGCCACTCCGACGTCCTTTACCGCGCCGGCATATCCAAAGCCAGCCCGCTGCCCATGACGCTGGGTCATGAAATCGCAGGCGTGGCGGAGGAAATCGGGGCCGACGTCAAAGATATTGCCAAGGGCGCGCGGGTCTGCGTGCATTACATGGCCACTTGCGGCCGGTGCGCTTATTGCCGCGCCGGGCATGAACAGTTTTGCGCGACCGGCCGCATGATCGGCAAGCAATGGGACGGAGGCTACGCGGAATTCGCGCGCATTCCGGCGCGCAGCCTGTTCTTGTTGCCGGATGAAATCCCGTTTGTCCAAGGCGCCGTCATGATGTGTTCCTCCGCGACTTCTCTGCACGCGCTGCGCAAAGCGCGCCTCCAGCGAGGGGAATCCGCCGCGATTTTTGGTTTTGGCGGACTGGGCTTTTCGGCGGTGCAACTAGCCAAGGCCCTCGGGGCGGGGGACGTTTTTGCGGTGGACATCAACGCGGTCAAGCTGCGCCTGGCGGCCGGTTTGGGCGCCATCCCGATCGACGCCGGCCAGGGCGATCCGGCGGAGCAAATTCGCGAGGCGACGCACGGGCGGGGAGCTGATGTGGCGTTGGAACTCATCGGCAAGCCCGAGACGATGGACGCGGCGGTGCGTTGTCTGGGGCGGTTTGGGCGGGTGGCCTTGGTTGGGTTGAGCCGCCAATCGTTCGCCGTGGCGCCGTACGAGAACGTGATTAACAAGGAAGCGGAAATCATCGGCGCGTCCGACCACTTGGCATCGGAAATACCCCTGCTTTTGGAATGGGCGCGCACCGGCAAGTTGCAGATTCCCGCCGCCGTCACCCGCGTCATTGAACTGGACGCCGAGCCGGTCAACGAAACTCTGGACGGTCTGGAAAACGGGACCAACTACGTCCGAACGGTCATCAAGCCATAATGTATTTGAGCAGCGGTCTGTCAAGGAAGGTTGGCGGCTTTCCAACGCATGGCACAACGGATGCGGGTGGCGCCGCTAGGATGGTCGAAAAAGATCCATTCCTCGACCGGTCCCGGTTCCATTTTTCGATATTCCCCGAGCTTGAGGGCCGCCTCCGCGAATCCGTCCGGTTGACGCGCCGTGTTGAGGCCGAACATATCCGCTTCCATTTCCTGCATCCGGGTAAAGCTGTTGAGGAAAGGAGTCAAAACGAAAAAATAAGCGCTGAAGACAAACATGGCCAGCGGCAGGACCGCGACATCGCCTATCCCGCCGATGCCCCACCTCGCACCAAAAATGGCCAGCAAGCGATCGATGCACCAACGAAGCCACGCGAATCCCACTACGATCACGATTCCGAAAAACAAGATGTCCTTGAAGACATGGTTCATCACGTAATGGCCCATCTCATGCCCCATGACCGCTTCGATCTCCGGCAGCGATGAACGGTTGAGCAGATTATCATTGAGCGTGATGCGCATCGTCCCCATGATGCCACTCACATTGGCGCTCACGCGCTTGGTCTGCTTGGACGCGTCCATGACATAGACTTTGTCCGCCGCGATGCCGTTGGCGCGAGCGAGGCGCAAAATGGGGCCCACGACCTTCGGATCCGCCAGGACGGTGTATTTATTGAAGAGCGGCGCGACGAATACCGGCTCAATCAGCACCACGATAACAAGGAAACCCAGCGTGACCACGGCGCCCCAAATGTGCCAGGTGCGTGGCAAGCGCCGCACGATCCCAAACAGCGCCATGAACAGCAACGCGCCCCCAATCACGGTGACGATCAGCCCCTTGCTCCAATCGCCAAACCAACCAGCCAAATCCTGGTTGGACAGTCCATATTGATGCTCGCGAAAATACTCCGAATAGATTTCGAGCGGCAGCCCCAACACCGCGGTCAAAACAACATATTGGACGGCGTACAGTCCGGTCTGCAAGGGTTTGAATCGTGTGCAACGTTGCGCCATGTCGCGCATGCGCGCGGAAAGACGGCCTTGCAAGAGCAGCGCCGCGATGCCGGCGCCGTAGATGAATCCCCAAAGCTGCAGCCAATAACGTCCCTCGAAATAGGCGTCGCTCTGCGCTTTTTTTTCCGGTGGTATCCGATCCAGGTAAGCCCGCGTGGCTTTCTCCACGTCAACCGCCGGCTCATTCGTCGCCTGGCCGAAAGAGTTGAGCGCGAGGCACATCACCAACATCAACCATCGCAAGGTGTTCATGATATTATCGCAATGACGATCATTTTTGGAAACCGGCGTTCTGCAATGCAATCCATCATGGAGGCGGTCGCCAGCAAGTCAACAGTGTTGTCGCATTCAGATGATGGCACGAATTCCATCTGGACGGTTTCCGATCTTGTTGGCCTGATTGAGGGAGACGAAGTACCACTGCAAGGCCAGCCATGAAGTGTCAACTCCCGTTCTGGAGACTTTTCGCGGCCAAAAGGTATGGGATGGCGCACATTAACCTATGAAATATCGAGTCGTGATTGAGCCGGATGAGGACGGAGTTTTCGTGGCAGAGTGTCCAGCGCTGCCTGGGTGCATCTCGCAAGGCAAGACACGCGCCGAAGCCTTGGTCAATATCAAGGACGCCCTGACTGGCTATGTGGCCAGCCTCAAGAAGCATGACGAGCCGGCGCCCCCGCCCATCAGCGAGGGAATCGCCATCAACGGTTTCAGGAAAGGCGGGCCTGCTCGTTGAGGAAATCACTGCCGTGGTTGAAGGGAGGGGCGCGGGCGGAATTTTCGCGCCAGCTTCAGCGCGGCCAAGAGCGACTTGACGCCGCCGGTGCAGGTGGGATGCGAAAGGGAGGCCGCCGCCACGCACACACCTGTCAATAAACATTTCTGCAAGTTCCATCCTTCGTGCAGCCCCAGCAACACGCCCGCCGCGAACGCGTCTCCGGCCCCGGCCGCGCCGGCGATGTGGCGGTCGGGAATGTTCAGCGACGACTGCCAGAAATCCTCGCCTTGGCGCGTGCGGGCGAAGCCGCCTTCGGGGAAATGCACCACCACCAGCTCGCGCACCCCGCCTTGCAAGAGCGCGCCGGCCGCGTGCCGCAACGAGGTCGTGTTCAACGTGCCGTCGGCCCCGCGGATTTGAAATCCGGTCGTCTTGCCCGCCTCGATTTCGTTGAGGATGCAATAATCCACGTGCCGCAACGCGGGCAGGACGATGCGCGCAAAGCGGTCGCTGTCTTCGCTGACGACATCGACGCTGGTTTTCATTCCGGCCGCCTGCGCCTGGCGCAGCAAGGCGGCCGCTTTGGTGCCGTCGGTGGGGTCGGGCGCGTCCAGGGCGTCGAGCAGCAGCAAATAGCCCAAGTGAAAAATGCGGGCGGGGATTTTTTTGAAATCCAACCCGGCGCCGGACCACAGGGCATTGGCGCCGCGATGGTGAAAGAAGGTGCGATGGCCGCCGCCTTGTTCGGTCATGACGTCGGTATAGGAGGTCGGCGCCAGCGGGGTGGATTGAAGATGGCGGGTATCGATGTGATGCCGCCGGCAATCTTTGAGGATGACCTGGCCTAGATCGTCCCGGCCCACCAATCCCGCGGCCAGCAGAGGAAACGGGGCCTGCAACCGGGCCAGATCGATGAGGACATTGTAAGGGGAGCCGCCGGTGCCTTGCGATTGGCCGCGGATATTGGCCAATTGGTCGCGTTGCGGATAGACATCGATAATCTTGACCTGATCGATGATCCAATTTCCCGCCGCCAACAGGCCGCGACGAACGGACGAGGGGCTTTTTTTCAAAGGTTGTCGCACGAGTCTGTCACTATTACGGGCGCGATTGCTTGAAAGCAAGCTTGGAACAGCCGCGCCAAGTTGTAACATTTTCGCTGTTCGTTTCTAAAAGGCGTTGATAACCGGCCATGTCTTCCTTTATGTTGGGTTCCGCCGTGATCGCGCGAGCGCCGGTTTTTGGTTTCATGCGACAAAAACACAAACTATACATGCAAATAGATTATTTGAGTGACAAGAGGCTGACCTGGCAAAAATGGCTCTGGCCCTGCGTGAGCCTCCTATGCGTTATGTTGGCGGCAGGCTGCAAAAAATCCGACGAAACGCCATCCGGCGGAGCCGTCACCGGAACTAGCGGCGGTGGCGGTGAACCCATCAAAATTGGCGAATTCGCCTCCTTGACCGGCAAGGAGGCCACCTTTGGCGTTTCTTCCGACGAAGGCACCGTGCTGGGTGTCGAACAAATTAACTCGACCGGCGGCGTGCTGGGCAAAAAGCTGGAACTGCTCAAGGAGGATGATCTTTCCAAGGCCGGCGAAGCGGCGACCGCTGTCAATAAACTTATTTCNNATTTGCCAGCAGAGCAAGATTCCGATGATTTCCCCTTCTTCCACTAATCCCAAGGTAACTCAAACAGGCGATTATATCTTTCGTGTCTGTTTTATTGACCCTTTCCAAGGCACGGTGATGGCGAATTTTGCCGCGACCACTCTAAAGGCCAAGAAGGTTGCCATTTTTACCGATGTGAAAAGTGACTACAGCATTGGCTTGGCTAAATTCTTCAAGGAAGGATTTCTGGCCAAGGGTGGTCAGATCACGGCTGAACTAACCTACAGCGGTGGCGATAAGGATTTCAAAGCGCAATTGACTGAGATTAAGTCGGGCGGGCCGGACGCTGTTTTTGTGCCCGGATATTACACTGATGTGGCTTTGATCTGCATTCAAGCCAAGCAGCTCAATCTGTCCGCGCCTCTGTTCGGCGGCGACGGGTGGGAGTCTGATCAATTGGTCAAAATCGGCCAGGATGCGGTGGAAGGCGATTATTTTTCCACTCATTATGCGCCTGATGAAGATACGCCTCAGAGCAAAAGTTTTGTGGCCGCTTACGAGAAGAAGTTCAATGGCAAGGCGCCGGATGCCATGGCGGCGCTCGGTTATGATTCCGTCATGCTCCTGGCCGACGCGATTAAACGCGCGGGTTCGACCGACGGGGCAAAAGTCCGCGACGCGCTGGCAGCGACCAAGGATTACCAAGGTGTCACGGGCCAGACGAGCATCAATGCGCAACGAGACGCAACCAAACCAGCGGTCATACTTCAAGTCAAGGACGGGAAGTTCAAATACATTGAGACGGTC
>PLIU01000027.1 GCA_003140095.1 Verrucomicrobiales bacterium | reverse complement strand
CAAGTTTCCATCGTGGAAGACAACGATCAGTTGCGCGGCACACTGGCCCGCCTCCTCAACCGGGCCGAGGGCTTTGCGTGTCTGAGCCAATTTGGCAACGCCGAGGCCGCCTTGGAAGGGCTGCCTAAAGACCGGCCCCAAGTGGTGCTGATGGACATCAATTTGCCCGGCCTCAACGGCGTGGAGTGCGTGCGGCGCTTGAAGCAGGCGGCGCCGGAGATTTCCGCCGTCATGCTCACGGCCTACGAAGACACCGAGAACATCTTCAATGCCCTAGCCGCCGGCGCCAACGGCTACCTGCTCAAACGCGCCCCNNCACATCGCGCGCAAAGTCGTGCAATCCTTTCAACGCACCGAGCCTTCCCCTCAGCCCGGCGAAACCCTTTCCGCCCGCGAACAGGAGGTGTTGGATCATCTGAGCCAGGGCTTTCTTTACAAGGAGATCGCCGAGAAAATGGGCATCAGCTATGAGACCGTCCACACCTATATCCGGCGGATTTATGAGAAGCTGCAGGTGCGCACCCGCACCGAAGCGGTGGCGAAATTTCTCCGCCGCTAATCTCCATCCCAAGGGGATGATGAACTTGACAAATCCGCCCCACTTGACGCCATTCCCGGTCGGCGCACTTGTTCTGTTATAGTACTAGTGGATTTGCATTGATTTGAGCTGAAAAGATGAAATACTCGGCCTAGAAATAACAAAATTGGACGTTGCAAGCGGCATCTTGCGCAGCGAAGCGGTCGTCGTTTTTCTCTGTGCCAAATGCGGTTTTACGCTCGCGGAAAAGGATTTCGTCCGGCAACGCTTTTTTTTTGAGGGTGTCACGGTTCCCTGCGAATGCGCAAGAGAATTAAAAAACGCCCTCTGCCAATGGCCGAATGATAAACTGTATGCGGAAAGCAATGTTCATCCCATAAGCTACGCTCATGCCTCTGGCTGCCAACATTTTTGCAAAAACTGAATAAAAAAGCTTGCCAAACTGCGGATTTAGCTCCAACATCAACCCATAATACTCAGCATAACAACGAGCCGAAAGGCGCAATGCATTGCTGATTAGTCGTTAAGTTAAAGTTCGGAAAACGTGAAATAGTTCAGTAAAACAAAAAACAGAACATGCTCGCACTATGAAACCACACCTCCTCCGTAAACCCAGCTTGGCCGCCGTCTGCTTGTTGATGGCCGCTGACGCCAGCGTTCAAGCACAAGGGACTTACAGTCCTGTCATACTGACGTCCAACAGCTATAACTATAAGATGGTGGTCCCAGCCTCTCAGCCGCCAGCCCTAAATGACGGTATCACTACAGGCGGACTCACCGCATTAGTAGGGTCCGGCCAATGCTTCACGTGCGACACTACCTTTTACGAGCAGACGCTGTACCAATTCCTGCCCGGCCAACCTGGATACAATTCCGGCTGTCCTCACCCGGGCGCTACCTTCACAAGCGTCAATAACTCGAACATGACGTTCCTGATGCCGCCGAGTTACCTCACGAATGACGACCTGATCATCGTTAATAACACTCCCTCCGAGTATGGCGACATTGAAACCGGCACCTTGACCTTCGTCACCCCAACGGCCGCCACGAACCTGCTGATCCTCTGCACGGGCGGCAATGGTGGCGCTGGGGTTTCCTACACAGTAAACCACAGCAGCGGTTCCGCCGAGACTGGATTGCTTACCGTGCCGGACTGGTTCGCCGGCGGCTCGAATGCCGTCTGGGGAAACAACGGTCGCATGGGCTATACCGGGGGTTTTGATAATTTCAACGCCAGCACTACTAACAATAACGCTCCGTTTTTTTATGGCCTCCCGATCTCAATCACCAATACAGCCACGATCACCAGCATCGATTTCAACTGGGTCACCAACGGCGGGGTGGACAATTTCTTTGGCGTCAGCGGCAACGAATCGGGCTCGAAGTGGACTCCCATACCTGTCACCGGCTTTGATTATATGACCATCGCTGCTGCCACCGCCCTGCCCTTCCCGGTTACGGCCACCCTGGATAACGGCACAAATGTGGATCAAGGCAACAACACTGGCGGCAACACCTGGTTCGAACAGGGCTTTTATCGGAATTACACTTCTTATGGCTTGCCTCCATCCGGCTCAACCCTTGTCAGCGCAGCCAACCCCAATATTACATATCAGTTGGGGGATTACTCTAACAACTGCGCCGTCATGGTTAGCTCCAACCAGAATGTGGCTAACATTGTCCCAGCCAGTCCGACTAATTTCGCCGCCTTTTCTTTACTGACTTCCATGGGTAACGGCCCGGGCGTTAACAGGCTGATTGTGCAGCACGCAGACGGAGTCAATGAGACCAATCTATATACTGTTTACGATTGGTTTCAGGGCGCGCCACCGTCACCGGCCTTCACCGCCAATGGCCGTGTTACAATGAATAGCCGCTCGCTTCAGAATTTAGGCTCGGGCGACCCCAACCTCTTTGATGCTATCATTTTTGTGAATGACCGTACCAACACGGTCACCAACCTGGTGATACAGTGGGTTAGCGGTACCGGCCATACTTGCCTCATGGCAGTTAGCGGCGTCGGTGGCAACGCCCTCCCACCCGAAGTCACTTCGGAGCCGACACCCAGCGTTTCTCTTGTTGGCTCGAACGCTACTTTTGGCATCACGGCCTTCGGCTTCCAGCCGCTGACCTATCAGTGGTATGGACCCATTGCACCCAATGTGACTTTGAGTCCCCCTACCGGTTTGATCCCCGGGGCCACTAACGCTACCTTGACCCTCAGCGGCGTCACGGGCGCCAGTTCAGGCTATTACTACGTCGTGATAACCGATGCCAATGGTTTGACCACCATTAACGCCAGTCCCAATGGCACCCAAGGCGGCGCCTTGCTTAACGTTATTACCAGTCCATTGCCTGGCACTTATTTTCCTGCCGTTGTTAACCTCAATCCGCTGGCCTACTGGCCGTTGAATGAAACGGCACCGGCACCGGCATGGCCCGCCGTTGCCACCAATTATGGCAAATTGGGGACCAATGCCAATGCTGTCTATTCCGGCCTAATGGGCTACCAAAATGGCAGCGCTTTGACCGACGGCGAGGGGAACTCCGTCCTTGGCGATGGAGATACAACTGAGGTCGTTCTTCCGTATCAATCTGCCGTGGCCGCTGTGCCTTTAACCTTGGAAGGCTGGTTCAATGCGACCGCCACTTTTAATAATGCGGTTAACGCTGGAAATGGTGAAGTTCTGATGTCGGACGGCCAACCTGCTGCTTCCGTTGCTCCCAACGAGACTGGTTTCTGGCTCATTGCGGGCTCAAAATACAATTCCTCAACCGGAGCGGGCAATATTCAATTGCTCAGTTATTACAACTCCGGCAAACATACGGGAGTCGATCTTAACGTATCGAACATACTCGCCAGCGTATGGAACTATGTGGCAGTCACCATTGCGCCTAATCCCGGCAGCAATTCTCCTCTCACAGGTTACCTGACGACCCTTTACGTCAACGGCACCAACGCCGCGTCGGGTGTTTCGGATTTCGTTCCTAATGCCGGCGCTCCATTCAAGATTGGCAACCGATCAGACGAGATTGGCTTTGGCAATTACCAATTTTTGGGAGGCATGGCGGATGTGGCCTTTTATCATACCAATCTATCGGCCAGCACTATAGCCGCCCATTATGCGGCTGGCACCAGTGCCAGTCCGTCCCCGTCTTATAGTAACCAGGTTCTAAACGCCTCTCCGGATCTTTTCTACCCGCTGAACGAACCCACACCCACATTCCCGGCACAAGACGCCGGTCCGTTCGCCGTCAACTATGGAGCAACGGGCACTAACGATAATGGTGTTTATTTGGCAGGCACCTTCCCCGGGTCCGTCCCAGGTCCGGGCGTCGCAGGCTTCCCCGGCTCAAATGTTGCCGCCGCTTTTAACCATATTTATTGGCAGCCGGGTGGCCCCACGACCGCTGGTCTTTTCAGCACTCCTCTCAACCTCGGCAATACGGGATTGACAGGCTTTGTTGATGTTCCCGAGGATACTTTCAATTCCTTGAATTACCTGGGGCCGGTTTCCCTGTCCGCGTGGGTGCAGGCCGCTGCCT
>PLIU01000444.1 GCA_003140095.1 Verrucomicrobiales bacterium | reverse complement strand
GCAGAATTTGAGCGCCGAGCTGGAAGCCGAGTTGACACGGCTCTGGAAAAAGCTGGTGAAGCTGTATCATCCTGACCGCTTTGCCGAACAACCGGACAAACTGGAGGCGTATCACAACCTGACCGCCGCAATCAATCAGGCCAAGGACATCGGCGACATCGAGACATTGCGGGAGATCGCCGAAGACCCACAAGGTTTCATGCTGCGCCAAGGGTGGGCCAGTCTGGATTTCGGCGACGTGGAAGAACTGGTTCAATTGCGCCGGTTGCATGAGACGTTGCAAAAGGAAATTGTCACTGTCACGGAATCGCTGAAGGAGTTGCGCGGAAGTCCTGATTACGAGTTTTGCCAATTGACGGAGCAAACGCCCGGCGTGCTGGATGAACTGGCGCAGGAACGAACGACGCAAGTTGAGGCTGAAATTGCGGACTTGGAAAAGCAGGCCGAACAGCTTGCCAGCGAAATTAGCACACTGACGACTCAGGCCGCGTTCAAACCGGCCGGAAGTGCTACGGACTCGAACCGTGCAGATGCACCCTCCGCAAAGACCGGCGCGGCCCAAAGTTCACAAATGGAACCCCGCAAACACGCTATGCAGACGCTCATAGAGAAGCTCTCGCAGTTGCCAAAGATTCCCGACAGGCGCAGCGTTTGGGAGCGGATTAGGGATTCAGCCCAGGATGCCTGGTTTAAAATTGCCCGAAGCACCACATCGAACGAGGGTAGTTTTGGGGATGACGACGCCCGCCTTGCCGGCGTTCCGTTTCTCGGAGAGCGCGGATTCTATCCGAGGTGGTCGCACGGTTCTGGCCGCTGGGTCTTCCAACGAACTTTGGTCCTTATTGGCCCAGTGCTCGGGCAAATCGCGCTTCTTCATGCGGAGGAGGTTCCCGTTTCCAAACAGGTAATACTCTGGTCTCCATCTTCGCGTCTTCCGATTCTTTCTCTTCTGCCTGCGAAAATTCACCAAGAGCGACAACTCGCGGTAGGAGAGTTAGGAACATTCAGACTGGTCTGCTACGGAGAGAACTGCCCCGCTCCAAAACCGGGCGTAAAATCTCCGCAGGGCATAAACCCTGTTTTAGCCATTCAAGAAACCGGGGTTCAACCGGAGCTTTGGCGTTTGCTGTGCCCGTCGTGCGGGGCACCTGTCGGGCCGGATTTGTCTCTGATTTCCGCAGGTCCCATCGTGGAAAGGTGGCTGTCCAAAGGGCGTCCAGCACTCGATCCACCGGGAGCAGGTGCAGGAATAGCCTCAAATAGCCCCATAGCGGACCTGGCAAAGTGGGTTGCAAACTCAGAGCCGAGTCATCTCGAATTGGCATACGTGGGCCAACAGATGTGGCCAAACATCGTGGCCATGCTCAAAGCCACGGGCAGCGGGGCACCACAACGGGAAGAAAGCAGATGACTGCGCCGAGGTTGAAACGACAGAAAACGCACTATGAAACCAGCCAATTTAGGCAGCATCCTTGCCAAGCTGATTGCTGCGGTGATGCTGTTTTCGGCTCTAGGCCGTCACGCATACGACTACTACACGCTTCTGCGGTGGATTGCCTGTGGCGTCTGTGCCTACACCGCATTTCAAGCCGCACAGGTCAAAAAAACGGGGTGGCTCTGGACATTTGCCATAAGCGCAATTATTCTCAAACCTGTCGCTCCGCTCCATTTGAAGCGCGACACCTGGGCCATTGTTGACACCGCCGCCGGAGTGCTTTTGCTGGTTGGAATCGTAATAATAGACATTCGCAAACCACCGCCCGCATGAACTGACGGTGAGTACAAGAAGCCACCGCTGGCATTTAACTTTCACCTGACTTCCGCTCTTTATCCAAGCGTACCAAACCCCAAGCCGCGCCGCTCACAGCCAAGATGCAAATCCATTCCACCAGCAGCCTCGTCATGTCCAGTTTAATGCCCGTAGGATCATTCCAACCACCACCCTCGAGCGGTGGGCGGAGTATCATTTCAAAGCTTTTAAGCTCCTTGTCGGTCATTGCGTCTCTAATAACCTTCGGTGGCCTAAAAAGAGGCGCATAGCCCGCGTTTACCTCCCGATGCCCGCCTGGATGATTAGGAGTGCCTGTTGTGTCGAGGGTGTAAAGCCAGGGAGGGAAAAGACCGCGCAAAGCGACGGCCAACAAGCCCAGAACCAGAATGATTTTCTGCTTTGCCATCTTGTTCATATCTCCGCAGTGCTACTCCGTCCACGGTTTGCGAATCAGCATATCATCTATTCCTTATGAGCAAG
The DNA here is from genome assembly GCA_003140095.1 of Verrucomicrobiales bacterium. Classification (GTDB taxonomy): domain Bacteria; phylum Verrucomicrobiota; class Verrucomicrobiia; order Limisphaerales; family Palsa-1400; genus Palsa-1400. Next base: position 1,548 of record PLIU01000444.1, on the reverse strand, counting down.
AGCTTGACGATTTTTAAAACTTGAAACCTCTTCGTCTGTCATTCGACCAAAAGGTTCAGCCGCAACCAAATTTCCCTTCGCAAAGAACGCTTCTGGCATGTCACTAAAGTCGATATGGGAAGCGTCTCCTCCCTCCGTCGCGATTACCTCAAACGCGGGCCGCGAAACGGACTCTACCGTTGCAGCAATTAAAAAGCGCATTCCCAAATCGTCCGGCTTGGATTTCAGGAGGTCTTCGACTTGTTGTGCGCTGCAACGGAAGTCCAGGCGAGGATCGGAAAGTTGACGGTGGCTAAGGTCAAACATCGTGAAATGGCCCGTGAACACCCCGTCTTTCTCTGATAGGTCCTCCAAAAACGCTACCATTGCGACAGGCTGCCCGTTTGTCCGCACAAGAGCTTTCGTGAGATCAACCGTGAAGACACTGCCGTTGCCACGGTTGGGCAGCGATTCCACCCAGTCGCCAGCGGCATTATGCCGGGTGGCGAATTCTTGGAGCCTCGCCTGTTCGGCCTTTCTTCTTTCGGGAACCTGCACCAGTGGGCGGTTCTGCGAACAGCTATCACTGACCAAGATCAAGGCCAGCGCCAAAGGGAGAGAGTTTACATAGCTGCGCATAACCGCGCATTCGTAACCGTAAACGGGGGATTAGGCAAGGCTGCATTGCCCGGAGGGTTTCTGTCGCTTTCATCCGCCCCGACTGGCGGAACTCCTGAGAATCGCAATCCAAAGACCGCCTTTAGGGTTTCGTGATGTTCAGAACCCCATCACCAGCCGCGCCGGGGCGGGGTCAGGCGGCGCTACTGTCGCTTGAGCGAAGCGACGCACGCATTGAAAAAAGAGCATCGGTTTGCTTTGCGGGCGCGGGCTTCTGGCTGGCGCTGTGCGAGGGACGGAGATGGCCAGTGAGCAGAGTAGGAGTGAGGTCCAGCCTGGCGCTAGTCATCCCATTGGTCGGGCCGGGGCTGGCGCCGGGCCTGGGCTGGTCCTGGGCTTGGGCTTGGGCTTGGCTCAGGCTCGTCGTATTCCAGGACAATGGGCGGCGGCGGGGTTGGGCGGGGCTTGGCGCCGCGGCGGGAACCGGATCGGGGTTGCAGCCGGGCCAGCGCCGAGGCGAGTTTGTCCAGGGTGGCGGGAGAAGCGCCGGATTGAGCGGCGCGAGTCAGGCGCGACTCTAAAGCAGAAGCGGCGTCGGGTGCGGAGTCGGGTATAGTCGGGTGGCTGGCGAGATCAGCCAGTCGGGTGCGGGCACGTTCTAAGGCGCGTTCGGTTCGAGCTTTTGCAGCAGCGGCGGAACCTATGCTGGCGAAGTGCCGGGCTTGATCGGGTGTCCAGGTTGAATGTACGCGAGCCATATAGTGCAAAATCGCTCAGGTCACTCCAAAGTCAATTTTCCGGCGCGGCGGCCAATCTCAAAAATCCAGTCTGTGTAAAAGGCTTGCTCATACCCCCAATCCAATCCCGCGCCCGCCCCCACCCCCGGCCAGTGCCGGGACGGTCCGGCCAAAAGAACGATCCCTTATTGACTCCACGGCTGGCCGCTGGCGT
>PLIU01000242.1 GCA_003140095.1 Verrucomicrobiales bacterium | reverse complement strand
TCGGCATGGCGCCGATGGCGATCGAACCCGGCCAGAACGCGCCGCTGGGCCGCGCGGTCATCGGTGGCCTGGTGTTGGCCACCGCCACCACTCTGTTCTTTGTTCCGGTGGTGTTCAGTGTCCTGCACCGAAAAGTCTCTGTGCCGGAAAAGCACCCGTCCGACCAGCCAGCACCAGCGCAAACCATGATCCCGGCTCAGGCCAATGCGTAAGGATAACTCTATGAACCGAATTGAATTGCAGCAAAACGGCGCAACCGAATTACAAGGCGAACGAAAGGCCACGCCGCAAGAGACTGAACGGGAACCGCGGCCTGCACCTGTCGCAACCTCTTCGTCTAAACGAATGAGCAGTGTAGTCATCATCATTACGCTCATTGTCATCGGTGGTCTCCTGATTGGGTTCTTTCCGCGTTGGCATGAACGCCGGACGGCCACCGCAGACATGAACCAACTTGCCATCCCGACCGTTTCTGTAGTCTCGCTTACTCCGCTTAAAATGGTGGACGGGCTGATCTTGCCGGCAGAGATCCGGCCCTGGCGGGAAGCATCCATCTATGCTCGCGCCAATGGCTACCTCAAAGACTGGGTGGCGGACATCGGGGCGCATATTCAAGCCAGTCAATTACTGGCTGAAATCGAGACGCCGGACTTAGACCAACAACTCGACCAAGCTAAGGCGCAACTGGTGCTGGCCCAAGCCAACCTTCACCTTGCCGAGACGACCGATGCGCGGTGGCAAACCTTGCTTAAAACGGCGTCGGTTTCCGAGCAGGAAGCCGCGGAAAAGGCAGCCGGACGCGAAACGGCGGCCGCCAGTGTCGAGGCCGAGCGCGCCAATGTGCGGCGCTTGGAAGAGTTGGTGTCGTTCCAGCGCGTCATCGCTCCTTTCGACGGCACCGTCACTAGGCGTGAGGTGGATATTGGCGATCTGATTGTAGCGGGCAGCGGCGGCCAGGAATTGTTTCATGTTGCCCAAACGGGAAAACTTCGCGTCTATGTGCATGTGCCGGAACCTTACGCGCTTGACGTTGCGCCTGGGCAAACGGCCACCTTGACCACGCCGGAAAGCCCGGGCTTGGTGTTCGACGCAAAAGTCATTACCACCTCGGAATCCATCGCTACTTCTTCGCGCACGCTGTTGACGGAGCTTGAGGTGGACAACTCGAAAAACCAAATCCTGCCCTACAGCTATGGCGAAATTAACTTTAAGCCCCATAGTAAGAATCCGCCCATGACCTTGCCTTCCGATGTGTTGATCTTTCGTTCGCTGGGTTTGCAAGTCGGCGTGGTCCGCCCGGATGGAACGGTTGAATTGCGCCCGGTCAAGGTTGGTCGCGACTTCGGACAAAACATCGAAATCCTGGGTGGTTTGACCTCAGCCGACCGTGTCATTGCCAATCCCACCGATTCGCTGGTCGATGGAGTTAAAGTGCGCATCCAAGACACGGCCAATCCCGTGGCGGCAAATTGATTATGAAACGGCCCACCTCAATCACGAAGCTTGGACTGTCATTAGCGGCCTGGACGCTCATGGCAGGATGTGCTGTCGGGCCGGATTATCATCGCCCCGAGGCAACGACCATTCCGCCGGCCTACGCCAACGCGACCAACGGCTGGAAAGTCGCCCAGCCGCAAGGACAATTATCCAAGGGCAACTGGTGGGAAGTCTTTGGTGATCCCGAACTAAGCGGCCTCGAATCCCAGGCAGCCGCTGCAAACCAGCAACTTAAAGTAGCAGTGGCGCAATTCGCAGAGGCCCGGGCCACCATGGATGTCGCGCGCGCGGGCCTGTTTCCAAACGTGGGCGGAGGTTTTTCAGCCACCCGCCAGCGGGTTTCGCCCAATGCTCCACTGACGACCACAGGACAACCCATTGGGCAGCCGAGCACCTTCAACGATTTTACGGTGCCGCTGGATCTAAGCTACGAAGTCGATCTCTGGGGTCGTGTGCGGCGCAGCGTTGAATCCGCCCGCGCCCAGGCTCGCGCCAGCGCCGATGACCTGGAGGCGATCAAACTAACCATCCAGGCGGAGGTAGCTCTCGATTATTTCACGCTGCGAGCCTTGGACTCTGAGCAGGCGGTTCTCCGCTCCAGTGTCAAAGTCTTCAACACCTCATACGATTTGACCGTCGATCGGCGCAACGGCGGTGTGGCGACCGATCTGGACGTCGCGGAAGCGAAAACGGTGCTCAAAACCACGCAGGCCCAAATCCCGGCCGTGGCGCTCCAGCGCGCGCAACTGGAGCATGCCTTGGCGCTGTTAGTCGGACAGCCCGCCGCGACCTTCCGCATTCCGGAGCGCTCCCTTTCCGCCGCGCCTCCCTTGATTGCGTCGGGGCTGCCTTCGGAATTATTGGAACGAAGGCCGGACATTTCCGCTGCCGAACGCCGCATGGCGTCCGCCAACGCCGGCATCGGCGTGGCCAAGGCGGCCTTTTTTCCGACCGTTCAGTTGAACGGCTTGACTGGCCTGGAGAGTGTGAACGCGGGCACCTTGTTCAATTGGTCCAGCCGGATGTGGGCGGTGGGTCCGAACTTGACCTTGCCGATTTTTGAAGGCGGCAGACTCCGCGCCGGATTGCGCCTGGCCAAGGCCACTTACGAAGAAATGGTAGCCAGTTACCGCCAAAGCGTGCTGACAGCCTTCTCCGAGGTTGAAGACAACCTCGCGGCCCAAAGTTTCCTTGCCAGCCAATATGATGCGCAAAGTGACGCCCTGATCGCGGCCCGCAAACAACTGGAAATCGCCAACAATAGATACCGCGATGGTCTCGCCACATACCTCGACGTGGCGACTGCGGAGAGCACCGAGTTGAACATCGAGTTCAGCACGGTGCAACTGCGCGGCCAACAGCTCGTGGCCTCGGTCACGCTGGTGAAATCACTCGGCGGCGGTTGGCAGGAATCGAAACAGCAATGAATGAAACTTGAGATTTTGGCACCGTCGTGCCAAGGAAAGGAAATATGAAAGCAAAAGTATTGAATCAAATGATATCGAAACAACTTGGAAACTCGGATATGTTCATCACGCCCGTCGGTTTCGGCTCATGGGCCGTCGGAGGCGGAGGCTGGCAATTCGCCTGGGGACAACAAAACGATGACGATTCCGTCGCCGCCATTCACCTGGCGTTGGAGTTGGGTGTGAACTGGATTGACACGGCCGCCGTGTACGGCCTGGGCCACTCCGAAGAAATTGTAGCCCGCGCTTTGGAGAGTTGGCCGGGACCGCGCCCTTACGTCTTCACCAAATGCGGCCTGCGCTGGGACGCGCAAGGCCGTCCCCTTGAAGTCCTCAAGGCCGCTTCCATTCAACAGGAATGCGAAGATAGTCTTCGCCGGCTGAAGGTTGACACCATCGACCTCTACCAAATCCATTGGCCCGTCGACGACACAAAGGAACTCGAAGAAGGTTGGAGCACGATGGCGAAATTGCAACGCCAAGGCAAGGTGCGCTACATAGGCGTTTCGAACTTCGATGTCGCACAGATGGAAAGGGCACTCGAGATCGCACCGATCACATCTTTGCAGCCGCGCTACTCACTGGTGCATCCCGATGTGGAGACGGACATTCTGCCCTTTTGCCTCGGCGCCGGCATCGGCGTGATTGTCTATTCGCCGATGGCCTCGGGACTGTTGACGGGCGCCATGACGCGGGAACGGATTGCCAGCCTGCCCGAGGACGATTGGCGCAAACGCCATCCCGATTTCACTGAGCCGGAGTTATCGTTCAACCTGGCGTTAGTCGAACGTTTGCGCGCGATCGGACAGCGACACGGCAAATCACCCGGCGCAGTGGCAGTAGCGTGGACGTTGCATAATCCCGCCGTAACCGCCGCCATCGTTGGCGCACGCAAGCCGGAGCAGGTCAACGACATGGTTGCCGCCGCAGAAATTCGCTTGACCGGATCGGAACTGGAGGAGCTTAAAACGATTCCGCAGCTCGTGGCTTGAACAAAAGGAGGGTCTATGAAAATTGGTTTTATCGGTCTCGGCATCATGGGCAGCCGCATGGCGGCCAATCTGCAAAAAGCCGGTCACTCGCTGGTCGTTTACAATCGGTCACATGGAAAGGCGGCGGACTTGCTAGCGGGCGGCGCTGCATGGGCTGACTCCCCAGCCGCTTTGGCGGCACAAGTGGAGGTCGTCATTACGATGCTGGCGCACCCCGAGGCCGTCAAGGAAGCGGCCTTGGGCCAGGACGGATTTCTTCCAAGTCTTGCGCCGGGCCGATTCTGGGTGGATTGCAGCACTGTCAATCCGTCATTCTCGATGGAGATGGCAGCACAAGCGCGTGCGTTGGGAATTCGTTTCCTTGATGCGCCCGTTACCGGTTCCAAGGAACCAGCGGCTCTCGGCAAGCTCATTTTTTGGGTTGGCGGTGAGCCTGCCGATGTGGAAGCTTGCCGCTCGCTTTTCCAATGCATGGGCAGCAGGATTGTTCACGGTGGAAGACAAGGAACGGGGGCTTCTCTCAAAATGGTCATGAACCAATTGCTTGGCACCACCATGGCCGTTTTTGCCGAAGGGCTGGTTCTAGGCAGGTCTCTTGGCCTGCCTCTTGAGATTCTGTTTGAAGCAGTATTGGGCGGGCCGGCGGCCGCGCCCTTCGTTGCGACAAAGAGAGGGCGAATCGAAAACGGAAATTTTGAGGACGCAGACTTTCTCCTGCGTTGGTTGCAAAAAGATTTGCACCTTGCCTCGGTCAGCGCCTACGAAACAGGCGTGTCCCTGCCACTGACGAACGTGGCCAAGGAGATCTATCGCTTCGCCATTCGGGAAGGAGACGGTGACAAGGATTTTTCCGCCATCTACCACTTCCTCGCGCGGAACTACGACTTTAAGTCACCCAGCAATGTAGGCTCTGACAAGCCAGATGACGCCACGCGTGCCGAAGAGGAACGTTTGTGCGCATGACAATAGATGAAACAAGCCGATTCGATTCGACGAACCAAATCGACGCCGCGTTGAGCAGGCGCTGTTTCGTGAAGTCCGCGTTGTTGCGGCCATTTTAGGCAGCGCAAGTCCAGAGGTTTTGATGGCCGAGACAAAGGAAGGAAAGCCCCACCGCGGGCTGGGGCATCCTCTCAAATGGCTGATACGCGAGTATCAGGAGTTGGAGGCGAAGCGGTTTTCGACCATCGCCAAGGGGCAGCAGCAGAAGATTGCCGGCTCCAATCACTGTAAATAATAAAACTACAATTCTCGCGCAAAAACAGCCTCATTTTACTAGCACTTTGCTTGCACTTATTTGTAAGTCATTGATTATCAATTGAGTGGGTGAACGGAATCGAACCCTCGTGTCTATTCTCTATTTAAAATTTAAAGACGACAGGATCCCTTGGAATCTGGCACACTCACTAACTTGCGGGCAGATTTTTCGGCAAATGGAGCGTTTTCTTGGAGACAATTGGTAACGTGGCAATAATGCGCAACTTGAACGACCAGCACCAAACTCAGTTCCTTCGACTTTTCGCGGAACACGAACCGGCGCTGCGCACTTACATCCGCTCACTGCTGCCTTCGCGTGGGGACGCCTTGGCAGTCATGCAGGAGGTGGCGGTGGTGCTGTGGCAGAAGTTCGCGGATTTTGAAGGCTCGCGGGACTTTCGGAAGTGGGCTTTTGGCGTCGCGCGTTTTGAAGTGCTGGCATATGTGCGCGATCTGGTGCGCGACCGCCATGTGTTTGACGAGGCGCTCGTCAATCGGCTGGCTGACGACGCGGCGGCGGCTGAGCCGAGGCATGATGCGCAACGCGAGGCGCTGGAGGCGTGCTTGCAAAAGCTAAAGCCGGCGCAGCGCGAACTTGTCCTCTGCGCTTACGCCAAAGGCACGCGCATGGATGAACTTGCGGCTCAACGCGGTCAGACAGCGATGTCCCTCTACAAGGTGCTGCACCGGATTCGCCAGGCGCTGCTGGAGTGTGTGCGGCGGCAACTCTCGACGGAAGGATTGCGATGAAATCGCATTGGCACGAAATAGTTCAAAAGTATTTTGATGGACAGGCGATCCCGGAGGAAGCGGCCGCTCTATTCAATGGATTGAAGGAAGACGCAGAACTGCGTGCCTTGTATCTCGACTATATGAATTTGGACATGGCATTGGGTGCTTTGGCGGATGCGGTCGCTGTTGAGGAAAACGGATCCAACCGTAGGACCTCGCAACACGAAGCCAGTGCCAGAACGCCGCTACGCCTCTGGTGCTGGGCCGCCGCAGCGGCAGCCGTTGCGGCTGTGATCCTGTTCGCAATGCTGCCAAGAGAACCCAAACCCTTGCGTACTGGCCAGGACGTGGCCGCCGCCATTACTGCCTGTCAGAACGCGATTGCGCGCCTCTCGTTCGACACCACTTCCGCGCTTCCAGCGTGGATGTCACCAACCGCCTCGCTGCTCGAACCTCCGACAATTCCGCAATAATCCGGGCGCAAGCCCGAAAACAAACGTTAAAACAAATAAATACGAATCATCCACTATGAAAATTATAACCCTCATCGCTCTCCTATCCACGGTTTGCCGCCTGGCTGCGGCAGACAAGTCCGCCGCTGAGACCGATCCACTGGCGGGAGCTTTTTTTCCGCCCGAAATCGTCCTCATGGCAGGCGACCAAATCGGGCTGACGCAGGAACAGCGGGAAGCCTTTCGCGCCCATGTTGAGAAGATACAGCCGCGATCCGACGAACTCGCGCAACGGCTCACTCGCGAAACCGCCGCGCTCTCGTCCCTTGCCAGACAAGAGCGGGTGGACGAGGCGGCGC
>PLIU01000373.1 GCA_003140095.1 Verrucomicrobiales bacterium | reverse complement strand
TCATCCAGATGAAATGACCCTGATCTCCGACCCCGGCAGGTTTGATTTGGTTTGATTTGACCGAACCGGTGGAAACGCCTCAAAAAAGGAGGTGAAAACGACCAAGACAATCCTGCAAATCAACGGCTTGCGTGGTTCCACCGTCTGTTTGTCCAAAAAACGGCCCCTTCGCTCACGTCCACTGGTTTGATTTGGTTTGATCCGGTTTGATTTGGTTTGATTGCACCGGTTAATGAGCCTCAAAAAAGGAGACCCTTTAGCCTTTAGCCTTCTCCCCTCTCCCCTTTTCCCTTCTGCAAATTTTCAAAGAACAGGCGCACGAGCGCCACACGCCCGTACGCTACCAAGTTCAGAGGGGAATGCGAATACAAAACTTAATGATTTTCAGTGCCACGACATTTGTACGCCAGGAACGCGCGGGGATCTGTGAGTCAAAGATGCAAGTGATTGTGGCACAAACAGCAACTCAATGGTTCCACCTCTCCGATTCCATCTTTCCATACCCCGGAAATCCCGGAGATTGTGGATGACAATATACCTGCAACTCGCAGCGACTGCCAACTCAAGAAGCAGGTCGTCACCGGGGTCAGGCAAGGTGGGACGCCAGAGGAAGAAGTTTTCCTGCAAATGACTGGTGGAGAAAAAAAAGTCGAGAAACCTAGGGCCCTTAAGGGTAAAAATCCTCTTGAGCTTCTCCCCAAACTGGTCTTTCTTACACGCTGTGGTTCAAAAGCGCTGGACAACGCAAGAGCTGAAACTACTCGGCACAAAGCCCGACGTCGAGTTGGCCGGCCAGCTTGGTCGTACCATCTGGGCCGTCCGAATCCAACGCAACAAGCGGAGAATTCCCCGTTACCTTGGCTTCAGCGAGTATCGTCCATGGACTCCAGAGGACGACGCTCTTCTTGGAACAATGTTTGACAAGGATGTGGCCAGCCATCTTCACCGGACCATGGGCGCCGTCCACAACCGCCGCTTCGAGTTGGGCATCGCTCGTTGCCACATCACGAGACCGTGGACACCTGAGGAAGACAAGCTCCTCGGCACCGCTCGTTTAGGGCGGCACCCCACACTAGTCAAACGGCGCAGAAATGCCATGGGCATCGCACCGTTTCGCAGAAAACTCTGGACCCCAGTGGACGAGGCACTCTTAGGCAAACTCCCTGACCGTGACGTCGCCAAAAGGACGGGACACTCACTTCTAGCCGCGTGTTCCCACAGGCGGCTCCTCGGCATTGCCAATTCCAATCCGTTGCGAATACTTCGCCCGTGGTCCAAAGAGGAGATGGGCCTTCTGGGCGCTGATACAGATAAAAATGTCGCAAAGCGCCTCGGACGTGCAAGAGATGCTGTGACGGCGAAGCGGCGGTCGCTTGGAATTCCTGCCATGATGCCGCCGGCTTGGACCCCGGAAGAGGAAGCTTTGCTCGGTACCGGTCCCGATAAAGAGATTGCGTTAAAATTGGCGATTTCCGCTGCGGCTGTTGCTTGGCGTCGGCACAAATTTGGTATCAAATCGTTTGCTTATCGCCTTTGGTCAGCCGCTGAGATAAAACAACTCGGAACTATGCCCGACGCTCAAGTGGCACTGCGCATTGGCCGCAGCGCTGGCACCGTCAAAGGGAAGCGCCTCAAACTTGGAATCACAGCGCACACACTGGTAAAACATGAGGGCCGCAAGATCGCCACGTCGCTTGGTTGACAGTGATATTCTGCCCGCGCTCTTTCGTTCTCTCGCGAGCGCGGCGTTGCTTCTGATCGCGATGACCTTTTCCCTTCGCGCCGCCTCTTACGCAGTGGCGCAACGCCAGCCCAAGGCCAGCGACGATGGGCCGGGCACTTCGGAGCAGCCGTGGAAGACCCTCGCCAAAGCCTTCGAAAAAGCCGGGGCTGGGGACACAGTCCTGATCGGCGACGGCATCTATCGGGAACAAGTCGTGGCCAAGGCGAGTGGCACGGCGCAGGAGCCGATTGTGTTCGAGGCTGCTCCGGGCGCGCACGTTGTGCTTACCGGTGCCGACCGCTGCACTGGCTGGCGCCCAACCAAACCTGATGGACCAATCTACGGTATTGCGTGGCCGCACCGGTTCATTCCGTGGTCCAAACAGATGACCCACCCTGGTGACGAGTATCATCGTCTCATCGGCCGATGCGAACAGGTGATCGTTGACGGTTATTTGCTGCGCCAGGTTCTGGAGCCGGCGCAATTATCTCCTGGCACATTTTGCGTGGACATCTCCGACCAAACGCTCCTGGTATGGGACATCGGAAACAGGGACCTGAACAAAGTGTTCGCCGAGGGCTCCATGCGCCAGGAGGTGCTCAGCGTGGAAGGCAATTATGTGACGGTGCGGGGGTTGCATTTTCGTTTTGCCGCAAACATGGCCCAGCACGGAGCGGTCGCGCTCGCCGGGGCGCATGACGTCCTTGAGGATTGCATGATCGAGGATATGAACGCCAGCGGGGCGACCTTTTCCGGCGAGGAGCAAATCGTTCGCCGCTGCACTTTCCGGGACAACGGGCAGCTCGGCTTTGGCGCAAACGGCGCCCACCAACTGCTCTTCACGCAATGCCTTGTCGAGAATAATAACACCAAGGGCTTTGACCGCGGTTGGGAGGCGGGCGGCGATAAATTGGTATTGTCGCGTGGCGCGGTTTTGGAGATGAGCGCTTTTGTGCGCAATCGCGGCAACGGCATTTGGTTCGACATCGGCAACGAACATTGCACCGTCCGCCAATGCTTCATCGCCGACAACGAGGACAGCGGCATTTTCGATGAGATTTCCTACGGCCTTGAGGCGCGCGACAACGTGATTGTCGGCAATGGCTTTGCCGAAACTGGCGGAGCCTGGGGCGCGCAAGCCGGCCTCTCCATTTCCAGCAGCCCGGATTGCGTGATCGAACGAAACCTGATTGTTGGGAACCGCGAAGGATTCGATTTCCGCGAACAATCAAGGACGACGCCGCGAATCGGAAAGCGGGGCGACGAATCGGTTTGGGTCCACAATGAATTGATCCGGAGCAATATCATCGCATTCAATCGGGATGCTCAAGTTTGGGGCTGGTTTGACAACCGCGATGACCGGAACTGGCCGGCGGCAGGACAGACTCCTCGCGTGGCGGCCAGCGCTGGCGGACCGGATCACCAGCGGCTCACCCTGGAAGACCTGCGGCTGCGCTTTGAGCATAACGTCTATTTTGCCTCGCCCGGAGAAGGGCGTTTCGAATGGGGCCCAACCTGGGGGCGCCATAAGAGCTATCCGACCCTCACCGAGTTTCAGAGCGGCCTCGGCATAGACTCCGGCAGCAGGGTCCTCGATCCCGGATTTTCGAACATATCCGGCCGGGATTTTCGCCTGAGCCGTCCAACGATGGAAACGCTCCGGCAAAACTATCCGCGCGGGACAATTCCAGCGTGCGTCTTAGGTTCGGAATGAGGGCGCGGCCCCGCACCGGCCCGGCAACCATTGGGCCTCGCCGCGGGTTCGCAAGAAACAGCCGAAACGAATAATCTCCAATTTGTATGCCAAATATGGGTGGACAACGGAGAAAAAGTCTTCCGCCGCGGCGGAAAATCAAAAACTGGATTTTTGTGCGGCAACGAACCAACTGCTTATCAATGAGCCATCAATTAAAATTGACTGGATTGTTGCCAAGAAGGAAAACGTTCAACCGCATATTCGGACAGACCCGAACATATTATACAATTTCATGTGCGAACTCGTTATGATCGACTATGTAAAGCTTGTGCCGGAGTTTGTCTTTATTCCCGACAAGAGGTCCGTCAAAGGACATTATTTTTTTGACCCGGCCCACGCAACCATGCCAATCCATGGCCTGCTTAAGGCCGTCGGACTTCGTTACACGATGCGATGACGGCCACAATCTTATTTCCAGCAAGCCGGTCTTGGCCCGCTCATCGGCAAGCGCACCTGTGGCGGACTGATCGGCATCACAGGTTGCCCCGCCTCATGGACGGCGGCCAGATAACCGTTTCCACCTTTGGCATCTACAGCACGCAAGGCAAATGGATCATTGAGGGCCATGGAGTGGAACCGGACATTCCTGTCGTCGATGATCCTTTCTTGATGGCTAAAGGCGGCGATCCGCAATTCGAACGCGCCATTGACGAGGCGCTGAAAGCTCTGAAGAAAAATCCGCCGCCCGCGGTCAAGAAGCCCAAATACCCGTTGCGCGCCGGCAAATAGCAATAGCGTCAAGCCCGCTGATTTCCCATTGACATTCCAGGCCGGAGAAGGTTTGATTTGGTCATTGCCTAACTGTCAATTAAAATTATGAGCGAATCGGTTTCATCCAATCCGGGTCTTTCCGTCAACGCGCCGACCCTGCACGCCCACCGCCTTTTGTGGGCCGGGTTTATGGCCATCCTGGCCGAGGGCGTCGGCTTCGCCGTCCGTGGCGGCATTCTGGGCCAGTGGGCGCAGCAATACGGCTTCACAAATACGGAATTGGGCCTGATCACCGGCGGGGGCTTGACCGGCTTTGGCGTCATCATCATTCTTTCCAGTTTGGTTGCCGACAAAGTTGGCTATGGCGCTCTGATGTTCAGCGCTTTCGTGCTGCACTTTTTGTCCGCCGTGGTGACTCTCGGAGCCGGCATGGCCTTCGCATCCGGCGGAAAACCGGCGGCGTTGCATTGTTTGATTGTCGGCATGTTTCTCTTTGCCATGGGCAACGGACTTTGCGAGGGCGTGGCCAATCCTCTGGTTGCGTCGCTCTTTCCAAGCAAGAGAGCCCACTATCTCAATATTCTGCACGCCGGCTGGCCGGGTGGATTGATTTTGGGGGCGCTGGCTTCTTACTTCATGACCGGTGCCGCCGGCACGGAGCCTGTGAAGTGGCAGATCCAGATGTGTCTGTTCCTCATTCCGGTCGTTCTTTACGGGATTATGCTCTTTGGCCAAAAGTTCCCGAAATCCGAGGCGAAGCAACACGGCGTCAAGTATGTTGACATGTTGAAGGAACTTGGCATGGGTGGGGCGTTGATCCTCTGCTTCCTGCTGGCGTTGTGGATGCGCGACCTTGCGGGTGGTTTAGGGTTGCCTGATTTCCTCGGTTGGATCGGCGGCGCGATTTTGTTGTTGGCATTCGGAATCGTGACCAAATTTTCACCCGGCTATTTCCTCATGGTCCTGATGCTGCTCATTCATTCGATGCAGGGCTATGTCGAGCTGGGCACGGACTCCTGGGTCAGCAAGATTACGGGCGCGATCCTGGCTTCGCCGCAACAGGGCCTGCTCACTTTCGTTTATATACAGGGATGGATGTTTGCGCTGCGGTTTTTCGCGGGCCCGATTGTCCATAAAATTTCTCCTCTCGGCTTGATGTTTATCAGCACCCTCCTCGCGGCCGCAGGTTTGTCACTGCTCGGTCACGCGGATTCGGCGATGTTCTGCCTTGCAGCCGGCACTGTTTACGCCATCGGCAAAACCTTCATGTGGCCGACGTTGCTGGCCGTCGTCTCCGAGAGATTTCCCAAGGGCGGCGCGATCACGATCGGAGCCATGGGCGGGGCCGGAATGCTTTGCGCCGGGTTGCTTGGCGGTCCGGGCATCGGCTTCAATCAGGACGCAAACACCGCGCAACAATTGATGACGGAGCACCCGGAAGTTTTTAAACGCTATGCGGCCGAAGCGCCCAAGCCGTTTTTATTTTTCCAAGCCGAGGGGCTGGACGGCGCGAAAGTTGGCGTGCTGGACGATGACGGAAAGGATTTGGCCAAGCAAAATCAAAGTGATCCCAATATCGCCAAGTTAAGCGCGTGGTGGGCGACCGCCAAAACCACGGCGGCCGAGGACAGGCCCATCGTAACCGCCGCCGAATTGCACGGCAGCAAAATGGCTCTCCGAATTACGGCCAGGATTCCGTTGATCCAGGCCTTTTTGCTTTTGTGCATCCTCCTCTACTTTAAATCCAAAGGCGGCTACAAGCAGGTCCACATTGAGGGCTTAGGTACGGCAGCGAAGGAAGTGGCGTGACAGTCCGCCCTTAACCTAGCAGCGCCCGGCACGCTTGCCGTAGAGGCTCCAGGTGCTTCCTGGACCGAGCCTCAATGTAGCAACGGAACACTGGCTCAGTGCCGCTGGCGCGAAAGGCCACCCATTCCCCATCCGGCAGCAAAAACTTATATCCGTCCATCGTGACCCGCTCCTCCACGGGAAACGAGCCGATCTTCTCCAATCCGCACGACAGGCGGGAGAGCAATTCGTCTTTTTTGGCGGGGTCAATATGAATATTGATCCGTTCGGTGAAAAACGGGCCGCCCAGTTTGGTGATCTCCTTGAGCACCGCGCCCAGCGGCCGCCCGGCCTCCGCCAACAATTCCGCCATCAGCAAACAAGCCAGTATGCCGTCCTTCTCCGGCACGTGGCCGCGCACGCTCAGGCCGCCCGATTCTTCGCCGCCCACGATGACGGGCTCGCGTTCCATGATCGCGCCGATGTATTTGAAACCCACCGGAACTTCATGCATCCGGACGCCAAATTGCGCCGCCACCGCATCGACTTGATGGCTCGTCACCACCGTCCGCACCGCCGAGCCTTTCCAACCCCGATGCTTGGCCAGATGATACAACGTCAGCGCCATCACCTGATTGGGCGTGATCCACGTCCCGTCGGCATCGACCACCCCAAAGCGGTCCGCGTCGCCGTCAGTGGCCAGGCCCAGGCGCGCGTGGCGGGCGCGGACCAACTTCCGTATTTCGCCCAGGTGTTCGGCGCTCGGTTCGGGCGGGTATCCGCCGAAGAGCGGGTTCACATCGCCATGCAAAACCGTAAGGCGCGCGCCCGCCTCCTGCAACAGAGTGTCAAGATAACCGCGGCCGCAACCGTGCATCAAATCGACGGCTACTTTCAGCCGGACCCTCTTGATGGCGGAAAAATCGGCCAGCTTGCGGATGTGCCGGAAATACTCCGCCTGCGGATCGATGCTCTTGCAGGAAAAAGTCCCGATGATGGCCGAGCGGAAGCTCCAGTTGGCCTGCTGCAGCCGGGCGATGGTTTCTTCGATCGCCTGGGTCGCCTCGGGCGGCGCGCCGGCGCCGTCGTGCCGCGAAAATTTGAAGCCGGAGTATTCCGGCGGATTATGGCTGGCGGTGATGTTGATGCCGCCGATGGCCTTGCGCCGCCGGATGGCAAAGGACAAGACGGGCGTCGGGGTGTCGCGATCGCACACCAGAGGAGTCAGGCCGTTGGCGGCGAAGACCTCGGCCACGGCCAGGGCGAATGGCCGGCCCAAAAAGCGGCAATCGTAGGCGATGATGATGCAGGGATCGCGGTCGTGGAGGCCCGCTTGCGGATCGGCCAGGCCGGCTTTGAGGTAATCCGCCACCGCCTGGCTGGCTAGGCGGACGTTGGCAAAGGTGAAATCGCGCGCGATCAAGGCGCGCCAGCCGGCAGTGCCGAATCGAATCGAAGGAGGAGCCACCTTATTGTTTCCAGTCAAAAGCCCCTTTTTTCAGCGCGTAAATGTAGCCGATGAAGAGCACCACCATAAAACCCGCCATGGAACCGAAGATCAGGCCCGGCTGCTCCCGGATCATGCCCTTGAAATTGACCGCCCACGGGTAAAGGAACACCACCTCGATGTCAAAAAGAATAAACAGCATGGCCACGAGGTAGAACTTGATCGAAAGCCGCGTATTGCCTTCGCCCACGGGCAACATGCCGCATTCGTAAGCCGTGTCTTTGACCGCCGAGCGCCGTGCGCGCTTGCCCAAAAGGGACGACGCGGCCAGCGTTCCGGCCGAGAACAAAACGGCCACCACGGCCAGCATGAGCACGGGCACGTACTGCATCAACTGTGACTTCGACGGATCCATGTCCATCACTCTAGGAAGCACCCGGGCCGTTGGCAAGAGGGATTGCAAGAGATGCGCCCTGCGCCGCGCCCAAGGTCTGGCGTGTGACTTCCTCGATGCTGGCCAGGCGGAAGGGCTTGGCCAGGAACGGCTGGCCGGTCGATCTTAGGAACGATTTCGTGGCCTCGTTGACAGTGTCTCCTGTCAAAAATATAAAACGCCTCTCCAGGCGCGCGTCCAGTTCCATCGCCCGCCGGTAAAATTGCGGACCGTCGATCTCCGGCATGCGCAAGTCCGAGAGCACCAGATCGAACTTCGTCTCCACGATCCTTCTCAACCCCTCACTGGCCGAATGACACAGTGAAGGCGTGTAGCCCAGCAGCCCCAGCATCTCTCCCAGCATCTCCACGATCGACTTTTCATCATCGACCACCAGAATTTTTTCCGCGCGTGGCGCCGCTTGGGCCAAGGACGCCTTCGCGCCTATGATTTCCGTGGAAGAGCCTCGCGGAACTTCCACCGCGACAACGGGCAACTCCAGCACGAAGGCCGCTCCGCCCAGAGCCGCGCGCTCATAGCGAATATGGCCGCCGTGCTCCGACATGATGCCGTGGGCAATGGAAAGCCCCAATCCGGTGCCCACGCCCACTTCCTTGGTGGTGAAAAACGGCTCGAAAATCCGCGCCTCCACATCGGGCGGGACGCCCGGTCCGTTGTCCTCGACGGTGATCCGGATGGCGCCGTCTTTGAGCGCCGTGCTCAACCGGATGCAGCGCGGCTCGTGCGCTGCCGACATCGCCTGCATCGCGTTATTGATCAAGATGATGAGCACCTGCTGGATTTGGTCGGGTGCGATGCTGGTGGCGGGGAGAGTATGGTCCAACACCGCCTCAATTTTGACGTTGGCCAGGGACAAATCGAATTTGCGCAACTCGACCACCCCCGTGATCAAATCGTTGATGTTAGCCATTTGGCGGTGGACCGGATGTGAACGGGCGAAAGCCAGAAAATTTCGCACCAGCCGGGTGGCGCGGTTGCTCTCATGGGCCACCTTCCCCAAATCCTGGCGTGTTTTGGCCGGCAGGTTGTGGCTGGCCAGGATGACCTCCAGATAGCCGCCGATGACCGTCAGCGGATTGTTTAGCTCGTGCGCCACCCCTGAGATCATCTGGCCCATCGACGAAAGTTTTTCGGCCTGGCGCAACTGCTGCTCCAGGCGCAAGCGGTCGGTGATCGCACGGAAAAAGAACTGGTAGGCGCTCTGTCCGCCAAATTCAATCGGCGCGCCGATGGTGTCCGCGGGGATGAGCGTGCCGTTTTTATGCACTAGGTTCAGCGGCTGTTGCGAACAGATCAACTCAAACCATTGATGGCCAGATTTGGGCGCCTTCTCCGGAGGGGTCTTGATCTGACAAAAAGAGATCAAGGACTGGCGGGTGGCTTGGCGGACGTTGGTGCCCAGGAGGCTCTCGGCGGCGCTGTTCAGTTCCAGGATGCGCAGATCGGTGCGGGCGACGATGACAATGGCCTCGTGCGCTTGTTGGAAAAGGCGTTGGTAGCGTTCCTCGGTGAACCAGACCGTGTTCTGCAACTTCTCCCGCGCAAAGAGGTCCCGCCTTTGGTGGGTGTAGCGCACCTGCTCCAGCACCAGGATGATCATGCTCACGGCAATGAGCAATTGCAAGACGGTCGAAATCAGGAATCCGGCGGCCGCCAGCGCCGGGGTTTCAAAGAGCGGATAGGCGCTCAGATAGGCTCCCCAAAAGAAAAATCCGATGGACAACAGCGCCGCCCCCAAAAACTGCCGCATCCGGCGGTAACGGTAAAAAGCCCCCGCCGTCACCAGGCTGGCCAGGCCGATAAATGCGAAGACCGACCAATGAACCTGCGCGTACGACATGCCCAGGCAGTAACTGTCCACGTAACTCCACACCAGCAGGAATCCCAGGCTCAGCGCGATGAGCCGTTGTTTGACGCGCTGCCCCAGGAACCGCAAGCTGCCCCAAAGCAAAAAGACCGCCGAAACACACAAACACCACTCCGTCAGCCACAGCAGCCACAGCGATCCTCCCCACGTGAGCCGCCCGAAAAAAAGGAGCGTAAGCCACAGCGCGTAGAACAGCCAAGCCGCCGTCCAGATGGTGAAATACCGGCGCCGCGTGTAGGTGTTCAGGTAGTAGAAAACGCCCACCAGCACCCAGACGCTCAAGAGAGAAATCAGCAGGGCGGGCTTCAGATCTGCGCCTGAAAGAATCAGATTGGACTCCGCGGCGTTTGGCCAATTCATTGTGACAACCTCAACCTTCCGACGGAACTTACTTGAATCAAAGAACTTAATGCGTTCCTCCACCCCCGTCAATCGAAAATTCAGATCGAATTACTTAACTATTTGACTTGCATAATGGCCGGGAATACATTTATTATGTTACGTAATCGGGCGCTACCCGGTTGTTTGAAAAATTGTTGAAGCTTACATGAACATATTCGAACCCGCGAGGGCCGCTTGAGCCGCCCTTTCTCTTCTCGTTCATTTTCTCCGCCCGGCCCGTTTATGCGTGTCAATGGGAAAATCCGCGCGCGCGAGGTCCGGGTCATCGACGGCGGCCAGAAAAACCTGGGCGGCATGCCCTTGAGCGAAGGCATCAATCTGGCCCGCTCTCAGGGGGTCGATTTGGTCGAAGTCAACCCTAACGCCGTGCCGCCCGTTTGCCGGTTGGTCGATTTCGGCAAGTTCCGCTATGAACCCTGCCGCAAAGCCTCGCTTGTATTCATGATTGGAATGCCCTGGAAGGATCGCAAGCTCACCAAATCCTCGTCCCCGGAAACAATGGCATCGGCATGCGCCGCCACCGCACATTCAAGGACGTGAAGGTCTTTCGGATCGCGCGGTTCGGGTGGCAGTGCAAGCAGGATGGGAGAAACTTGTAACCTCTTCTGCCAATTTTCGCGCCAAGTCATTTGCCGTGGTGGCTCTTGCTGCCTCTCGCGCCGCGAACTTGGGCCGCGCCACCACCTCCGCAAACTCCGCCAGCAATTTGGGGGACAAGACCAACTCCACTTTTTCGCGCGGCCGCATCTATAAATAGGGCGCATGGGCCTTGCCACAGCGCACCGGAAATCAGGGTATTGGTGTCAACGACAGTCTTCACGCGCGAGGCTTTCCGCCCGGATCGCGTCCACCTCAGCCTGGATTTCTTTCATGGTATTCGGCTCGCCGGGTTGGGCGCGAATTTCACGAACGATCTCGAAGAAATTGCGCAAATCCCGCTCCGAATTCAGTTCGCGCGTAATGAGGCTGGCCACCCGTTTGGGATCGAGCAACCCTCTCGCCCGGGCTTCGGCGGCCACAGACTCCGGCAAATCAAAGTCAATGGTGACGCTCATAATGCTCGTTCGGCAGGAAGATACCCGACTTTTGTCCCTCGTGCCTGGAGTATAAAACCACAGTTAATGATTCATCAGGCTATCGCGAATCGTGCTATCGCGATATTCACGAAAACCGGGCAACGGCCGGTTTGTAACAAAAGTGAACCCGATCACTGAAAAATCACCTCGCGCAGCGACTATCCTCTTCCATTCACTCGCTCCCAACCTGCGCTGGCCCTCCATATTATAACTGCCGCTCCAATTTGTGAAGGCCGCATCGATGCCGACTTTGCGGATTTTTCTCAGTTCGGTGAGTTCTCGCAAAATGAACTCCGGCTCTCCAAAGCTGATGACTTTGCGCCGCGAGGCATCAAACGTGACCGGCAGCCCCGGCATCGTCAACTCGTATTTCCCGTAAAGGTCGGCTTCCATATAGAAACTGGTTGGGCCAGCGCCTCCGATGTAGTAGCTAAAACCGCTCTTGGCTCCAGGAAATAGTCGAGCGAACTCGACCGCACAAGGAATCGAACGATTCGCATCTTCCAAGGCCGCTTCATAATCCGACTGCACTTTTTGAACTTCCGCCACCCGCACGCGTGTCGGCCACTCCTTCTTAGAGTCGCAACCAACGAATACCAAACTCAGGGCAAAGATTGAAATGATCGAGCGCATACCGGCGATCTGTCCGCCAACTAATATGCAATTAGCGGTTCGTGCATTATAATGGCCGAATGAAAACCGACGATTCAGTTCAGTTTTCCAGTGAACGGCTTGAGGCGGCGGGCCTTCCGATCCGCATCCAGTTCCTGATTGGCTTTTTGGACGAACTCATCCAGTTCCTCCGTCGTCGCGCCGTATTCGTGCGCGGCGTAATCCTTCGACTTGACCGGCCGGAACGCCACAATGGCGCCGTCAATCATCACGCCAATGTCCTCGCCTTGCACGGTTTTTTCAGGCAGGCCCCGAGGTTCTGGCGGGCGGCGGTCACGGTCAATGTCTTCATAAAGTCATTTTAATGTCATTTAATGAATTGTCAAATTGGACCTTTACTGCGCGCGCCCAAATTTTTTCTCCAGTTCGCGGAAGTTCATCTCGATCAGCGTGGGCCGGCCATGCGGACAGGTGTAGGGCATCGCGCAATGCCGCAAGTCCTCGATTAAGTTCTCCAATTCCGCTCCGGCCAGAGGATCGTTGGCTTTGACGGCGTGGCGGCAAACAGTCTTGGCAATAACGTGTTCGCCCAAACGCAAGGCGTTAACCCCCTGGCCGGCCGCTTTCAACTCGTCCACCAACTCCAGGATGAATCGACGCGGCTGGCCTCCTTTGACAAAGGGCGGCAGCGCGTCCAGCAGGAAGGTCCGCTCGCCAAACTCACTCAAGCCAACGCCCAGCCGGGCCAGCGCGGGCAGTTGTTCGCGCAAGAACTGCGCGTCGCGCGCGGGCAGTTCGACGGTTTCCGGCAGCAGCAGACGTTGCGAGGGCGCCGCGCCGCTGTTTTCCAACCGCCGCAGCATCTGCTCAAAAAGAATGCGTTCGTGCGCGGCGTGTTGGTCGAGGAGCACCAGCCCGCGATCGGACTCGAGCACGACATAGAGCCGGCCAATGACTCCAACCAATCGCAACGGCACTTGCAGAAGACCGGACGGTTGAGGCGTAGCAGGCGGCGGGATCGTTGCCGGAACCGAAACTGGAACCGAAACTGGAGCAGGAACCGAAGGCGAAACCGGCGGTGGGGCGGAAGGGGGCGGTGGATAGAGTTTGGGCAAGTCCGGCAGGCGGACCGAAACGGGACGGGCGGGGACAGGAGGCGGAGCGACGGGGGGTGGCGGAGGCGTGGCCGGTTGAGAGACAGCGTGGATTTTGGCTGGAGCATGAAACCGGAGCAGCGTTTCCCGCACGGCCTGGGCGACTAGTTGCCGCACTGTCTTTTCCCGGTGAAACTTGACCTCCCGCTTGGCGGGGTGGATGTTGACATCCACTTCCGCCGGATTGACTTCCAGGAAAAGGCAGCAGACGGGGTAACGGCCTTTCATCAGCGCTGTGTGATAACCTTCCAGCAAGGCGAAATTGAGGCCGCGATTCTCCACCGGACGGCGATTGACGAAAAGGTGCTGGTCTTCACGGGTGCCCCGCGAAACTCCCGGCGCGCCCATGAAACCCCAGACGGAAAACTGCAAGGGAGCGTCCAGAGCCCCTTCGGGTACCTCTTCATCCGCGCTGGGCGGCAGGTCCACGGAAAAATTGACCGGCAATAGCTTCTCCCCGCCGCCGCTGAGGGCGCGCAGGCGCTCGCCCAGGGCTGCGATTTTATCAGTCGTATTGACAGCAGGCAATTGCCAGACCGGCCGTCCATCTTTGACGAACTCCATCGCCACGCCGGGAGACGCCAGCGCGGCCAGGGTCAGGTAGTGCCGGATGTGGGCCGTTTCGGTCTCCTCGCCGCGTAGGAATTTTCTGCGCGCGGGCAGATTGAAAAAGAGCTGGCGGACCTCAATGCTGGCGCCCGGGGCGCTGCCGCAGGCTCGGACGGAAGCGATTTTGCCGCCGTTGACGACGACCTGGGTGCCCTCGGGCGAATCGCTCCCGCGCTCGCGCGTGGTGAGGGAGAAACGGCTCACGCTGGCAATGCTTGGCAAGGCTTCGCCACGAAAACCAAGGGTGGCGATGGAGGTCAAATCCTCCACCTTCTGGATTTTGCTGGTGGCGTGCCGTTCCAGGCAGAGCAAGGCATCGTCGCGGCTCATGCCCACGCCGTCATCGGTCACGCGCATGAGGCTGCGTCCGCCGGCCTGGATTTCAACGGTCAGGCGCGCGGCTCGGGCATCCAAGGCATTTTCCACCAGTTCTTTGACCACGCTGGCCGGGCGTTCGATGACCTCCCCGGCGGCAATCTGGTTGGCCACTTGCTCGGACAACAGACGGATGCGGTTCATCTTCGAGGAGCGAGGGTCCTAATAGGACTTCGGTTCAGTCGAGGGCAGCGGCAACGTAAAGCTGAAGAGCGCGCCTCCGCCGGGGACATTGCGGCCGCTGATTCTGCCATGATGGTCCCGGGTGATCTTCTTGCAGATCGAAAGCCCTAAGCCCGTCCCGTTGACCTTGCCATGAGTGGCGAAGGCCTGGAACAGACGGTCCAGGATTTCCGGCGCGATGCCGTTGCCGGTGTCTTCCAACTCGGTGACAACTTCCTGTCCAGTCACAATGAAGCGCAGTTTGATGGCGCCCCCGCCAGCCATGGAATCGGCCGCGTTGCCGATCAGATTGTGAAAGACGCGTGACAGACGTTGCGGATTGATGCGCACCAGCACGGAAGGAATGGGCGTGAGGCATTCGAGCTTGATCGATTTGAGCGCGATCTCCTGCTGGATTTCCTCCAGCAACGGTTCGACGAACGAATTGTAGCTCATCTGGGCCAAGATAAAATTGATATGAGCGCCTTGGGTGAATTCCAGCAATTCACTGACCATGTTGCTGATGCGCTCGACTTGTTTGCGGATGCGCACTTTGGCCACCTCCCGCGATTCCAACGTGGATGACGGCATGCAAGCCATTTCCGCCGAGATGCCGATGATGTTCAAGGGATTCTTCAAGTCATGCACAATGGAACTGGCAAAACGCCCGACCAGTTGCAAGCGTTCCGCCTCGAAAGCCTCCCGGACGTATTTGTCGTTGAAGGTGCGCATGCGCCGGGTGATCTCGCGCACCAACGCCGAGAACAGACGCGGCATGTGGTCCAGCAGTTTCTGCAGTTCGTCGCGGCTGATGAAATAAACAGTCGTCGCCTTATCGGCGGTGGCGCTGGCCGACCGCGGTTCGTTGTCCAAGACCGCCAACTCACCGAACAAATCGCCCGGGGCGATCTTCGACAGTTCCTTGGATTCGCCGGTGCTGACCATGGTCGCTATTTGCACCAAGCCCTCCTTGACAAAGTAGATGCCGTCGCCCGGATCGCCCTGGCGGAAGATCGGCTGGTTGGCGGCGAAGGTCAATTCACGGGCCGCCCCGTGAAGTTGTTCCAATTCCGCGGGCAAGAGCTCACAGAAAAGTTTGTTGGACTCGAGCGATACCATCTCCGCAGTGTAGGCGCAATCCCTCCGAGGTAAAGAAAAACGAGGGGAAGTTTCTTGGAACGATTGACAGCCTCCCGCCCACAGCCTACTTTGCCGCGATGTCGTTGCGCGGCAAAAAATTGGGTCTGCTCCTTTCCACGCCGCCCGGCCAGCCGGGTTTTCAACATGGTTTGCGTCTGGCCGAAACCGCGCTGGCGGAAGGCGTGGAGGTCTTCCTCTATTGCGTTGATGAAGCCGTGCGCGGCGTGGATGAGCCGCGCCTGCAATCCCTGGCCGCGCGGGGCCTCAAGCTTTATTTCTGTGCTTACGGCGCGCAACGGCGCGGCCTGGAACGGAACCCGAACGCAAACTATGCCGGCTTGGCCCTGTTGAGCGATGTGATGGCCGCGACGGACCGATTTGTCAGCTTCAACTGATCACAAGCGATGAAGGCGAGCGCCCTTTTTGTCCTCCAGAGCGACCCGCGGCGCAGTGCGCGCCCGGCCGAGGCCGTGCGCATCGCCGCCGGGGTGGGCGCGTGGAAGAAAGTCGATGTCGCTGTTTATCTGCGCGAGGCGGCGGTGCTGGTTTTGGGCGAACAGGCCGAGGCGCTGATGGACGGGGAGGATTACGCTCGGTATCTGCCGATTTTGCGGGAGTTGGGCCGGCCAGTTTACGTGCAAAAAGGGGCGGCGGCGCTGGGCGAACTTGGCCATGCCACGGTGCCCTTCCAGGAGATTTCCGACGAACAATTGGCTGCGCTGGCGGCCGCCCGCGCATGCGTGCTTCGTTTCTGATCATGCGGCGCGTCTTGCACATTCTTACGCGGCCGGACGACGCTTTGGCGCGGGAGCTGATGGCCCGGCAGAAAAACGCGGCCGGGACCAACGTCGAGGCGGTGGATTTGACCCAGCCGGAGCCGGATTACAAGGCGTTGCTGGGAAAGATTTTCCAGGCGGAGTCGGTCGAAAGCTGGTGAAGAAGCGGCCGGTGACTGGACTAGAACCACGTCGCGCCAATTTTTCCTTTCTTTCCCAGCGTGGACTGATAAACAAGGAGCATGTCCGTGCGCATCATGCCCGAACGAACGCAGGCCAAAGTTTTTCTCGTTGACGATCATCCTTTGGTGCGGGAATGGCTCTCCCAATTGATCCAGCGCGAAGATGATCTGGCCGTGTGCGGTGAAGCGGAAGACACTCAGGAAGCCTTGCAGAAAATCGAAGAAACCAAGCCGGACATTGTGGTCGCCGATATTTCCCTCAAAAACACGCACGGACTGGAGCTGGTCAAAGATTTGCAAGTCCGGCTCCCGCTGCTGCCGGTGCTGGTTCTTTCCATGCACGACGAATCGCTTTACGCGGAGCGCGTCTTGCGCGCCGGCGCCAAGGGCTACATCACCAAGCAGGAAGCCACCAAGAAGATTCTCCAGGCCGTGCGCCTGGTTTTGAGCGGCCAAATCTACATCAGCGAAAAAATGGCCTCGCGCATGGTCCACAAAATGGTCATGGGCCGCGCCGAGAGCCAGAAGTCTGCCATCGAACGCCTGACCGACCGCGAGTTGGAAGTCTTTCAACTCATCGGCCGGGGACAGGGCACGCGGCGCATCGCCTCAGAGTTGCATTTGGGCATCAAAACGGTCGAATCTTATCGCGCCCGCATCAAGGAGAAACTCAAGCTGGAGGATGGCACGCAATTGCTCCAGCACGCCATCCAATGGGTCCACAGCCTGCAGGACCGTTAGAAAGAAGCGTCCTGGCACCGCGATGGTTTGCAATTTGCCCCGCGCTGCTCCACCTTGCTTCTCATGAGCAAGCCTTTGGCGCTCGTTTATTACTCAAATTTGATGCCCGGCAGCCAACTGGCCGGACGTCTGCTGGACCTGGGCTATCGCGTCCAATCCGCCAGCAGCCCCGATTTGCTGCCATCCGCTTGTGAAAGCGAATTGCCGCTTGTCGTCATCGCGGAATTGGCCCCGGCGGCCGAAGTCTGCGATTACATCGCCGAGTTGAAAGCCAATCCCGCCACGCAACACATTCCGGTGTTGGGCTTTGCGCGGACCCACGATGCCGCCGCGCAGAACCAGGCCCGCGAAGCCGGCGTCACGCTCTTGGCAGCCGATGCCGGCATCGCCGAACAATTGCCGCAGTTGCTGGATCAAATCCTCCAAGTCGAATGAGATCATGCAAAGTCTTCCTGCCATCAAATTGGACCAGGGCCTTCATGCCATGCACCTGTTTTACCGCGTGGACCGCCGGAACTGGGCGGCCCTGCCGCCCGGAGAATCCGAGCAGTGCCGCCAGCGCGTGGAACAGCTTTGCGCCGCCAACGCCAACCCGTCCCATCCCCGTTTGGCCACCTACGCCAACGTCGGCGCCAAGGCGGATTTCGCCTTTTTTCTTCTCGCCGCCGGCCTGGCTGAAATCAGCCAGATGCACCGCGACCTGGAGGCCTGCTTCCCCCCGGGCGCGCTCTCCAAGGTCTTCTCCTTTTTGAGCGTGACCGAATTGACCGAGTACACGCAGACCGAAGAAGACCACCGGCGCCTGCTGCTCGAACAGGAAAAGCTCAGTCCGGAGAGCGAAGCGTTCCAAAAGCGCCTGGGCGAATTGCGCGAGCGCACGCGTCAATACGGACAATACCGGCTCTACCCCGAAATGCCCGATTGGGAGGTCATGGCCTTCTACCCCATGAGCAAGCGGCGCGCCGGCGCGGACAACTGGTATATGCTTGACTTTGCCACGCGCAAGAAACTGATGGCCGGCCACGCCCGCGTCGGGCGCAAATACGCCGGCCGCGTCTCCCAGCTCATCACCGGCTCCACCGGCCTGGACGATTGGGAATGGGGCGTCACCCTGATGGCCCACCAACTCGACGCGCTCAAGGAAATTGTCTATGAAATGCGGTTCGACGAGGTCAGCGCGCGCTACGGGGATTTTGGCCCCTTCTTTGTCAACATAAGGCTGGCGCCGGCGGACTTGTGGGCGCACCTGCGTTTATAAGCGTCCTTCAACCCTTGATCTCCAGCCCGGCAAAAAGTCCTTCCAGGCTGTTCAAGGGCGCCTCTTTCTTCGGTGAAGCGTCCAGCAGGCAGCGCAGGTACTCAATCGCGTTGGGAATGTTTTTGACAGATCGCGGCAACGTGGCCCCGCAGGCGTTGGCATGGCCGCCGCCCTGCAGTTTTTCCGCCACCTTCAGCGCCTCGCCGTTGCGGCTGCGCAAACTGACCACCACCGTGTTGTTGGCCTTGCGAAAGAGCGTCATCAACACCGGATACTTGGTGGCCTGTTTCTCCAGCAACTGATGCACAATCAAGTTGGTATTGCCCACCACCGTATCGACGTAGCCGACGGTGGGGCTGATTTCCTGAATGTTGGACTTGCTCCACTCCAGGCCCATCGGGTCCTCGATCCGCCGCTTGACCGCCACCACCTCCAGCAACGGATGGTTGAGCAACCGTTCCAACCGTCCGCCGATCAGGGCGTGCAGATTCCAGAACTGGTAAGTCTTGACCAGGTTGGCGTAATCGTTGGCCGCGACGAAATCCGGGTCCTCCTCCAGAAACAAATCCGCCACGTTGCTCAAATGCACCAGGCGGTCCAGCTCCGGCGAACCCAGGCCCTGCTCCTGGCACAACTCATAACACAGCAGCCCGGCCGACTTGCCCAAGTCATGGATCAAAAGCGCATGGGCGGGCTGCATTTCCGTCGCGTGATGATCGATCACCACCCAATTCGGTTTATCCAGGCGCGCCTCGAAACTCAAGTCGCAGACCCAGCCCGACTTTTCGCGCGGCTCGCGCAGACGCCAATTATTGTAATGGAAGGCCTCCAGCGGGACCTCGGCGTCAAAGAGATGCTTGGCCAGGCGTTGCAAGAGCAAGCCGGCCACCAAACCATCCAGATCGCTCTCATGCGTCAGGATCACCTCCGGCCGTGGCAAAATTTTCACGTCGGAGAACTTACCGCCCGTGCCCGCGCATGGCCAGCAGAAACGAGCCTTTTCCTTCGACGCCACCCAATCCTTCGCGGCTTCTTCGGGAGCGCGACCTCCCCTGTTGCCTCTGTCGGCTAGCCCGACAAAGCCTTGGCGGCGGCGGGCCTGTCCGCCGACTCGTCCGAAGTCTCGTCCGCCGTAGCCTTGGCCAAGGCGTGCCGCTCTAATGTTGTTCCGCCTCCGGCGGAATCTTTCGTCCAACAAAATCGAGCTTAACATAAGCATGTCGCTTATGATTAGAATTGCTCATCGTAAACCCTCTTTTTCGGCAGTTTTTCACTCTGGCAGGTTTGATTTGGTTGGATTTGGTCGGATTGGGCGGCAAGCCAGATTTAAGCTTAACATAAGCACTCTCCGCTTAGGTTTGACCGTTTGTGGTCAAACTTTCTTTTCTGGTTTGACTGGGTTTGACCGGGTTTCATCATTCACCATTCACCATTCATACTTCATCCTTCATCCTTTTGTCTTGCCCCACTCGCCGCAGGTTTGATTTGGTTTGACTGGCTTTGACTGACCTAATCGTTCAGGGCTGTACTGCGTGAAAATCACGCAATTCGCAGCCCTTGCGCGACTCTGCTTAAGGCGCGCGTTGATGAACATACTCGGGCAACTCGTCTTCACTCATATCCAGTCCGAATCAGCCCAATCGCCTGGAGCCGCTCCAGCGGCCAGCCTTGGCGAAGCCGGATTCGCGACTGCAAAATTTCAAAGAACGGGCGCGTGAGCGCCGCACACCTGGCACACTACCACATTTAGAGGGGCGATGCAAAACGCGTGTTGGGATGGGGTTCCCGAATCATGAGCGACTTCTTCGGCGGCGCGACCGTCCCGTCGCCTCCGTCGGCTTGCCCGACAAAGCCTTGGCGGCGGCGGGCGTCCCAGCCCGCAAAGCGGGCCGCTCTTGTGTTGTTCCGTTTCCGACGGCACCCCTCGACCGCCGCCCTCGTCGGCCTGACTGTGCCGCCCTGCCAAGAGCCGGCATCCGCCCCAAGACCGTCGAAGAACCGGCCAAAATGCTTTTCATTTCGCACGGTCTTCCTAAACTCCCCTCATGGCGAAGAAATCTGAGGTGAAACCGCCAGCGCCCGCCCGGATGGAGTCCTTTCAAGGCTTCAAAGGCGAGAGAAGCCAAGTTACTTCGTTGACAAATTAATCGAAGATAGTTATAACGCTATCGGGTCAAACTTGACGGTCGATCCAAGGTTCAATTTGCTTGACGACCCGAATTGTCTCAACGCTTTTCATTTGGTAATTCCTTACCTGGCGAAGTTAAACAGAGAGGAACGAGGTCGCTTCACCGAATTCTTACTGAAAATCGTGATGCGCTCTCAGAAACAGGCATTCGCCTTCCGAGGATTTAAGTTAAGTGAGCAAACGGATGAGGCATACGTTGTTTTGGCGTCAATTTGGGACAGAGGTGAACGCAGGATTGCGTTAGCGAATATTACCATGGCTTTGGGACACAAGTTGAATGTTAAATGGGTCCTTGGCTTGGCGGTGGGGCATGACTGGCCAGAATCTCAGGCTTTTGATTTAGTGTTCACTGATGTTTCAAAAGTTGAAGCCGACGAGGATTTTCTACGAGGGTCCGAAGAAGTTTTTGGAAAGCTTCGTGTCATCGACAAATAAGGGGCGGAAAGCCTTGCATCCTGTCTGCTTTCCAGGTCGGATCGGGGGGCGGTTCCTCACATAGCGGCATTATTGCTTGACAACAAACGTCTTGCTCCATTCGCCCTCACCGCACACCGTCAAATGTGGAAACCGCTTAAACCATCGCCGCTGGAAACTTCTGGTTCGCGCTCAAGCCATTCAAGCAGTTGCTCGAATTGATCGGTTGATAACTGGCGTTGCCAGACTCAGTCCATCAGATGCCTGTAATACGGGCGCGGAAGGTTTTCGCGACGGATTTTAGGCGTGCTCCGGATCGCCGTAAAAACCACGCTCCAACGCGTTCTCCAGGTGGGCCGCAACGACGGGATTTTTGGTTGCGACAAGCCTGTCGGCCAATCGCCGAAACGCATTCGGACTCAGTCGCTTGCTCGCGGCACGCTCTTTGGGCCGTCCTTTTGGAATTTACGGTTTGCGTGCTGGCTTAAGAATACACCAAGCGACGAAGGATGGCAAGGCGGTTGAGCGGAAAGCCAATGGGCCGTCACGCCCATCTTAAAACTTGATCCGACGATAAACCCTCAGACAGGCGATCCCATTCCGGCGGCTCCGCACTCGGAACTTGAGACAGAAACGCAGCCAGTCCTTTGCCGGTGGGGCGAGCGATACACTGCTCCAAGTAGGTTTTCAACGGCGCAATCGCGAGAGGACCTCCGACGCCCCAGGAATGGGCTTCGGCAAAATGCGGTTGAGGCGCGCTCTAAACGCTGCTAAAGACTTGCCGGGCTTCCTCTTGAGAGCGGGCACCAGTTTAATCCAGGGTTTACCGCCGTTGGTGACGATCACGGTTTGCCCGGCATGGGCCAAACCGCCGATCATGTCGAACCCCTGAACCGCTTGTTGCTTCGTGACCGTTTTCATGCCACAAATTATCCCCGCCTTGAACGTTCGCCAATGGCGAAACGACAGCGGCACCGACTTGTTGATGGCGCGACCAAGCAAACTACCGCTGCGATAATTTCAGAAGAAAGTGTTGACGATTTTCCAGGGAGAAGCAATCAACGGGCAATGCACATCACTGGCATCCAATTCTATCTTGAGCATTTTTTGGTCAATGTCCTTTATATGACCGTCGCTCGAAACGAGCATTGTGGCACCGTATAAAGCAGCCTCAGCCACGATGAACGAATCGTTAATTTCTGCATCTGGAATCAATCCGCTGGCCCGAATTTTGCGCCCGATTTGTTCCACCATGCCGTGGCCGACAGGAATAAAATTTACAGGAACAAATCCCCAGGGATTCAATATGTTGAAAAGCGCCCTTGTCGCAATTGTCTGTTCCTCTTGATCGCTCGATCCAGCCCATTTCCGCAATTCAAGGATAACAGTTGGCAGAACAATGACACTGGAATTTGGAATGCGTTCGGCAATTGTTTCAAGGCAATCAATGACAACCTCAACCCCCTGTACCAGATCAAAAAGAATGTTCGTGTCAACGGCTATTGGCCTTCGTCTTGGCATTTATACATCCACCATAAATCATCGCCATTCCCTCTTTCAAAAGTTCCTCACGTTCTGCACCAGAAATTCCATTTGCCTGCGCCCTGAGCTTTTCGGCCATGACGGTGCCAACCGTTTTACGCTTCGGTTCTTTAGCTCGTGCTTTTGCTGTTATCATAATCATCTCTCATTTCCGCGTCTCCGTAATGTCCAGTGCCCCGAATAAATTGTCAATAGGCCTTTGCAGGCTTTCGGCTTTCGCAGCAAACGGAACCGCCCCCTGACGCGCAACAAAGTCCGGAAGATGGACCGGCCTTCCTGCTTTTCATTCGACTTTCCGTCGCACCCGCTCGACAGTAGGCCCATGGGTTGGCCAGCAGATTATCATATGCACACGCCGCTTTGCCGGCATGCCTCGGGCGAGCCGGTGGAATACGCCGCGCGCGCGCTCGAGTTGGGCTTGGATGAAATCGGCTTTTCCGATCATTCGCCGATGCAACGGGACGATTTCGACAACTGGCGCATGCGCCTGGATCAGCTGGATGAATATGTCGAGAAGGTCCGGCGCGCCCAACGGGATTTCCCCACCCTCGTCATCAGGCTGGCGTTGGAGGTCGATTTCCTGCCCGGCCACCAGGACTGGATTCGCCAACTGGCGGCGCGGCATCCTTGGGATTATTTCATCGGCTCGGTCCATTATGTCGCCGACAAATGGGCGGTGGATATGCCGGAGGACATCCCCAAATGGAAAGATCGCGACGCCTATGAGGTCTGGTCCGTCTATTTTGAACGGCTCGGAGAGGCGGCGGAATCGGGGCTGTTCGAAATCATCGGGCACGCGGATTTGCCCAAGAAGTTCAANNGCCGGCCTGCGCAAGGATTGCCGGGAAATCTATCCCAGCCGCGCCTTCTTGGAATTGACGGCGCGGCGGCGCATTCCCATCACCTTCGGGTCCGACGCCCACGCGCCGGTGGAGGTGGGAAGCGATTTCGCGGCGGCCATCGATTTGGCGCGCTCGGTCGGCTACACGCATTGCCGGCGGTTTGCGGCGCGAAAGTTCACCGAAACGCCACTTTGAAATTTTCCCGGCGTTGTGTAATGTGGCAATATGGATACTCGTCAATTTCCGCCGTTCAGCCTGACGCGTCTGCTCAGAACCGTGTTCGCCCCGAAAACGGGAGAGCGCGTGGCTATTTTCATCGATCTGCCCGATCCGCGCGGGGTCAAGGATTTCGCGTTCCTGCAGGACAAGAGCCTGACCATCCAACGTCTCGCGCATGACGTTTTTTATGAGGGATTGAAAAAGGGCGGGCTGGCAGAGCTTGGTTTGAGCGGCGGAGATTTCTTCGCCTACCAGGTCACAGGCGGCAGCAATCTGGATTTGCCGGGCACGGCGTTCGCGCCGTCGGGCCGCGAAGTCAATTTGGAGGGCGAGATTTATCCAAACTACAACATCATTTTGTGCGTCTCCACCTATTCGGCCACGGCGCCGCTGACGGCATTCGCCAAAAAATACGGTTTCCGCGGCGCGACGCTGCACGGATTGAACGAGATTATTTTGCGCACGGGCCTTTGCGTCAACTATGACGAAGTCAGCCGCGATGCCGAGAAACTCCGGCTCGGCTTGACCCGCGCCGACCGGTTCGAGATCGACTTCGAGGTCCTGGGCCAGCGGCCCCGGCTGACCTTGCACTGCGGCGGCCAGGAGGCGCAGAAAAGCCATGGCCTCTGCCGCGGCGAAAAGCCGGACGTGGCCAACCTGCCGGCGGGCGAGGTTTATTTCGTCCCGAGCGGCGCCGAAGGCGTTTTCCCGATGCGCTACGAAGACGGCACCCTCGGCCTGATGGAAGTGGCGGGCGGACGCATTCAGAAGGCGGCCTTGCTGCGCGGCCGGCAAAGCGTCATCGACGAGCACAACCGCAAGCTGCAATCCGATCCCGTCACGGGTGAAATCGGCGAACTGGGATTTGGCACTCAGGAATTGCCGCCGTCGGGCCGCGATATTCAGGACGAAAAAATCCTAGGCACGCTGCACGTCGCCACCGGCCGCAGCGACCATCTGGGAGGGCACTTGACGCCGGACAAATTTGCGCAGGCCAAAAACGCCACGCATGACGACATTTTGTTTGCGCCGGCCAAGACGCCGGAGATTGGCGTCACGCAGGCGCGCATGTACCGGGGCGCGCAACAGGAAACAGTCATCGAGAATTATCAGCCCTCGGCTTATTTGCGGCAGTTGCCGGCCTCGTGAGACGGAGGCGCGGCGGCATGGCGGAAAATTATTATGACAGCGAGCGCGGCGCCTCGGAGTACCTCCTTTTTCATTACGGCGCGCCCGGGCTGCGCCTGCCGCCGGGATGGGCGCAAGCCGCCGCGCTGGAATTCCCGGCGCGCTGCGTGAGCCAATGCCTGGATCCGGCCCGGCTGCCGGCTCAGGCCAGGGCTTTGGATTTAGGCTGCGCTGTCGGGGGCAGTTCTTTTGAATTGGCGCGGCACTGTCCGGAAGTCATCGGCATCGATTTTTCCAAACAGTTTATCGACCTGGCCAACCGCCTGCGCCGGGGCGGTTCGCTCCGCTACCGATCTTTCGAGGAAGGCGAATTGACCAAGGCGCGCCGCGCGGTCGTGCCGCGGGACCTGGACCGGCGGCGCGTGACATTTGCCGTCGGCGACGCGACCCGTTTGCGGCCCGATTTGGGGGAGTTCGACGTGGTGTTGATGGCCAATTTGCTTGACCGGCTGGAGGCGCCGTTGAAGTGCCTGGAGCGACTGCCGGGCATGTTGCGCCCCGGCGGCCAGCTCATCGTGGCGTCACCCTACACTTGGCTGGCCAGTTATACGCCGCGCGAGAATTGGCTGGGCGGATGGGCGCGCGGCGGCCGGCCCGTGAGGACCTTTGCGGCCTTGCGGCGAATTCTCTCACCGCATTTCAAGCTGGCCCGGCGGCAGGACCTGCCTTTTTTGCTCCGCGAGCACGCGCGGAAATACCAATTGGGGATTGCCGAGGCGAGCACGTGGGTGCGTCGATAAACCTTGAAGCTGGCGGGGGCATTCCTCAATCATCGCGCGCGTGTTACCGGCCTTTCTAACGACCCTTCTCTTTGCCACTTCGGTTGTTTGCGCGACGCAATCGGCCAAGATGCTGGGCGGCACCGAGGCCAATTTCTGGCGGCTGGCCGTGGCCACAGCGTTGCTGGCGCTGTGGGCCTACACCTTTGGCCAGGGCCTCGGGGGTGATTCCTTTGCGCTGTTCCTTATCAGCGGCGTGATCGGAGTTGGGGCAGACGTTTTTCTTTTTCAAGCGTTGCCGCGCATCGGGTCGCGTTTATCCCTGCTGATCATTCAATGTTTCTCCGCGCTGTCCGCAGCCGTGTTGGAATGGCTGTGGCTGGGCGCCAAACTTTCGGCACGGCAGGCCGCGGCCTGCGCCATCATTCTGGCCGGCGTGGCCTGGGCCTTGGCGCCGGGCAAACATCTGGACGCAAAACGAGGGGTGTTGGCGGCGGGAATCTGCTTCAGTCTTTTGGCCGCTCTGGGCAACGGCTTCGGCGCCGTCATCAGCCGCA
The DNA here is from genome assembly GCA_003140095.1 of Verrucomicrobiales bacterium. Lineage (GTDB taxonomy): Bacteria > Verrucomicrobiota > Verrucomicrobiia > Limisphaerales > Palsa-1400 > Palsa-1400. Next base: position 3,694 of record PLIU01000373.1, on the reverse strand, counting down.
AGGCGTATGCGGTGGCGGCCCTGGCCCATCAAGACATCGACGGCGCGACCGCCGCCTATCAGCGTCTGATTGGAGGTTTGTTTGTGGGCGGGGTCACCTTGCTGGTGGTCAAACGGCGCGAGATCGTGGCGCAAGTGACGCATTCCGCGCCGCCGCGCCTCCCCGAGGCGGAGAAATGGCGCCGGGCATGGCCATGGGTCCTGGCCAACAGTTTTGCGGGGCAAACCTTGGGCGTGACCTGTTACCAATGGGCGCTGAAGACCACCTGCTCCGGCCTGGTCCTGGCCATCGTGGCTACCACCCCTTTGGTGGTGATTCCCTTTGCCAGCATCGTGGAAGGCGAAAAGATCGAGACTCGCTCGGTGGTCGGCGGGTTGATCGCGGTCGCGGGAGCGATTCTATTGGTGGTCGTTGGAACGTAAAGCGGACGCGAACAGGGTGCTGGAGCCGGCAAGGGCTTCACTCGCTTGCTTTTTTGCGTTGCCTCGCCCGCCATGACTGGTTAAAGTCCAGGCGTTGCTCCCACATGCTGGATCCGTTAACTGCACGCTTATGAAAAAGACCGCGAAAACCGCCCGCGGGACGAAGACGAAACAGGCCGCCTCCGGCCTGATTCATCCCATCATCATCTACCCTTTCAAACAGCCCAACGATTATTCCGACTTGGAGGCGCTGTATGCGCTGGTGGCCCGGTTGGCCTCGGAGCCGGAAAGTTACGCCCGCCCGATTACGATCATGGACCGCAAGACCTTCTACACCATGGAAGGCAACCGCGCCTTCCTGGAGTTCAGGGACAATACCGTCGCCCGGCACTCGGAGACTCTTGATGCCTGGTGCGTCGATACCTGTCAAATGTGGTACGAGGGCCTGGGCGCGGCCTTCGAGCGCGGTGCCGACAACGACGTCTATTGGCTTATCCCGGGCGACTTCAATTACGGCTCCACGGCGGGACAGGAAGTCCTGGGCGGCTTGCATGACCTGCCGGAGATCATTCTGGAACTGGACCAGGACGTGTGCGTCGGCGAAATCGCCACCGGCCACAACAATTCCAAACATCTTATCGACACCTACGGCACCTTCGCCCTGCTCTACACTTGGTTCCCGGCCGAAGCCCAGGAAATCCGGCAATTCACCGAACGGCCCCGCTCGGAATTTTTCGCCCTGCGCCACGGCTTTTTGCGCGAAGCGTTAATGCAGCGGTGGTATCCTTATGAGCAGACGGTCGTGATGTTGCTGCAGGCGGTTTTCAGCAAGAAGCGCATCAGCCGCTTTTTGGTCGGCAATATTTCCGATTTGCCGGAAGGACGCGAGCCGCTGGCCCCGGCCCTGCAACAGGTCGAGCGCACCGAGCGCGTCCTTAAGTCCGTCTGGCGCGAGCGCAACCAATTCCGTGGCGATTGGGTAGAACTATATCGCCAGCTCGAGGCCCGCTCGGAGCAAGTCCGGCGCGCCGCCTTCACCATATTGCAGAACCACTTGACGTAATGGCCACGGGCCATGAAAATTTGTGGGTTGTGTGCTCTTAGTTTTGGAATATGAGTCCTTACGGTTATCAAAAGCCTCTGCGCGCCGTCAGTTTTATCTGCCACGCTACCCAGGCGGCGGCGGTTAGTCTGGTGGGAGACTTCAATGATTGGGACCCCAAGGCCCATCCCATGAAACGCATGCCTGACCGTTCCTGGCTCTTGACCATCAATCTCAAGCACGGCCATCATCGCTACGCTTTCCTCGTGGACGGCGTTTTGAATCTGGACCCTCGCGCGCAGGGCATCACCCGCAACGACAAGGGCGAACGCGTGTCCTTGGTGCCGGTAAGCTGAACCGCTTCCCAAGCTTGGCAGGAGAAGGCCGCCTGGCACCGTTATCCCTGTGCTTCCGCTTTTCGTTCATGCGCGAGCCGGTTCCTTTAGCGCCACCAGCGGCCGCCGCACCAACTTCCCTTGGAAAGTGTAACCCGGGGCCAGCGTTTGCCCGATGGCCGCGTTTTCCACCGGCGTGCCGTTCTCTTTGAGTTGATGCAGGTTTGGATCGAACGCTTCTCCCTCGCGCCCCATCACGGGGGCCAAGCCAACGCGGCGGGCGACGTCGCGGCAACCGTTGTGGAACTGGCCGATCTGCTCGATAAGCCCCGGTTGCCCGGATTGCCGGGCCGCCAGATAGAGCGCGGAAACGTGGTCCAAAATAAGAATGACAACTTGCAGCCACTCCGTTTCCGCCCGGCGCAGCTTTTCCGCCTCCAGGCGCAAATGGCCCTTCTCCGAGTCATTGGCCTTTTGCAGAAACTCCCTGAAAGCATTGGCTTCGGCGGCGATGGAACCGGCCAGGGACTTGGTCAAGGCGCTCATCTCGTCGGATTGCAGTCGGAATTCGCGCCACTGGTTGGTAGCGCCGGCGATCTGGGCCGCCACCTCGTCGATTTTCTGGAGCTGATTCAGGGCGTCCGCCAGCACCCGCGATTGGGCCAGGGCTTGCTCGTCCTGGTTGCGTCGGAGCAACGGGAGCAGGCAGCACGCCGCCCCCGCCGCCACGCAAGCGATCAAGAGCACCGCCTCCCACCAGAGCAGCGGCTTATGTCCCTGGCGCAACAAAAGGGCCGCCAGAGCCAGAAAAAGCGCATCCGCCGCCACAAACGGCCACCAGGGCAAACTTGATTTCGATTCGGTCATGGGGAGCAGAGTGTAAGTTCAAAGCTCAAAGTTTCCAATCGAGAACTTTCCACATCCCGCTTGCAACTGACCATGANNAAAGTGACATTCACGCTGAACCGTACAGAAAAGGGCCCTGGGAATTTTGACAAGTGAAAAAGCCGGTGAAATCGAGTCAAAAGAAATCTTTGTTTTTCTTGAACACAAACCCGCTGCCGCCCGTCCCACTTGGATGCCTCAACAGGCAAAGTTAGATTCCATTCAGACAGGCTGCTAGCCAATCGAGATGAGGAAGAGAATTCGCAACCTGGTCATTGCCTCAATGCTCGGCGGATTGGTCATTCTTCTGGCGTTGGTCGTTTTACCAGGGAGAACTCCTCCTCCCGCGCCGCTGCCAAACCCGAATGGGTTCGACGACTTCCTCCGTGCTGCGCAAATGGTCACGGGTAAAGTTGATGATTTTCCCGATCTTGACCGTGAAGCGCTTCGGGCATTGCTGGAAACGAATGGGGAAGTCCTGCATGTTTTGCGGCTTGGTCTGACTCGTCGTTGTGCCGTGCCACCCGCGCTATGGAGCGATTCTATGCAGGTTCGATCCCTGAACATGCTTCTGGCGGCAGAAGGGGCGGCAGCGGGAATTGGATAATCAGCCTTCCGACGCTGCACACAGTTATGTTGACTCCATCCATCTCGGATGCAACGTGAGCCAGGGCGGCGTAATCATTGACCGCCTTGTGGGCCTCGCCTTTGAAGCCTCAGGTCGTGGTTCCCTGGTCAAGCTGATTCCCAAACTCCAGCCCGAACAAATCCAGCCACTCGTGCACGAGTTGGAGCAAATCAACAGCAACGAAGTTGCGTGGGAAGACGTTTTGCGCAACGAACACCGCTTTATCCGCATCCGCATTTTCGAGTCTCCGAACCCAATAACATGGGTTCAAGAACTGTTATTATTCTTACTGTCACATGACCGATCGTCGATTAGGGCGGCAAAAGAGCAGCATGACCTGGCCGTTGCCCAACTACGGCTGCTAACCGCTGAAATGGCTCTG
>PLIU01000236.1 GCA_003140095.1 Verrucomicrobiales bacterium | reverse complement strand
CCGCAGACCATCCCCCGTTCCCCCGGCCACAACCAGGAGTGGTTTCGCATGATGCGCGACGGCACGCCAGCTTATTCTAATTTTGCCATCGCCTCCAAGTTGACCGAAATCATTCTGCTGGGTTGCGTGGCTCTGCGCGTGGGCGTGGGCCAGGAAATGAAATGGGACGCAGAACACGTCACATCGCCCAACTGCCCGGAGGCCGGCCAATATTTGAAGCGGAACAATCGCGAAAGTTGGAATGTTTGACACCAACGCACATCAAGACCGCCTATTACAAAAGTCGCGGTCATTTTGTAGCTGCTTTTCCTTGGCCGGCGTGGTAATAATGTGGCGTCGCCGGATAAACGAACGGCGGCAGATGAAGGAATACGACTATGGAAGAGTATGTTTACTTAGGCTGCTTTCTGTTCGGTCTCCTGTTTACCATTGGTAGCGTCGTCTTTGGACATCACTTCGGCGGCCACGACGCCCACTTTGATCTTGGCACCGGCGGGCACGCCGAAGCCGGTTACGAACATTCCGGCATGCCAGGCGTCTCGCCGTTCAGTCCGACGACGATTTGCGCGTTCATCACCGCCTTCGGGGGTTTTGGTCTCATTTTCTCCCACATTCCGGCGACGAGCAATGTGTGGGTGAGCACGCCCTTGTCGCTCTTCGGCGGATTTTTGATTGCCGCGGCGGTGCTCTCACTCTTTAGCTTTGTGTTTCACAAGACCCAAAGTTCCAGTGAAGGCCGCATTGGAGCGCTGGTCGGACGCACTGCCACGGTGATTACGCCCATTCCGGCAGCGGGCGTCGGGGAAATCGCTTATGTGCAGGGAGGCAGCCGCTATACCGCTCCGGCGCGGGAGCAAAACGGCGTGGCGGTGGCCAATGGCAAGACGGTCACCATCACCCGCATCGCCGAGTCGCAATTTTTCGTTTCCGCGGTCTGAGAAAATCAACCCGACAACCTCCCGCAACCTAAAGGAAAAGAATGCATCCAACCATGTTTGCCCTTTTTGACAGCCTCGGTAAATTCGGCTCGGTGGTCATCGCCGTCGTCGGCCTTGTTCTGTTCATCTTCCTCATTGCCGCCATCTGGGCCAGCCGCTACACGAAGGTGGGTCCCAACCAGGTCCTGGTCGTTTCCGGCCACAAACACAAATTTGTGGGACCTGATGGCACCGTGCAATATCGCGGCTTCCGCATTGTCAAGGGCGGCGGAACGTTCGTCTTGCCGGTCCTGGAAAAGGTCGATGTGCTTTCGCTCGAATTGCTGACCATCGACGTGCAAACACCCGAGGTCTATACCAGCAAGGGCGTCCCGGTCAAAGTCGATGGCGTGGCCCAAATCAAGATCAAGGGCGATGATGTTTCCATTGCCACCGCCTCCGAACAGGTCTTGAGCAAGACCATCGATGAAATCAAAAGCGTCGCCACCCAGACGCTGGAGGGCCATTTGCGCGCCATCCTCGGGACCATGACGGTGGAGGACATTTACCAGAACCGCGACGCCTTTGCTTCCAAGGTGCAGGAAGTGGCCGCCGGCGACATGGCCAACATGGGCTTGGCCATCGTCAGTTTCACCATTCGCGATATTCGCGACGGCCAGGGCTACCTGGATGCTTTGGGCAAACCGCGCATCGCCCAAGTCAAGCGCGACGCCACCATCGCCCAGGCCGAGGCGGACCGGGACGCGATGATCCGTTCGGCGCAAGCGACGCAGGCCGGACAGGAGGCCAAATACGTGGCCGACACACGGATCGCCGAGGCGCAGCGCGATTATCAAACCAACGTGGCCAGTTACCAGGCGGCTGTCAATCAAAAGAAAGCCGAGGCGGACCTCGCCTACGATCTGCAAAAGTTCAAGACGGGCCAATTGGTCAAGGCCGAGGAAATCCAGGTCAACATCATCGAAAAGCAGAAACAGATCGAGTTGCAGCAGCAGGAAATCATGCGCAAACAGCGCGAGTTGGAGGCCAACGTGCAAAAGCCGGCCGACGCCGAACGTTACCGCGTGGAGACGCTGGCCAACGCCACCAAGTTCCAACTCGAAACGGAAGCCGCCGGCAATGCCGCCGCCACTAAAGCCAAGGGCTTCGCCTCCGCCGACGTCGTCAAGGCGACCGGTTTGGCCGAAGCCGACGCCAACAGGGCGCGCGGTCTGGCCGAGGCCGCCATCATTGAGGCCCAAGGCTCGGCCACCGCCGAGGCGATGAAGTTGAAGGCCGAATCTTTTAAGCAATACAACCAAGCGGCCATCATCGAAATGATCGTGCGCATTTTGCCGGAGCTGGCGGGCAAGGTCAGCGAGCCGCTGGCCAAGACGGAAAAGATCGTCATCATCAACAGCGGCCTCGGCGCGGGCGGCGGCGCCAGCAAACTGACCGGAGACGTCACGCAAATCATGAGCCAGCTTCCCCCTGTCATTGAAAGCCTGACCGGGATCAAATTTGAGAAGCTCATCGAACAAGTCCCCGCGCTGCGCAAAGCGATGGGCGGCAGCGCCAGCGATGAAGCGAAACCGTCGGAGCCTGCGAAGTGAACTTTTATTTATATGCGCCTATTCGAAGCTATTCTTGACGCCAACCACCGCGCGCTGGCCGGAGACCAATCGGCGGGTTTGCACGTGGCCGATTTCACCGGGGAATTGCCGGTGGTTGCGCTGACCTGCGTCGATCCGCGCCTGAATCGGTTTTTTCCCGGCGCGCTCGGATTGCCGGAAGAGCAATTCATCTGGCTGCGCAACGCCGGCAACATTATCACCAGCCCCCTGAGCAGCACCATGCGCTCCCTCGCCCTGGCTTGCGCCGTCAAGGGCGGACGGGAGATCGCCGTCATCGGCCACACTGACTGCAAAATCCGCCGTACGACCATAAGCGAGTTGACCGAGCGCTTCAAAGCCCTGGGCATCGAGCGCCGGCAATTGCCGGAGAATCTGACCGACTATTTCGGGGTCTTCGCCAGCGAGCGTCAGAACGTTATTCGCGGGGTCGATTTTATCCGGCAAAGCCCGTTGATCGGGCCGCGGATTCCCGTGCATGGCCTGCTGGTTGATATTCAATCCGGCCAACTGGAATGGATCGTCAACGGCTACGATGCATTGGATCGGCCCTCCGCCGCACCCGCCGGCATGCGCCTGCCGACTTTGGGCGGAGTGGTGGGAGACTTGGCGACGGGCGCCGGATTTAACATGGGGGAGATGAAATTTCCTGAATCGAAAATCGGCGAAATGGCCAGCACTTTCATCCAGTCGCTCTCCGCGCCCAAACCCGAGGCCGCTGCCCAAAGCCCCATCGGCGCGCCCCCTGCTCCGCCGCCCACTTCGAGTCCGCTGCCGCCTCCGCCCGCGCGCGCGCGTGTGGTGCCTATCCCGCCGCCCATACGATTGCATCCCGGCGACCGCGACAGAAGACGGTAAGACTTGTACGACATGGATTTATTGGCTAAGGTTCGACAGCATATTTCATCAGAACGCCTAATCACTCTGTCGGTCGTCACGGTCATCACCCTGGCGTCCATAGTTCTCATGCTGTCATGCATGTCGCCGGAGTTGACTTGGGACGAAGCGGATTACGCCGCCAACACCGCCTCTCCCTGGAGTTATCTTTGGGGCAGATCTGATTACAGGCGTCACGAGCATGGCCCGATGGCGATCTATCTCGCCAAACTGGGAGAAGAAATGTTGCCAGCCGGCACGGTTTCGCTCGAAGTCCGCTTCCGCTTCTTAGAAGCGCTCGTGGGCTCCCTGGCGGTCGGATTGTTGTACTGGATTCTCAGGCGCTTCTTCAGAACGTCCCGGGCGGCGGCACTTGTTGGCTCCGGTCTGTTGCTGTTCAGCGTGATCCGCCTCGAAGAAACGAATATTATTGGACCTCACCATCTCATGCTGGCCTGTACCCTCGTGATCGTCGCCTTGGGATATCAGTGGCGCGACCGAGCTACACGTCAGTCGGCCATTGGCCTCGGAGCAGTGATGGGCTTTGGCCTGCTCTCGATGACGTACGCGATTCCCGCAGGTCTCTGTTGGGCGGTGGCCGTCAGCGTGGCGGGCAAAGAATGGTTCCCGTGGGACCGAACACACTTCAAAGTTTCATGGTCAATTGCAGTCCTATTCGAGACGGCCGCCATCGTTGTTCTGGCCTTGTGGCCTCCAGGCCTGCTTAAGGGTGGCATCATTGACGATTTTACGATGTATCTGTTCTATCGGCCTTTTCCCACGCTGGTAGGAGACCGCATCTTTGAAAGCCCGACACGCTCGGCTTTTGTTTACTGGCTTGCGCATCTTGACGCGCCGATCCTCGTATTCTCCATGTCAATCATTTTAATTGCCCTGTGGAGGGCCTTTGGCAGCGGTCGGTTGTCGTCCAAACACGCCTACCTGACGGTTTTCTTGGGGTTCTTTTTAGCCACAATGCTGGCGGCGCATATAGCCGGAGCACGAAATATGCTGCTGTTCATCGGGGTGTTGTGTCTGGCGACTGGCGCCCTATTCGATGAAGCACTCGGTTACCATCCCCGGCTAGTCCGGTTCGGTGCGGCCGCAGTCATCATCTTGGCGGCCCTAAACCTGATTTGGCTTTCGCGAAATTCCAGCTACACGCCAAGCCTTGCGATCGACGGATACCGAGCCTTTTTGAGGGGAAACGAGAAGCGCTTGGCTGAAAAATCCACCGCGCTCGTCTATGGACTGCCTATTCTAAAATTCTATGCCCAACAGTACGGCACGCCGCTGGCCTGGGACCTGCGCGAGATGCGATGGACTACGAGCGCCGACGCCCCGCTGCCTGCTGAGGCCCAGTACGTGCTGATGCCGGCGCTGGTATTCAGCCAGATGCCGGCGGACCAGCCGATGCGCCGGGTCGTTGCCGAACACTGGAAGGTGGCATGGTCATTCAAGGCGGCCCGTGTTTGGGAACTTCGGCTTTACGAAAAACCGCAGGCGACGGCGCCTTAAACGGGTCACCCATTTCCGGGGACAATGACAATGGCGGAGAGAGGGGGATTCGAACCCCCGGTGCTTATTAGGCACTCACGCTTTCCAGGCGTGCGCGTTAAACCACTCTGCCATCTCTCCACCTGCTATGTTCATCGCACAAATCCGCGCCCAGGGCAAGCCGCTAATAAATCGAACTGAAAAACCCTGCAGTTTAGCCTTAAGCATTCAGTCTTTTTTAACTGCCGTGATACTTTTCATCCAGAGATTTCGTTTGTGTGTATGAGACTGCGAAACAGGCTCCAAGGGCGGCCAAATGTATCCGCCCATTGACAACTAAAAACAGGCCCTCGGGCCAAAAAGATCAAACAAAAACAGGACAAATTATGAAAAAGTCACGCATACAAGACGTCAGCGCCAAAACACAAACCGGCTCTGCGCCAGCGAACGCAGCCGCCGCGCGGGCAGTTCGCCAGGAGCGCGGTTTCGGTGGAGGATTATGGCCCAAGGCCGGAGTTCTCGCGTTGCTGTTGGGCTTCTCCCTGAGGGCGAGTCTCCTCACGGCACAGGCAGAACCGCAATACAAGTTCATCGCCATTCCGCTGCCCGGCCCTGGGCAGGCTGTAGGCATCAACGACGAAGGGCTCGTCACGGGATTCTACACTGATCCGACGACGGGCGACGTCTTCAGCTTCCTGTTCGAGCGCGGCGAACTGAAAACTGGCATCTCAGGCCCAGGAGACACGTACACGTCCATCGGCCCCGCCAACAACTTCGGCGTGGAGGGCGGGAATTATGGCGACATCAGCAATCAACAAGCTGTGATCTATGACATTCGCCGGGGAACTTTTACTCCCCTTCCCGAAATACCGGGTCTGCCCTTCAGCTTCGGCGACGGCCTTAATGACTTCGGGCACGCCTCTGGTATTGCGTACGCATCAGGCAATTGGCAGGACGGGGGCAACGGCCTTGGGACGAATTGGATCTGGGATGGCGAGCGTTATTCCTTCTTCGATGTCCCGGGCGCGGTCAATGGGACAGTGGCCGGCGGGATCAATGATCAGGACCAAGTCACCGGCTACTTCGTGGACAGCTCTGGTCTCCCGCAAGGCTTCGTCAAAGATGGCCAGAACTACACGACCTTTAATGTGTCCGGAGCCCTCTACACGGTGGCCTTCGGCATCAACAATGAGGGCGTGGTGAGCGGTATGTATGTGAACCCGGACAACAGCCACCATGGGTACTTCTGGAGCCGAGGCAATGCCGTCACAGTGGATGTGACCCTTCCCGGCGCGAACGGAACCTTGTGGTACGGTTCCAATGACCACGGAGACCTGGCCGGCGTTTATTTTACCGGCAGCAACCACGTCCTAAATGCGGTCATCGCGGTGCGCCTGGAGGGAGAAAGACACTGGAACCACTGAGAGTCATAAAACGAGGCTGACAATGCAGTCTTGAGGGATCAGTCTCGCGCCTGACTGAGGCAGCTTCTCAAGCCATGGTCCTGTGGAACAAAGCCATAGGGCCATGGCTCTTTGCGCCGTTCGACTTTGGCGGCACGACCGGTTGGAAAAGCGTGTTCAATACGCCTCATGGCGCATCCCAGACGACGCGGTAGTAGCGTCCGTTGGCGCCGGGAGGACCGCCGGTCAGGGTATAATTGTCCACAAATGCTTGTGTGCTCGCCACACCCGCAGGCACATTGGTTTCGGTTACAGTCCACGCTGGAGTGAAAGCAGCGAGTAGAGCGAGGTTGTCGGCATACTCGACAGTGTAGGTCTTCCCGCCTATGGAATTCCAGGAAATTTGCGGGTAGCCCGTGCCGGGCTGGATGATGACCTGAGTCTTGAAAGTGGAGAGGGGATTGTTCGGATCCAGCCCCAGCCAATAGCATTCGAGGTTGCTGAAACCATTGGCTGCGATCGCTTGGGGCAGCGCGTTGGTGGGGTTTCCGTAATATAGGCTTTCCCACCAGTCGGGCAGACCGTCGCCATCGGTGTCGTTGGTGGCGTTCCAATAGTCAATCACGATTCCGGAATCAAACAGTTTCCGGCCGGCCTGGCTGATGACGCCAGCAGCCGGACATTGCGCTAGAACAACCGCGGCGTCCGGCGGGATGGTGACGCTGACATTTCCGGTTACGTTGGTGGCGATGAATACGCCCGCGACCGCATCATACAAATGACTGGCGTTGGTCCCGATATTGATGGTCACTTGTTCTGCCACGGCGTACGGGTTGTAGAGCAGCGAAGTCGGATTGCAGGGCGGCGGAAAGGCTTCGGTGGTCAGACAATCGATTTGCAATATGCCCGGCACACTTGAGGTTTGAAATAACGCCGCCATCCAACCGCTCCCCCAGGCGCCATAGGGATTCAAATCCAGGATCGGAGCGGTGGCGTCGCCTGTGGCATAAGGCGTGGTGGTGGAGAGGTTTCTCACTCCTTCGTAGGAGATGCTTTGCACGCCGGTTTGCCCCACCCACGCGGCGTCGGACTGCATGTTCGTAGGAAGGGTGTTGGGATAGAATAGGTTGGCGTTGGCGGCAACGTGCAGGAGCCAGCGCCCCAACAACCGCGCATACTCCGGCTGGTAACGGGCGACAGGAGCGATGATGCCAGCGGCGGTATAGGTGTCCATCGAAAAGGCGTAGCCACTGTAGTCGGTCGTACTGCCGATGAGGCCGTAAGCATCATAGTTGCCCCACTGTCCGTATTCGCAGCCCCAGCCGGGCCGGTCATCGGAACTAGCGGTGAAAACCCAGTTCAGGTGCGTGCTGGTAGAGTAATTGCGGCCCAACTCGGCATCCATCCGGGAGGCCAGCAGCGGGCCGAAGAATTCCAGCACTTCGTAAAATGGATCGGTGGTGTTCGTGTTCATCTGCGTCATGCAAGTGTCGGCGGCGGCCAGATACGCGTTGTCTTGAAATTGAACATAGGCCATGTATTCAAGCCACGCGATGCCCACCGCCATGTCCGGTTCAATCCACGACCCGGTGACCGTCGTCATGGTTTGGAAGTCGAAATCGGTATGGTTCCAATTGTTACTTAAGACCGGCAGCGCCGCGAGCCAACTGTCGGCGATGGCACGCATTTCGGCCTCATACGCAGGGTTACCCGGATAGCGGGAGCCGATGTGATAAAAAAGAGTGCTGGGAAAAATGTCGTACCAGGCTGATCCGGAACCCTGTGAATTGACGTTGTTCAAGACCAGGCCGTGTCCATTGACGATAGAATAGAAGGCCTCGCACTCTTGCACACAGTCGATACCATTGATGGAGGCCATGTTCAACCCCGCCAGCGTGCCGCCCAGCGTGGCGCCGAGCACGCTGAGGGCTTCACCGCCGCCGACCGGGTTGCCGACATAACTGGGCAGACTGAAAGCCGGTCCGGAATAGCCGGCCGCGGTGTCGGCCGTGTATTGGTAGAGCAGCGGCAGAAACGAACCGGTGATGGACGCGTTGAAAACCAATTGGTTGTAATTAATGGCAGTTTGCTTCCAATTTTGGATAACCAGAGGACTTGGCAGCGGCGGAAAACTCTCGATGTAAGGCACCAGTGAACTGGAATTGGTCAACACGGCAAGGGAAATGTCGTCCAGCCAAGCTTGGCCGGTGACATCCAAGCCGCCGCCGGAAGCGAAGGTAAGGCCCAGGGCCGTCGTGTTGGTCGGGACGGTAAATTGCTGGGTGATCTCCTGCCAAAAAGCGTGGGCTCCGGAAAATGTATAGCTTATCCCCGAAATAATGCCGCTGGAGGAATCATAAAAATTCACCGAAACGCGCATCGGCCCGATATTAGTGACCGTGTAGTATAGGTTGTAGCGGAATTGGCAGGTCACGCCGGCTTTTATGTCGAGCTGGTCGGAATACCACTCGCCGTAGGCATTGGTATTGGCGTCGTTGAGTTCCAAAGAATGGGTCGGGCTGACCCAAAGCGCGGTGCTCCACAGATCGATCGATGTGTCCGAACCACCCAGGTTCCAGAAATCCGGCACGCCGTCGCCGCTCGAGTCCAGTTCCAGGGTTGGATTGGGCCAGATGTTACCCGGCAGCAAGCCGGCTGAGAGAGGCAACATGGACGCCAGAAGCAGCGCGACCGTCGAGAGAATGAATAGCGCTGGATCGCCTCGTAACATTTTCAGAACACTCTTCTTTTTCAGGAAGCACATCCGGTTCAGTATAACCCAAAAGGCTGCCCGACACAATGAATAAGTGCCGGGCAGCCCTGCGATATACTCTTGAGGCCTGTGCGTTCTTCGCCAAAGGCGAATGAAGCGCTATGTTCCGTTTTACTGCGCCGAGATAGTATAGAAGCCGTTGCCAGGACCGTGATTGGTCGAGTCCAGATAGGAGGCGGTAAAGGGAGCGAAGCCGCTTCCGGTGATGTTTGTGGCCAAAGTCGTCCAGGTGGAGAAGTTCGTCGTTAGCGTGCTGCTAAACAGCACTGAATAGGTCCTGGTCGGCATGCTGTTCCAAGTCAGGTTGATATTCCCGGGTTGGCCCGTCACGGCTATGATGTCGGGCACACTCAATCTCACGGAAAGGTCATCGACCAGCATCACGCCTATGACCGATTCTGCGCCACCGGAGGTGGGAAGAACCTGAAGCTGGGCCGCGTCGGTGGGGATCTGGACGCGTTGAAATGCCTGATCGAAAGTGGACGGCTGAAATTCGCTGCCTTGCCAGTTGGTGCTGGAGCCGCCGCCGTTTGTGCCGTTGAGCGAGGTGTTAAAATTGTCGCTTCCCACATTATTGCCGTTCGTATCTAAGAACGTGAAGGTCATGCGCATCTCGCCGTTGGTGACGTCGTAGAGCCAAAACCATTGAAGGTCCAGTACGTCGCCATTCGTCACCGACGCGGGAAGATTGAAGGACATATACCATTGCCCGTAGTTGTTAGGATCATTGTCCACCAACGCTAGCGAATGATCGTAGCTGGTCCAATTGTTCGTCGTCACCTGGTCCATCGAAGGGGTGCTTCCGCCGCGCTGCCAGCCGCCCGCCGGAATACCTTGCGTGGGGTTGTTCAAGTCCGCTCCCTCCTCGAAGGTCGGGTTGGGAAAGAAGTTGCCGGCCAGCACCGTGGAGGGAATGGGCGGCACGACTTGGACCGCCGCGGAGAGGTTCTCAATCAGCAGCAGGCCGGTCGTAGATTCCGGTCCTCCCGAAACCAGCGAGAAGCGCATCCGCGCGGCACCAAAGGGCACCAACACCTGGTTTGATTCAATCGTAAAGCTTGAGCCGGCGATCGCACCCGACCAACCACTGCTTGCGCCCGAGACGCTATAGTCGTTTTCTGAGAGTTTATTGCTAGTGGCATCGAAGAAAAGGACCGAGAGCCGCATAGCGCCGTTGCTCACGTTATAGAGCGCGGAATACTGGATATTAATCAGGTTGCCGGGGACCGCGTTGGTGGGGGAGAGCGTCAGGTCGTCATCCCACTCGCCATACTGGTTTGTTTCGTTGTCAATGACGGCCAATGCGTAGGTCGGCGTGTTATTGACGGTTATGATCTGGTCAATGTTGGAATCGCTGCCGTTGCGGACCCAGCCGGTGGGCGTGCCGTTGGTCTGGCCCAAATCGGTCCCGTTGGTGAAGGTGGGATTGGGCCAGAAGTTGCTGGCCAGGAGGGCTGGCACGGTCGGCAGAGCGATGGAAAGATCGTCAATGATCATGATGCCAGTTTCCGCACCACTACCGGCGGAAACCAATTGGACCAGGAGTTGCGTCGCGTCGGGCGGAACCGTGACTTGCTGGTTGACCTCGGTGAAGCCTGAACCCACCACGGCCCCCTGCCAGCCGGGGCTATTGCCGGTGACTTGGTATGAAATGTCGTCGATGTCATTTCCGCCGGAGTTATAGAACGAGAAGGTCACGCGCATATTCCCGTTGGTGATGCTGTAAAGTTGAAACCACTGCAGGTTCAAAGTGGCACCCGGCGCCGCAATGCCACTCAGGGGAACCAAGTCTGAATACCATGAACCGTAACCGTTAGGGTCGTTATCCACCACCGCGAGCGCGTGGTCGTAACTGACGTAATTATTGGTCGTGACTTGAGTTATGTAGTAGTTGCTGTCGCTGTTATAGAAGTTCCAGCCGGTGGGGACTCCGTTGGTTTGGTTCAAATTTGTCCCTGACTCAAAGCTTGGATTCGGCCAGAAGTTCCCGGCCAGCAGGTCCGGCGTTGGGGCGCGCGCCACGTACAAGTCGTCCACTATCAACGCACCCGTGGTGCCGGGAGGGCCGCCGGATACGATGCCAATGTTGATGTAGACGGTGCCAATCGGCACGACCCCCGTTTGGTTTGTTTCGGTGAATGTGGAATCGACGCCGCCATTCCAGCCGGGACTATCTCCTTCGACCACGAACTGGTCCGCGCTGATGTAGCCCATGCCGGCGTTAAGGAAGCCCAGGGCCACGCGCATTTGGTTGCCGAGGACGCTCCACATCGCGTCATACCGCACATTGATCGTGTCGCCAGGGTTCACCAACCCTGCCACAGGGACGGCGTAATCCCACTCGCCGTAGGCGTCTGAGCCGCTGAAATTGTTGACCATGATCGCGTTAGTGGAGTCTGGCAAATCGACATTGGTAACCTCGTCAATGACATTGTTGGTGCCGCTAAAGCTGCCGTTGCGGACCCAACCGGTGGGCGTGCCGGCGCCGTCCGGAGCGTTGAGATTGGTGCCGCTATCGAAAGTGGAGTTTGGCCAGAAATTATTGGGAAGGGGCTGGCTGAGGGCCGTGCCGGCCGCCAACAGTGTTGCCGCACAGAGCAGCGCGAGTTTGAAGTTCATAGTCAATTTTCCATTCATTTTGTATTCCCGCCAATGGTACCGTGAAATCGGTGCCAGCGGGGGTTACGACTTTAGCGTCGAAACAGAATCCGGATAGTCGGCAATTCTGCCGACACGCCCGCTGCGCCGGGCTTGGGGCGGAAGCGTCACGCGCCGAGATACTTGGCTACAGCCTGCGCGCGGCCGCGGACGTGGAGCTTTTTGAAAATGCGCTCGATATAGGTGTGAACGGTGCCGTAGCTGATGGTCAAGTGGTCGGCGATTTCCTTGTAGAGATAGCCCTTGGCCAGAAAATCAAGCACCTCCTGTTCGCGCGCGGAGAGCGAGAAATTCTCGGTCTCCCGCGCGGCCGGGGCCGGCTGTTTGAAGCTCTGGACCACTTTGCGCACGATGTTGCTGGTCATGGGCGCGCCTCCCGCGTACACGTCCCTGACGGCTGCCAGCAGTTGGGCCGAGCTGACCGGTTTGAGCAGGTAACCGGAGGCGCCGGCCGCCAGCGAATTGAAGATGGCGTCGGTGTTGTCATAGACTGTCAACATCACTATCTGCATTTCCGGCAATAACTCGCTCAGTTTCCAGACGCACTTGACGCCATCCATGCCGGGCAGGTTGATATCCATCAGGACCACGCGGGGACGCAGCCGCGGCAATTCGCGCAAGGCTTCCTCGGCGTCGCCAAACTCGCCGACGCAATGGACGCCTGAGCCTCGTTTCAGAATGCCGGCCAGGCTGTGCCGCACTTTGGAATCGTCTTCCACGATGGCGACGGTGATCTGATTGTCATCAGGCCGCGGCATCGGGGGATCAATGAATGGGATGGGTCCTCACAAACAGACAATAACCCTTGTGTGGATAATGGCAATGAGAATCGGCGCTTATATTCATCAGCGCTTCAAAGGCAGGGCCAACCGCACGAGGGTGCCCAAACTGGGGCGGCTATGTCGTTCGAAGGTTCCGCCAACATGGCCCAAACGGTTTTGCATGTTCGCCAGGCCGTGCCCTCTGAGGCCGGCATCGGCGCGTTCCGCCAGCCCTTTGCCATTGTCTTCGATTTCCAGGGCCAGCGCATCCCGGTCGATTTTGAGCCTAAGCCATACTTCGTCGGCCCGGGCGTGCTTGACGACGTTGTGCAAGGCTTCCTTCGCCGCCAGGAAGAGATCATGCCGTTGGGCGGAGGACATGGGGTATCTGGGCAGGGACTCAGGAACTTCCAGCCGGCAACGAATCCCGGCCACCCGCAGATAGTCCTGCGCAAACTTGCTGACATAGCTGGCGAACTGTTCAACTGTGTCGTTGGATGGTGTGATGGCCCAGACGATTTCATCCAACTGACGCGCCAGCGCGCCCGCCGTGGTGAAGATTTGCTCGAGATGGGACCGGGCCTGCGCCGGTTGGGTCAGATCCGTCTGGGCCAATTCGCTCAGGAGGGCTATTTGGGTGAGGTTGGCGCCCAGATCATCGTGAATATCCCGAGCGATGCGTGACCGCTCGAGTTCGACGGCGCGCTGTTGGTGCAGGAGTTCCAGTTGCATTTGCATCTTGCGCCAGGTCTCGTAACGCACCGCCGCCACCAACGCGCCAACCAGCAACACCAGAAGGCTGCCCTGAAACCAGGTCGTCTGCCGGAATGGCGGCGACACTGTCATCGGCAGGGAAAGAATCTCGCCCGTTTTTTCGCCTGTCTCGGTCACGCTTTGAATCCGAAACTGGTATTGACCAGGCGGCAAGTAGCTGTAGTCAGCCTCTCCGGCGCCGCCCCAGCCAATGCAGTACATCTCTTTCCATCGCAGTATGAGCGTGTCACCCGGGTGGACGGCGACGGAGGATTCCGGGTTGGTGCGCCAGGCGCCCCAAGTGTTCGGATCGGTGTCCACGACGGCCAGAACGTGCAACGGTTTGTCCTCATCGGCGCGGAGCAACACCGCGGCGCTCGGTTTGGAGCCATCGCGCATCCATCCGCGTGGAACCACCAGCGGTTGGTCGAGGTCCTGTCCCTCCGCCAGACGCGAACTGAAGAGCAAAACTTCCGGCTCTCCATTTTTTGCCGAGGCCATTGAAACACGGAGGTCGTCAATGGCCATGACGCCCACGGTCTGCTCGGACCCGCCTGAGAACAACTCCATCTGCATGCGAACGGCCCGTTCGGGCACCTTGACTTGCTCGCTACGGCGGTCAAATCGTGACCGGGCCACGCTGCCGGCCCAACCGACGCTTTCCCCTTTGACCAGGAAATCTTGCGCGCTGACGGTGTTGCCGGCCGCGTCAAGGAACCGCACGTTCAGTCGCATTTCGCCGCCCGCCTCCCGCCACTGCTTGTCGAAGCCTTCCAGTTGATAGCGCAGGCGAACCGGCGGATTCGAGGAGAGGGGGTTCGGCCCGAAGCGAAATTCCACGCGTTGGGCAGTGGCGGAAAGGCGCAACCGGCTGGTTTCCGCGTTTTCGCTCGACGCAGGTTCAGTTGCCGCAGCGGAAGGCAGGCGCGTTTGGGCAGGCGTCTGGCGGGGGTGTCCGTCCACCGAAACGCTATAAATGACAATCGCTGAGGAGGCGCAATTGGTGGAAGCCGGAGCTGGTCCGGCCGTCAGCCGCAACGCCAGCGCGGCACCCAATCCCATTGCGAGTTTGACCCCGGACGCAGGCGGATGTTCGCGCGCCCATCGCGTTGGCGGGGCCTGAGACTTTGTTTTTGTTGCTTTCGAACGCACTTTGCAATGCATCAGCCTGCTCCTCTTCGATGCCGATGGCCAGCCATGAGCGTCTGGAAATGAAGCAACCCAAAATGCCCCAGTTCGCTAAAAACGCCAGAGCAAACTTTGCGTTAATGCGTTAATCGTTAATCCTGCCCGGCGAGCTTGGGCGGAACCACGAGGAAAGGTTGCGCCCCGGCGGCACGGGCGTGAGACAGAATTCTTCT
>PLIU01000001.1:8097-8341 GCA_003140095.1 Verrucomicrobiales bacterium | reverse complement strand
ATGCCGATAAACTCATTGTTCACTTCAACGCGAACGCCGCGAGTATCGGAATCAATGGCGATGGTAAAGCCAGGCAGGCCGGAAGGGTTAGACGGGTCGGAGGCGCAGCCACCTGCGAGAATGGCAAGAAGGAGCGCAAAATAAATTCTCATGCGTATGGCCTGACAGAAAGCAATGGTTGTGTCAAGCTGCGAACTGTCGGTCACACTATGGCGGCGCAGCCTGACACCGCCCGGTTTGGAGT
>PLIU01000001.1:0-7952 GCA_003140095.1 Verrucomicrobiales bacterium | reverse complement strand
TCAAAAAGTGAGATGCGCCCGCCTTATCAAGACGTGAACGGCGACCCTTGACGCACGATCCGGGGCGAGGTAGCCTTTTGTTTGTTCGGGGAGCCTGTGCCGCGGTGGCCCAAGGGCTGAGAGTTTTGCGGAAGCAAATGACCCGTTGAACCTGCTCCAGGTAATGCTGGCGAAGGAAACGACGCCACCGCCCGCGCCTCCGCGCTTTTTTATGATTGCCACTAAGAATTCATTCGAGCCTCACAGCAGCGATGCGCTGCCCAATTCCAAACGGGTCTATCTGCCGGGCGTGCTCCATCCCCGTCTCCGCGTGCCCTTGCGCGAAATCTCCTTGCGGCCCACCGCCGGGCGCGGCGGCGGCGCGGAACCGAACGAGGCCGTTCGCGTCTATGATTGCAGCGGGCCTTGGGGCGATGAAAACTTTATGGTCAACGTCCGCAACGGCTTGCCGCCCTTGCGCCGCGATTGGGTTCTCGAACGCGGCGATGCCGAAGAATATGACGGACGGACGGCCGCCCCGGCGCGCAACGGCCAGCATTCCAACGGCGCAACTTCGGACTTGAAGCTGGATGCTTTGAACATGCCGCAACGCCGTCCGTTGCGGGCCCAGGCCGGCAAGGTGGTCACGCAGTTGCAATACGCGCGGCAAGGCCTCATCACCCCTGAGATGGAGTTCATTGCCATCCGCGAGAACATGGGCCGCGAGCAGCCGCGCGACGGCGGGGAACTTTGGCGCCAGCATCCGGGGCAATCCTTCGGCGCTTCCATTCCGGCGCACATCACGCCGGAATTTGTGCGCGAGGAAGTGGCGCGCGGACGGGCCATCATTCCGTGCAACATCAATCATCCCGAATTGGAGCCGATGATCATCGGGCGCAATTTCCTGGTCAAAATCAACGCCAACATCGGCAACTCCGCCGTCGCCTCCAGCATCGAAGAGGAAGTCGAGAAGATGCACTGGGCCATCAAGTGGGGCGCGGACACGGTGATGGATTTGTCCACCGGCAAAAACATCCATGCCACGCGGCAGTGGATCTTGCGCAATTCGCCCGTGCCCATCGGCACGGTGCCCATTTACCAGGCGCTGGAAAAGGCGGGCGGCAAGGCCGAGGAGTTGACCTGGGAGGTTTATCGCGACACGCTCATCGAACAATGCGAGCAAGGGGTCGATTACTTCACAATTCACGCCGGCGTCCTTCTGCGCTTCATTCCGCTGACGGCCCGGCGCGCCACGGGCATCGTCAGCCGCGGCGGCTCCATCCTGGCCAAATGGTGCTTGGCGCATCACCAGGAGAATTTCTGTTACACGCACTGGGATGATATTTGCGACATTATGGCCGCCTACGACGTGAGTTTTTCCATCGGCGACGGGTTGCGTCCCGGCTCGATAGCCGACGCGAACGACGAGGCGCAATTCGCGGAATTGAAGACGCAAGGCGACCTGACGAAACGGGCCTGGGCGCACGGCGTGCAGGTGATGAACGAAGGCCCCGGCCACGTCCCCATGCACATGATCCGCGAAAACATGACCAGGCAATTGGAGTGGTGCCACGAGGCCCCCTTCTACACGCTGGGCCCGCTGACCACCGACATCGCACCCGGCTACGACCACATCACCAGCGCGATTGGCGCGGCCATGATCGGGTGGTATGGCTGCGCGATGTTGTGCTATGTCACGCCCAAGGAACACCTGGGGTTGCCGAACAAAAAGGACGTCAAGGATGGCGTGATCGCCTACAAAATCGCCGCGCACGCCGCCGATTTGGCCAAGGGCCATCCCGGCGCGCAGTACCGCGACAACGCCTTGAGCAAGGCGCGCTTTGAGTTTCGCTGGGAAGACCAATTCAACCTCTCCCTGGACCCGGAGACCGCCCGCGAATTTCACGACGAGACCCTGCCGCAGGAAGGGGCCAAGACCGCCCATTTTTGTTCCATGTGCGGCCCACATTTTTGCAGCATGAAAATCACCGAAGACGTGCGCAAATACGCCGCCGAACAGGGGCTGCCGGAGGAAGAAGCGTTGCGGCGCGGTTTGGAGGAAAAATCCCGCGAGTTTGTGGAGGGGGGCGGGGAGATTTATACCGGAGCTTAAGCTGCCCGCTTCGCACCAAAAACTTCCTCCACGCTTTGGCTGAGCGAGGCGGCCATCTGGCGGACTTGGCCGGGCGTGGTGCAGTATGGAGGCATCAGGACGATGACGTTGCCAACCGGTCGGGTGAGAACTCCGCGGCGGGCCATCGCTTCGCACACGCGCAGGCCCGCCCGCTCGCGCAACGCGAACGGCGCGCGGGTCTTCCAATTCTTGACAAGTTCCACGCCCGCCATCAGGCCCACCTGGCGGATGTCGCCGACGTTGGGCAGGGACCACAAGTTTTGCAGGGCCTCGCCGAGGGCTTTTTGCAGCCGGACGCGCGCGCGGATGGAGGCCGCGGATTCCAACAGCCGCAGGCTGGCCAGGGAGGCGGCCGCGCCCAGTTGGTTGGCGGTGTAACTGTGGCCGTGAAAGAAAGTCTTGAACTCCTCATAGCGGCCGAGAAAAACGTTGAAGATCGACTGGGTGGCCAGCGTCGCCGCCATGGGCATGTAACCGCCAGTCATGCCTTTGGCCAGAGCCATCAGGTCGGGCCCGACGGATTCTTTTTGACACGCAAACGTCGGGCCGGTCCGGCCGAAACCTGTCAATACTTCATCGGCGACGAGGAGCGCGCCGTGGGCGCGCGCGATCCGCGCGGCGCGCCGCAGCCAGCCCTCGGGTTGGGGCACCATGCCGGCGGCGCCTTGCATGAGCGGTTCGAAAACGAAGGCCGCGTAGGGATGGCCCTTTTTCTTTTGCGCGGCAAATTTCTGTTCGAGAACTTCGGTGCATTCCCATTGGCATTGTCGGTAGAGGCGGGCATCGGCGCGTTCGGGTCGGGCGCGGTTGAACGGGCAGCGATAACAGTACGGGGCCGGCGCGCGGTCGGTTTTGAAGAGCAATCCGGCGTGGGTTCGGTGAAAAAGATCGATGTGGCCGAGGCTCATGGCGCCGACGGTGTCGCCGTGATAGGCGGATTGCAGGGAGAGGAATTTCGGCCTCGGACCGCGTCCGGTGCGGAGGGAGAACTGCCAGGCCATTTTCAGCGCCGCCTCCATCGCAGTGGAGCCGTCGTCGGAAAAGAAGACCCATTTGAGCGGGCGCGTTTTGGCATAGCCGGCCAGGGCGGCCAGTTTGGCGGCCAGCAACGAGGCGGGTTCGTTGGCCAGGCCCAGCGCCGACGAATGCGCTATTTTCCCAAGCTGCCGGGTGATGGCGGCGTTGAGGGCGGGATGGCGATGGCCATGGAGATTGGTCCAAATGGATGAATTGGCGTCCAGATACTCCCGGCCCCGCGCGTCGCGCAGAACGGCGCCGCGGCCCGAGACGATGACAATCGGCTCGCGTTGGCGCCAATCGCGCATTTGCGTGAAAGGATGCCAGAGGAACTGGCGGTCTAACTGCGCAAGCGATGGCAATCAGGTTTTGGTGACGAGGTTCAAAGAGCGCAGCGAAGCCAGCAACTTTTCGACATCGGCCCGGCTGTGGGCCGCCGTCATGGTCAGACGCAAGCGCGCCTGGCCGCGCGCGACGGTCGGGAAGCGCACGGCGGGGATGAAGACTCCCAGATTAAGCAAAGCGGCCGTGATCTGCATCGCTTTGCCCTCATCGCCGATCATCATCGGAATGATGGCGCTGCCCTGGCCATCAATGTGACGGGAGACGTCGGCGACGCTGGCCCAAAGTTGATTGCGGCGTTCCTCGCCCGCCTTGCTTTCGACCAAACGCACGCCCGCCGCGGCCGCGGCCGCCGCCGCCGGCACAGGCGCGGTCGAGAAGATGAACGTGCGCGCGCGGTTGATCAGGCAGTCGATCAGCGGACGCGAGCCGCAGATGTAGCCGCCGGCGGAACCGAACGCCTTGCCCAGGGTCCCCATTTGAATTTCAATTTGCTTGTCAACTTCACATTCCTCCGCCAGGCCGCGGCGGGATTTTCCGTACAGGCCGGTGGCGTGGGCCTCATCGACCATGAGCCACGCGCCGAACTGCTCCTTCAACCGCACCATTTCGCGCAACGGCGCCTGGTCGCCGTCCATCGAAAAGATGCTCTCGGTGACGATCAACGTGCGGGGGCGACGGTCGGTTTGGGACAACGCCGGCGCGGCATGGCGGCGGTCGGCCCAGCGCAGGATTTTCTCCAGATCATGCAAATTATTATGCCCGAAGACGCGCAACTTCGCCCCCGAAAGCCGCGCGGCATCGACGATGGAGGCGTGGACCAACTTATCGACGGCGATGACATCATTGCTGTCAAAGAGCGCGCAAATGACACCGGAGGCGGCAGCATAACCGGAGGAAAAAGACAGCGCGGCCTCCGCGCCTTTGAAGGCCGCGAGCGTTTCCTCCAGAATGTGATGCGGCGCCAGCGAGCCGCAAATCAGGCGGGAAGCGCCGCAGCCCGCGCCGAACTTCAGGACAGCTTCCGCGGCCGCTTCCTTCAAGGCGGGATCGTTGGCCAGGCCGAGGTAATCGTTGGAAGAAAAATTGAGCAACGACTTTCCGTCCATCTCGATGCGGGGGCCTTGGGGCGAATCGATGCGGCGCAATTCGCGGTAAAGTCCCTGCTCGCGGACCACCTTCAATCGTGAAGTCAATTCTTCATCGAACGCATTCATGACAAAGCAATGACACATTCCCGCGCGCTTGGCCAGCACAGGTTTTTCGACTTCCCGGAATTATGCGGTTTTTGGTGGAAAAAGTGACCAGACTGTGTCTTTCTTCAGTTTGCGTTTGGTGCGCTGGCTGGGTTTGAGCACAATGCTTTCAGGCCAAGGCGGCGCAGAATTGGTTTTGCGTGTATGAAGAAAGCTTTGACGGTTTGCGGGTGGACGGTCTTGGCGTGCGGTTTCTTTCTTTTGGGGACGACTGCGCGGGGCCACGCCGGTGAAAATTATGACATTTACGTCTCGAACGAACGGTCTGATAACGTCACGGTGATCGATGGCGCCACGCGCGAGGCGGTGGCCACGATCCCAGTGGGCAAACGGCCGCGCGGCATCCACGTCAGCCCGGATGGCAAGACGGTTTATGTGGCCGTCAGCGGCACGCCGCCGGAACCGCCGCCCAAACTCGATGCCAACGGCAATCCCATTTTCCAAAAAGGCCACGACGATGACGATGACGATAAAAATGCCGACAAATCCGCCGACGGCATCGCGATCATCAATGTGTCGCAGCGGAAGCTGGTCGGCAAGCTGCCGGCCGGCTCGGATCCGGAGCAGTTCGCGATCAGCGCGGACGGCACGCGGCTGTTCATCTCGAATGAAGACGTCGCCACCGCCAGCTTGCTCAACATCGCCAGCGCCAAGGTCGAAAAGATCATCCCGGTCCATAAAGAGCCGGAAGGAGCGGGGGTCCGGCCCGACGGCAAAGTTTTCTATATCACTTGCGAGACAGACGGGGAAATTTTCGCGGTCGATGCCTCCACCTTCAAAGTGATCACGCATTTCAACGTGGGCGGGCGGCCGCGATCGGTCGATTTTCTGCCCGACGGCACGCGGGCGTTCATTCCCTCGGAATCAGCGGGACAACTGCACGTCATCGACTCGGTGAATCACCAGGTCTTGGAAACCATCGCTTTGCCCAAAGGTTCACGGCCGATGTGCGTGAAAGTTTCCCCCGACGGGAAGAAAGTCTATGCCGGCGCCGGCAGGGCGGGGACGATTTGCGTGATGGACGCGCAATCGCACCAGGTGCTCAACACGATCAAGGCCGGCAAGCGCCCTTGGGGGATTGTCATTTCGCCCGACGGCAAGTTTCTTTACTCGGCCAACGGCCCGTCCAACGACATTTCGGTCATCGATCTGGAGACGGAAAAGGAAGTTCAACGCATTCCGGCCGGGACCAGCCCTTGGGGGATTCTGCTGGTGCCAAAAGCGCTTTGATTCACTCGCCGACGATAAACGTTTCCTGCGCGGTGATGCTGCGCGTGAAACCGGTCTTGAAGGCTTTGGCCCGGACCGTGGCCGAGTTTGCCAGATGGATGGCCTGCTGATAAAGCGGGTCCGTCGTGCCCGGAATGCTGCCGTCCAAGGTGTAGCGAATCTCCGCCCCAGGCTCCGGCTGGGTCAATTGCACATCGATCGGTTTGGAATAATTGCCGGCGGGCAGGGAAAAATCCGGCGGCGCCATGACGGGCCGTCCGCCCAGGCTTTCGATCCATTGCCGCAACAGCGCCATGCCGGCGCGGTCCACCGTCTGGTGCGCCAAGGGCGGCATCTTGATGGCTTCGACGGTGTTGGCGCGCATGTAGAGGATGGAGCGCCATCTATCGTTGGGCGCTATAATGCGGGCGTGGTCGATGCCTTCGTCGATGAGCACCGGGCCGTCGATCAATCCTTGTTTCTCCAGGGGGGTGTCGTAGCGGGCATCGAAGTAAGCAACCGTTCCGCCCGGGCGATGGCAATTGGCGCAATCGACATCCAAGTACGACCGGGCGCGGTCTGGCAGGCTGCGGCTGGCGTCGTCGGGGCGCGCCAAAAATTCGCACGAGGCGAGGATGGCATCCGTCGGAGGAGGATCGAAGAGGCCGAGGCGGTTCCAGGCGCGGAGGAGATCGCGGTTGAACTGGCGCGTCTTAAGGCCCAACACGCCGCCGGCCCGGTCCGTGTGGCAAGTCCGGCAATCCTCCCGGCTCGGATAATACCAAGTCTGCGTCGCGTCGCCGGCGGCGGTGTGGATGAGGATATTTTCCGTCAGGTTGGTGGGCAGAAGATCGGCGTCGCTGTGGTCGGGCCGCCATTTGTAGGTGGCGCCATAGACGGAGCCGTCGGCGGCGCGAACCAGAAGGCGCGTCTCCAATCGCCGCCTTTGGAGCGGTTGGGATGCGTTGGTCGCCAATTCGAAGTGTTTGACGAAAACCGTTCCAGCCGGAAAGGTCCATTCTCCGCGCGGAGCAAAACCGATCTTGCCGTCGGGCAACGCCATCCAGCGCAGTTTGTGGGCGCCGTCTGACCAGAAGGAGACATTCAGGTCGTAGGGCATCAGGCCATCGCTGGGGATGAGTTGGCGAGTGTCGATGAACGCGCCGGTTTGGGAAAGAAGCGATGGCAACGGACCGTCCGCGTGATCGGGCATGCGGAGATAGGCTGCGGGTTTTGGGCGGGTTTTCTGCTCGGATTGAACATTCAAGAGGACGGCCGTTTCCAGGCCGGCGGAAAATCGACGGATCGTCTTGGTGACGCCCGGCACCGGCACGTAGTCGTAGTGGCCCGCCGGATAACCATGCTGCACCACGTAATCGTACCGGTGGACGGCCGGCCGTTTGGGAATATCGGTCAGGAACAACAGGCCGACGGCGATGGAATCGGGCGCGGCGCCTTCCACCAAAGCGGCGGGGCGGGTGGGAGCGGCGACGGCGCGTGTGACCCAGGAATGATTGAGCGGCGGCCGCAAGAGGCTAGTATAACCGCTATCGACTACCAAGCCCGTCTTGGTGACTTCCAGCACCCGACCGCAGACAATGCGCCGGTCCTGAATGCATTCGGTGCGGATTTGTTCGGCGCGAACAGCCAGATTGGTTTGCGCCGCAACAGACCACGCTCCCAGCCAAGCACACAAAAAGATCAACCGCGCCATACTTACGGCTGCTGGACCACCCGATAAAAGCGGGCCTCGACGCCAGGGGCGTAGTAGGTATCGGTGAGCACAAAGGGCGAGGCCAAGGGCGTGTTGGTGCTCAGCGGAGTCCATTGCAGCAGGTTGGTGCTGACTTGGAGCACGTAGCTGGAGCCGACAGGGCCGGTGAAGGTCATTTGGAACACGCCGTTGCTGAAGCCGATCGGCGAGGTAAAGTAGGCGCCCGGTAGGATCGTGTACTGGGCCGTGCCCACGACGCTGTCGATGTAGCCGGGTTTCCAGGCGTTGGCGTTGACGGTGG
>PLIU01000290.1 GCA_003140095.1 Verrucomicrobiales bacterium | reverse complement strand
GCCGACGCTCGAAGGACGCTTGAGTCAGCCGCTCACTTCACGCGTGGAGGCGGTGCGCCAGCTCCAGACCACGATGCCGATTACCTCTGTCGCGCAGGCCGTGTTGAAGCAGAGCAACGGCGTCTCATCCAATGGGCCAAAGAAAACGGGAAAATAGGCTCTAGCGCTAGGCTGCCGCCCGTGTTTGCTCAGGGTGGTGAGCACGATGTCTTTTTTCAAAAGCGTACCCAGAGGTATCTCAAGGCGACTCGGCAGGATCGACACAAGGGATACGGCATTGCCCTCGGCTCGCACACCCACGGAGCAACTCCAGCCGAGTATCTCGACCGTCTCTTCCTCCAAAACTGCATCTTCGATGATGATATTCGGCTTGAGCGCGTCGTGCAGAACGATGGCAAACCGATCATTACCACATCGCAACCAGCCATCAAAGGAATCCCCCCACAGCAAGACGGACTTGACGAATTGATGATCGGGAAGAGCTACGAAAAATTAGCAGAAGGTGCCTATTACGATGAAAGATCCGGCCTGTTGCTTTACGACCTTTTCCCTCGCAACGCCATCCAAGCTGCCGACGGACATATTTATCCCATTGACCCCGTCATCCAACGCATTACCCCGGACTTTGGGCAGTTTTTGCGGCATGAGCCATACACCATCGACCTCCCCCGCTAAGCCGTTGATGTTGGCTTAATCCAGCGGCCGGCAGATTCGTCGAAATAAATGCCATGCTCGGTTTCTCCCCTTCGACCCTGTTCCTCCCATCTCCGTGTGAAATCGTGGCCGTCAAGCATCAAGCCCTTTTTCAGTGCTTACTCCCGGAGCGCCCTTTCTTCCAGCGGCCGAACAACCCGGTTTACCGCGAAGTAACCGGCTCAGTGGTCCGTGGCTCGCTGTTCCCCCGCGAACTCCCGCGCTTGATCCGGTCGTATTGCTTCATGGCATCTTCGAGCGACGCCTTCGGCGGTTGCGACAATTGTTCCTTCAATCGCTTGCTGCGCTGGCGGTGGTAGTCGTTCATGTATGTGGCGGCGCTTTGAGCAACGCATTCGCGAATTCACCTCGAAGAGGGTCGCCCGCATAAGCCGATGGATTGGCAACAATGGCGGCGACCTCCTCATGCAGCCGTGACTTATCACCGCCGCCAAGGATGAATTTGGCCACAAAATCCGTCGCCCGCCGGGTGGCTTCGCCGAGCGCCACGCCAAGCCGGAAAAAATCTTTGGTGTTCATTAAAGGAATCTGTCTTCAAACATCTGGAATCTCTTTCATTTCAGACTTTGGGCTGCAAGGCGAGTGCGCGAATCGTATCGAAACGAAATTCTTGATTTTTTTCTAACCACGCCGGTGTATTCTTTTGTTGGCCTGAGTAAAAATACTGGATTACCTTCGTTGTGATTTTAGCTGGATACCCCCATGCATGCTTCTCGATAGCATCGCCGACGATTTGATTGAAATCACACGCGTCGGGCGTTGGATGCGTCATGAAATCCCTGGTTGTTTTCAAAATTTGAAGCAACTCGTTCCAGAGCTTCGGATCAGACTGGTGCAGCGGCGACAATTTGAGGTGGACGGAGAGTCCGAGATGCACATCTTGAGTTCTCTCAAATGGGTCTTCAATAAGTGCTTGAAGCTGTTCGCTTGGGGATATTTTAATTTGAGGGGCGAGTTTGGTACCTCCCATACTCGCCAAAGGGCGCCCGAAACAAAGGCATTTAACGCCATAAAGCTGAAGATGTATCCGTGCGCATCCAGAGCCAAAACTGTGTTGTTGGTGATGCGTTTGTCTGCTGAATCGGTGCCTGAATCCGCAATTACGGGGGTACCATGGTGCGCCCGCGCCATTTCCAAATAAGCGTGTGCCAGATCAAATTCGAAAATCTCGGTTTCCATAGCTGAGGTTGTTTGTAATATGTTTGTCTCAGGAGAGCGAGCTTTGACCCTCGCCCTCCCGTTGTCTCATTCCCGCACGAATAGCTTCCACTCTGCAATGCCGTGGGCGTTGCGAATGGTCGCGGAGGCTGGCACTTCCTTCGGTGCGCGCGGGACGCTGAGCAGCTTGAGGCCGGCTTCGTGCGGCAAGCGGTTGCCCTTTCGGGCGTTCACGTCCTTGCCTGCCCAAACCAGGTTCTCCCAGGCGTTCTTGCCGCCGCGCGAGCGAGGCAGGACGTGGTCAAGGCTGCCTTCGTCCGGACGCAACATGCGGCCGGTGTATTGGCAGCGGTTGCCGTCGCGCTCGCGAATGGAGCGGGAGCACAGCCTTGGACGCTTTTTGGGCACCTTGGCGTAATTCACCGCCACTATTACCGTCGGCACGCGGATCGGACCGCGGACAGTCTGCACCGCATTGTCCTGCGGGCGAACGGCCAGCGTGATCCACTCGCCCCAGGTCACGGGGCGGACGTGGTTCTCGCCTTCAATTTCGAGGGCCGTGGCAACGTTCGTCGCCATCTGGCAAAATGCGTCCTGCGGCGTGCGTACGCCAATGGCCTGCCAGTTGCGGTTAAGCACCAGCACAATTGACTTGTTCAATATGTCGTTCATAAAAGTTTTTGCCTGTGCCCACTATGTTTCTCCGTGAGGTGTTTGCTCTTTGTTGACGGGCCAAATTGGCTGCCTCGCTTGGCTTTGCTCCAAGACTTCCGATGTCAGAGACCGGCGCACTGCTGATTTTATGCAACGAGGCAATGGTCGCTTGGGAAGGTTCTGCCCCCTCGACTTCTGGGTGTAGGCCAGACGTGATTCTATTTCACCACCAAGCGAAAATTGGCTGCCGGGCCTGGAGTTGCACCAACATGAGCGCCTCCAAAGGGCGCCGTCCTACGAATTAGACGACCCGGCAAAATGGTGTCAGCGACGGTCCGAAAACGGGGTAAATCCGCAGGTTTGCAAATGTGTCTTCTTCCGATCCGTTTTCTTCAAGTTCACACAAAAATCTGGCTCAACGCGGAGCCGAGTGGGTAAACCGGTCTGCTTTTTAGGCTCGGAAGCAAATCAATTTTAATGTCTGCTATTTTTTATCGGGGTGCTAGACGTACCTTGGTACCGTCCCGCACAATATCGTCATGACGCTCCGATTCAAACGCTACGTCGCGATTGGTGACAGTTCCACCGAGGGGCTCCAAGACCCGGATGGGGCTGGCGGTTACCGCGGCTGGGCGAACCGTCTGGCCGAGCGCGTGGCGCAAGCGCAGGGTGGGTTGCTCTACGCCAACCTGGGTGTGCGCGGCAAGCGCTCCCGGGACATCCGCGAGGAGCAACTTGGACCAGCGCTCGCCATGAAGCCCGACTTCGCGACGGTTTTCGCGGGCTCGAATGACATCCTCGAACGCGGTTTCGATGCTGGCAAGCTGCGGGCAGAACTCGGGTGCATGATGGGGACGCTCGTCGGCGGGAAAGCAGTCGTGCTGACTTTCACGCTCCCGGACCTCACGGGCGTCATGCCGATCGGCCGTTACCTAGCTCCCCGCGTCCGGGCCATGAATGACACCATCCGCGAGGCCGCTGCTTCCACCGGCGCCCGCCTCATCGACTTTGCCGCATACTCGGTCGGCTCCGACCCGCGACTCTGGAGCGAGGACCGTTTCCACGTGAACGCCGAAGGCCACGCCCGGATCGCGGCGGCGCTGGCTCAGGCCCTCGGCTTGCCGGGGACGGATGATGCCTGGCAGCAGCCCTTGCCGGGGCGGAGCGCACGGAGCCGGTGGACTCGCATGGCCGAATCCTGGTCGTGGTACCGGCACTACTTGCTGGACCACTTTTGGCCGGGCAGCCCCGTCGAAGGGCAATGTCACCCCAAACGTCCCCGGCTGGAGGCGGTGCATCCCAGCGACGGGTTTGAAAGCCAGTAGGTTCCAATAATACAAGATTAAAATGAAAAACAAACCTGGTCGGGTAAAAGCAGTGGATAGAAATCACCCTGCATTTAATAAAAACGCCGAGGCGTATTATCGCATTATTATGGAAGGCTTGAAAGGCGAAGTGGACGGAGAACATTTTTGGGATGCCGTGGCAAAAGACGCCGTCTTCGAGTTTTTGTACAATATTCCTGGATTCACCAATAGAATTGAAGGGCGCAAGGCGTATATGGACTGGTTTGGGGGATATACAAATGTTCTTCACTCCGCCGATAATTTGCGGGTGCATAGGTCAGCCAATCCGAATATCACCATTTTGGAATACGAGGTTCATGGAACAGTTCCGAGCACCAGAAAGGCCTACGACAACCGCTTTTGTTCCATTATTACCGTCAAAGACCGCCAGATAATTCATTGGCGTGATTATATGGACTCGCTTGCCGTCATGCTTTCGGTTACGTCCGAGTGATTTTGCCGCCCAGGCGCTCTGCTAATCCCAAACAAATGGTGGCCCGCCTCGGTAACGCTCCGAGTTCAGCGGCTTAAAAGACCGCTGCTTCACTTTAAAGCTTGCAGGCCGGATTGGTACTCGCGGCAGGATTTGCACCTGCACTGGCGACGCTCTCGACGTCGTGTCTCCGTGGTGGCCGCCAGCCAAGGCTTGGACTACGCGAGCAAAAGAAATGGAGCCTCCAGCCGGTGATGCTCCGGCGAGATTTCTTTACAAAAGAAATCCGCAGGCTGCTGCATGGAGGCGACGGTGGCCGTGCGCAAGCACTCGCAGACCCCGGTGCTGCCCTGGGCATGGCTGGCTTATGACGCCTGCCTGAACGCTGGTTCGACTGCGGGGCTTGCGCACTGCCACCATTCTGAAGTTGGAGCCCCCACCCGGAGTTGCACCGAGCTGACTCGCTTACCGAGCGAGGGCATCGCTGAAAATGCTTTGAGGGCATGAAAACTGGCCTCCCCGACCGGCTTCGCTCCGGTGATCTCCTGCATGAGAGGCAGGCGTGTTGGCTGGACTACACCACAGGGACAAAATGGTGAGGGCAGAAGGATTTGCGCCTCCGACCTGATGCATGTGACGCATCCGCTCTGACTAACTGAGCTATGCCCTCAAGAATGGTGGGAGCGGAGAGTGCTGCCCTCCCTGCCTCTCGCATGTCAAGCGAGCGCTCTGCTGCTGAGCTACGCCCCCGAAATGGAGCGGGTGAACGGAATCGCACCGTTGTCTCGGCCTTGGCACGGCCGCATTCTGCTGTTGAACCACACCCGCAAAAATGGCGTCCCCAGCCGGAGTCTCACCAGCAACCTGGAGTTTAGGACACTCCCGCTCTGTGTTTTGAGCTATGGGGACAAAGAATCAAACCCCTGGCCGGTCTCTTTCACTGGTCAAATGCACCTCGCCACGAGGTCGCTGGAGCTACTTTGCGTTCAGGGATTCGAATGGTACGCGCGTCCGGTAACGCTCCGGAACCCGGCACTGATCTAGTTCGATGCGGGGTATAAGGCCGCCTGGTGGCCGTGTGCTAACACCTCTTTGAGCTACGCGCGCAGTGCTGGCCGCCTGCAAAGGCTGGCGGAATGCCGTGGACTTGCGCCACACCCCCGTTTCCAGGAGCGCACTCGTTAGCAACGAGGGTCCTTGCGGACTGCCACCAGGCTCGCTTGTCCGGTTGACATTCCAAATTGGTCCGCGTGACAGGACTTGCACCTGCAACCTTTCCGTCTTGAGCGGTGGTGGCCGTGTGCTAACACCCTCTGCATTGGGCCACACGCGGTGGTGCTCCCGGTCAGAGTTGCACTGACACTGTGCGGGGTTTAAATCCGCCGCCTCTGCGTTGGGCTACGGGAGCGAAACGAAATGGTGCCGCGTGAGGGAGTTCCACCCCCAACCTCTCCGTTCTGAGCGGAGCGCCTCCGGTAGTTGGGCTAACGCGGCCTGAATTGGCACTCCCGGAAGGACTCTCACCCTCATCTCCGACGTTCGAAGCGTCGCGCTCTGGTGATTGAGCTACGGGAGCGTTGAAATTGGTGAGTCGCCACGGTGCTGCCCCGTGCTCTGCGGCTTAAGAGACCGCTGCTTCACTGCAAAGCTTGCAACCCAAATACAACCGCGACACGAAGGCGGAGTTGAACCGCCGCAGCCAAGCCTGTGATGTCCTGGCCGGCACCGGTGTTCGCGTCGCGGAAATGGTCGAGCATCAGGGTATCGCGCCCTGTATTCCGGTTTGGAAGACCGGCGTGTGTCTCTCAACACCTATGCCCGAAGAAATGGAATCCCGTACCGGAATCGCACCAGCCTCTGCGGCTTTGCAGGACGCCGCCTGAGCTGCTCGGCCAACGGGACATTCAATTGCCGAACTCGCAGTAATGAGTTCGGAACACGACTAGCGGATGATGTCTCATTTTCCCGCCTTCGATTGGCTTTCGACCGACACCTCCAGACACGAACCGGATTTCCCATTTCTCAAAGGAACAAACGCGCCCGCACCCACCTAAAGAGGCTTTAGTCGAGTTCCCCGCAGTGAAATGGTGGAGTCGATGGGTAACGCTCCCATATAAACTTGCTTGCAGGGCAAGTGCATTACTTGTCTGCCACGACCCCGGAAAATGGCAGGCTGCCTCCGTGCTGCCCGGAAGTGCTTGCGCACGGCCACCGGCTGAGTTTTGGAGACTCGGCTGCGTGCTGACGCTCAACCTGTGAAAAACTGGTGCGGTTGCCGGGAATTGCCCCCGGATGGTGGCGGTGCGCAAGCACCTCCGTGGCGGGGAGGTATTCTAGCTGTTAAATCACAACCGCGAAATTAAAAGGGCCGGGAACCTCAAGCTCCCGGCCCATGCCATTTCAACAAAGAACAAACACCTCCTGGCGATCTATTCGATCCCAGCCCGCGGATTCACGGCGGCTGTTTCGGTGTTTAGGGGCACACCTCCTACGAAGCCCTTAATATGTAAATTCAAAATTCGTTTCGTGCGTCTTCGTGACTCTGTCTTTTGGTAGTGGGCACACCCCACCGGTGAGGCTTCTCTGCTCGTCCTCGCCAAATTCAACTTGTCGCCAGAAGACATCACCTGGATGTCGCTTTGTCCACATTCACAGCTTATCCGTCTTTCGTCGCTATTCGTTCATCTTCGTGCTCTTGCAGGGAAACAAAAAACCCTGCTTACACGCGGTAAGCAGGGTGAAGAAATTTTATTTCGATTCGTTACCTGCCTACACCATGTCTATCCAAATTACCTTCGGGCTGTTTCCCGATAGATGCCAAGGATAGTCCAAGGCTAAACACATAGCCTTGGGTGACCTGGCTATGACGTGTCGCTTTCGCGACCGGCATCGTCGGCCAATTCGTGGCTGATATGTTTAAGCAAGTTTTCATCGAACGTAGAGACATGTAACACATGCCTCTCGTTACATGCAAGTAATATTTTAGAAATATTTTGTAGGCGGAGCAGGTTAATCTGAGCTTTACATATTCGAATTGGTTGATACGAACCCTCTAAGAGGCAAGCGATTTGGACAATCGTGGAATCCGATATTGGATTTTTATGTGCGTGGCAATTCCAGCCGCAGGTGGCGCTGGATTTGTTTGCGCCATTCCTTCGTCACATTCTCCTGCTCCGCGAAATCCGGCCATTTTGCCACAGCGGCGCGAACTTCTTCCACAATGGCCTCGGCCCGGCCGCGTTTCATGAGGGCGCTTTTTGCACAGGCGCGAAAGTCGGCCAGCGTGAATCCATCGTGCTTGCCGTTCATCGTCATCTGATGCCGCGCCGTCCAAGGTGCCCCATCCGCTATACACAGCCTTCGGCCACCCCCTGTCACTCCTCAAACTGTGGATACTGCGCCGGCGCTTTGCCCGCCGATTCGATCACTTTCGGTCGCCGCAGTCGGCACGGTCATTACCCGCTTCCTCGCTACTACGGGGACTCTGACTTTTGCCCTGCTCCTTCCAACACCAGGACAGGTCTCCTTGATTACCGAACGTGCATTGCCAGATTCCGTCTCCAACCTGGGTTTGACACGCCCCATTTGCCCTCGCCGGCCATCATCATATTTGTTGAGACCGAGTCTCAGTTATGCTTAGATTAGGTGGATGATAGCTTCATTGGCGGGCAAGAGCAAAAAATCGCCGCACGGGCGCAGCGGCCTGGACTTCAGCGAAATGGAAGTCTGGAAACCGTTCGGCCACGGCTGGCGCAAGCTGCACGGCAGTTTCCGCGACGCCGGTTACAGCGTCGAATGGCACGATTTTACGTCGGTCAACACCTTGGATTGGTCCAGAACGTTTCATCCCGGCAGCCTGGAGATTTGTCTCAATCTCTCCGGCCATGCCGACGTTCGCGCCGCGGGCGAAACCCTCGAGCTTGGCCCGCTCATGGCCGGGTTCTACGCGCAAAACGAGGCCTCCTTGACGGCTGGCCGGCGCGGCGGGGAACACCATCAATTCATCACCATCGAACTTTCGCTGCCGTTTCTCAAACGCCACCTGGCCGCCGGGGAAGGAGGGCTTCATCCGCGCCTGAGCCGGTTCCTGGCCCGCGGGGATCGCGCCCCGGCCATGGTTTCCGAACCCATCCGGCTAAGCCATGATCACCAGCAATTGGTCCTGAGTTTTCGCAGCCCGCCCGTTTTCAAGGCCGCGCAACGTCTTTGGTCGCAGGCCAAGGCTTTGGAAGTGGTGGCGGCGTTTCTTTATCAACCGTTGGCGGGCGAGGAGTTATTCTGCCAGCGCCAGCATCACTTGAACCGCGAACGCGTGCAAAAGGTCCTGGCCATCCTCAAGGAGAATCTGGCCCAACCGCCCGGGCTGGAGGAATTGGGCCGGCGGGTGGCCTGCAGCCACTTTTATCTCAGCCGGATTTTTACCCAGGAAGTCGGCAAGACCATTTCGGTCACCCTGCGCGACCTGCGCATGGAACGCGCCGCAAATCTGTTGCGCGAAGGCCGCTTGAACGTCACCCAAGCCGCCCTGGAGGTGGGCTATTCCAGTCTGAGCCATTTCAGCAGCGCCTTCCGTGAAGTCATCGGTTGTTGTCCCGGTCTTTATCCCTTGGCCCCCGTCGGCAAGCAACCGGCCTGAACCGCTCCTCCAAAACGTGACAGGCGCCCGCTTTTGGCTTTAGAGTGGCCGCCCCATGCGACGCCTCGCCCGGAAATGGATGCGCTGGTTTGACCAGCATGCGCGCGACCTGCCCTGGCGCCGGACGCGCGATCCCTACGCCGTCTGGATTTCCGAAATCATGCTGCAACAGACGCAAGTCAAAACAGTGATCCCCTACTACGAGCGCTGGATGCGGGCGTTGCCAGCGGTCGCGGACTTCGCCAAGGCGCGGCCGGAGCGCGTGCTCAAATTGTGGGAGGGCCTCGGTTATTATCGCCGCGTGCGCCTCGCCCATACCGCGGCCCGGCTGATCATGAATCAGCATTCCGGGCGCTTCCCCGAATCGTTTGACGAAGTGCTGGCTTTGCCCGGCGTGGGCCGATACACGGCGGGCGCGATTTGCAGCATCGCCTTCCACCAGCCCGCGCCCATTCTCGACGGCAATGTGATCCGGGTCTTGAGCCGCCTCCTGGGCATCGCGGGCGATCCTCGCTCCAAGGCTGTCAAAACAAAACTCTGGCGGGCGGCCGAAGCCTTGGTCATCGCCGGCGGCGAGCCTGCCCGGCTGAACCAGGCCATGATGGAGTTGGGCGCCTTGATTTGCCTTCCCCGCCAGCCCCAATGCCCGGCCTGCCCCTTGCGCCGCGACTGCTTCGCCTTGCGCCGGAAGCGTGTAGACGAATTTCCCACGCCGGCGCCTCGGACGGCCGTCACCCAGCGGCGGTTCATTGCCCTGGTCGTCAGCGACGGGGCACGCCTGCTGGTGCGGCGGCGTCCCGCCAGCGTGGTCAATGCCGGCCTGTGGGAATTTCCCAATGTCGAAGTGGATGTCAACACGAACAATCTCCGTCCGTCTGTCGCTCCCTTCAAAATATTGGCCCGCGCTCCCTTCTTCCGCGTCCGGCACTCGATCACCCGCTACCGCATTCTGTTGGAAGCCTACCGCGCCGAACTTCCCGCCGGCTCGGCCTCCTCTGCCGCCGCCGCCGGAGCCGCCTGGAAGACACCAGCGCAGATAAAAAGGCTGCCCTTCACCAGCGCCCATCGCAAAGTGCTGCGCAGGGCAAACGCATCCAGCGCGCAGTTGACGAACCCTGCTTAAACTGCGATGTTTAATGCCGCTGGAAGCAACCTATCCGCACATCGTAAAAGAGAAGGTCCAGCCGGCGCGGCTTGATGGCCACTCCCGGACGCGTGTCGCCATGATTGTGACAGATTACATCTGGAGAGGCTGGTCGGCCGAGGAAATCGCACTCAATTACCCGTACTTGACCCACGCTCAGGTGCATGCGGCCATGACTTACTACTTTGATCATCGCGAAGAAATCGACCAAGAGTTGGCCGCTGAGTACCGGGAAGCTGAAGCGTGGAAGCAGGCGCATCCGACTTCGCCACTGCTTCTTCGCCTCAAGGAGCAGCATCGTCGCTGATGCCTGTCGGCTTATATGCGGATGTGCATGTGCATGTGCCGCGAACCGTGGTTTTGCAACTTCGCTCACGCGGCGTGGACGTGCTGGCCGCGGCCGAACAAGAGGTAAGTGGATTGCCGGACGATCGGCTTCTTGCGCTGGCCACCTCGGAAAACCGAGTTATGGTAACGCAAGATATCCGCTTTCGAGTACTGGCTGAAAATTGGCAACGGACTGGGGAATCCTTTGCCGGCTTGATCTTTGCGCACCAACGCTAAGTCAGTTTTGGTCAAATGATCGTGGATTTGGAATTGATTGCCAAAGCCACCGACCCTGACTACTGGAAGAATCGAGTCGAGCAACTTCCGTTGTAAGGCGCACAAGCCATGTGCCTGCGGAAATTGATTAGGCAACGTTTGCTGCATTTCCCTTGAGTCGCTGCGTTGCGGCCATGGGCTTGACGCGGGTTCGTTTGGCGAGGTACGATATATCTCCATGCGCATCTCCGCTGCCCTCAAATGCCTTCTCTGTCTGCTTCTGTTCGCGGACGCGCGGGCCGCTTCTGCTGCTACGGTGACAGTCTTCGCCGCCGCCAGTTTGACCGACAGCCTGGCCAAAATCGCCTCGCAGTACGAACGGGAGACCGACGACAAAATCGTCTTCAATTTCGCCGGCTCCAGCCTGCTGGCGCGCCAAATCGAGGAGGGAGCGCCGGCGGATATTTTCTTCTCGGCCGATGAGGCGCAAATGGACCGATTGCAAAACAAAGGGCTGATTCTCCCCGCATCGCGCCAGAGCCGGTTGTCCAATCGGCTCGTCATCATTGTGGCGGCGGACAGTTCGCTTTTGATTTCCACGCCGCGCGATTTGGCCAGGCCTTCTGTTAGCCGCGTCGCGCTCGCCGATCCGCAGGCCGTGCCGGCGGGAGTGTACGCGCGGGAGTTTTTGCGGAAGCAAAATCTTTGGCGCGCCATCGAGCCAAAGGTAGTTCCGACTGCCAATGTCCGCGGCGCGCTGGCGGCGGTGGAGTCGGGCGACGTCGAGGCGGCCATCGTGTATAAAACCGATGCCGCCATCTCGAAACGGGTGAAGATCGCTTACGAAGCGCCGGAGGCCGACACCCCAAAGATCAGCGAACCGATGGCGGCGCTGAAGGACTCGCCGCAGCCGGCCGCGGCGAAGCGATTTTTGCGCTACCTCGATTCGCCGGCGGCGGGGAAAGTGTTCGCCGAATTTGGGTTCATCGTGCGGGACGGGACGCCATGAGCCAGGAGTGGCAAATAGTTTGGTTCACGGCCTGGGTCTCGGCCTTGAGCACGCTCCTGATTCTGCCGGCGGGGTTGGCGGCGGCGTGGCTGCTGGCCCGTCATGATTGGCCAGGCAAATCGCTGGTCGAAACGCTGGTCATGCTGCCGCTGGTCATGCCGCCGGTGGCGACGGGGTTGATTCTGCTCAAGGTGCTGGGCCGGCGCGGCTTGTTGGGCGGATTTATGCACGACAGGATCCACCTCGATATGGCGTTCACCTGGCGCGCGGTGCTGGCGGCGCAGGCCGTGATGTCCTTTCCCTTGCTGGTGATGTTTGTGCGCGCGGCTTTTGCGGAAGTCAATCCGCGCTTCGAGCAAATCGCGCGGACGCTTGGGGCGGGGGAATGGCGCGTGTTTTTCTCCATCACGGTTCCGCTGGCCTGGCGTGGCATCATCGGCGGCACGATCCTGGCTTTTGCGCGCGCCTTGGGCGAATTTGGCGCGACCATCATGGTCGCCGGCAACATTCCGGGTCAAACGGCCACGTTGTCGCTTTCCATTTACGAATCCGTGCAACTGGGGCAGGACGCCACCGCCTTCCGGTTGCTGAGCATTGCCGTCGTGCTGGCCTTTGCCGCTGTCTGGGTGGGCGGATGGTTCTTGCGCCAGCGCAGTTGGAGAAGTTTGCCATGATTCTCCTCCTTAAAAACATTTCCCTCCCGCTGGCGGACTTTGTTCTCCAAGTCGATGTGGAACTGGCCGGCCAGGTGACGGCCATTTTCGGCCCGTCCGGCGCGGGCAAAACATCATTGCTGGATTTGATCGCGGGTTTGCGCAGGCCGCAGAGCGCGCTCATCCAACTGGAGCAACGCGTCCTGACGGACACGGCGCTCGGACTCGCCCTGCCGCCACGACAACGGCAAATCGGCTACGTGCCGCAGGACCTGGCGCTCTTCCCGCACTTGCCCGTGCGCAAGAATCTTCTTTACGGCTGCAAGCCGTCGGCGCCGCGCGATGGTCTCTTCAGCTACGAGCACGTGGCTGCGGTTTTGGAAATCGGGCCACTGGCCGGGCGCGGCGTGACGGAACTTTCCGGAGGCGAAAAGCAGCGCGTCGCGCTGGCGCGGGCGCTGCTGACCTCGCCCAAGCTGCTGCTGCTGGACGAGCCGCTGGCCGGCCTCGACGCCGCGCTCAAGGCGAAGATCCTGCCTTATCTCGCGCGCGTGCGGGACGAATTCCAAGTGCCGATGCTCTACGTCAGCCATGACCGGCAGGAAATCCAGGCTCTCTGCGACGAGGTAGTGGAACTGGAGCGCGGCCAAATCCTGGCGCGGACTTATGAGAAGGCTTGAAAGTGGACGCCTTCAGGGTTCCTCTTGTCATCCATGATAAGTGATGAAATATGGAAGATCATCTTTGACTTGACGAATCCGCACACGGCGCTCGGCGCCGCCTCTTACGGACTGATCGCCCTCGTAGCGGCTTGGTTGATCAGCCGGGCCGTCAAGATGGCCATCCACCGTTACCTCGACCGCGCCGAGAAAGCCGGCGCGGACGTGACCGGCATCCGGTTTTTGAGCAAATTGGCCAGCGCGGGAATCTACCTCGGCGCCTTCGTTTTTTACGCGCACCTCATTCCGCATTTAAATACATTGGGCACTTCGCTGCTGGCCGGCATGGGTGTCGCCTCGGTCGTCGTCGGTCTGGCCGCGCAGAGCACCCTCGGCAACCTGATCGCGGGGGTTTCGCTTATCCTTTACCGTCCGTTCAAACTCGGCGACCGCGTGCAGGTGACGGCCCCGACCGGCCTGGAAACCGGCATAGTCGTGAACATCGATCTCGGTTACACTTTGCTGCGCACGGCGGACCAGCGGTTGCTGGTTATCCCGAATAGCAATATGGCCAGCCAGGCCAGCGTGAATCTTTCGCACACCCCGGCGCGCGCGGCCGCGCGCACGCCTTGCGGTGTTTCCCTATACATCGCCGCCGGCAGCGACGCGGCCAGGGCGCGCCAGATTCTACTGGAGGTGGCCAAGGCCCAGCCTACAATCGCGCAGGTGGACGGCTGTTATTTCGCGCGTGTGACCAGCAGGGGTGTCCTCTTGACGCTGGCCGCCTCGTGCGACGACGCTAACGCCGTGGCCGGCGTGAAGTCCGATCTGCTGGAAAACGCCAAAAAACAATTTGACGCCGCGGGCATCCGTGTCGTATGAATTGATTCGTCGCCGGCGCGGCTTGGTTGCCGCCCCAAACCACAACTATGAGCGCCAAAGTTTTATTGCTCGTCGGCACCAAGAAGGGCTTGTTTCTTTTCACCAGCCCGGACCGCCGGCATTGGTCAGCCAGCGGCCCGTTCCATCCTGGACGGGAAATCAATCATGCCATATTCGACGCGCGCACCGGGCGCATTTTTGCCACGGCCAACGACTCCTGGTTCGGCTGCGAGCTTGTTTCCTCGCCGGATTTGGGCGGGCATTGGGAACCGGCCACCCTCAATCCCAAATTCGCGGAAAGCTCCGGCCTGAAACTGGAACGGCTTTGGCACATTGAACCGGGCCGCGCGAATGAGCGGGGCGTTTTGTACGCCGGAGTCGCTCCCGCCGCCCTGTTCCGCAGCGAGGACAACGGCCAGACTTGGGGCGAAGTGGCCACGCTCACGGCGCATCCGACGCGCGCCAAATGGAATCCCGGCGCGGGCGGTCTATGTTTGCATTCCATTGTGATTGATCACTCCCATCCCAGCCGCATGTTCACGGGCATCTCGTCCGTCGGGGTATTCCGCAGCGAAGACGGCGGGGCGGCGTGGCACACGGCCAATCGAGGCACGCGCGCGGAATTCTTGCCGGACAAGCGCCCCGAATACGGCCAATGCGTCCACAAGCTGCTGATGACCGGCGGAGCCAAGGCCGTGCTTTACCAGCAGAACCATTGCGGAGTCTATCGTAGCGCCGATGGCGGGCGCTCCTGGGACGAGATTAGCGCGGGCTTGCCGTCGGATTTCGGCTTTCCGCTGGCGCTGCATCCGCGCCAGGCGCAGACGTTGTACGTCATTCCCTTGCAAGGCGCCGAATTCCGTTGTCCGCCGGGAGGGAAGCTGCGCGTCTTTCGCAGTCGCGACGGCGGGAATTCGTGGGTGACTTTGGGCAACGGTTTGCCGGCGGGAGATTTTTACGGCGGCATCTATCGGGAAGGCATGGCCGCCGATGCGCTCGACCCGGCCGGCGTTTATTTCGGCTCCAACACGGGCAAAGTCTTCCATTCGGACGACGAAGGCGAGAGTTGGCGTTTGCTGGCGGACGATCTGCCGCCCGTCTTTTCCATCGCGACGGCGGAAATTGCGTGACGCAGGGTCCTCTCCCGCCGTCTCGCCCTCATTAAGATGTCCGCCAAAACGCGGCCGCCTTGAATCTCCTGTTTTTGACTGGAAATCATTTTGCTTAAAGGTCTTGCTCTGTTTGAGTATTCGTCTTACAGTGCGTTTGCCGGTATGATTGACGGCATTATGATTGATCATTTGATTCCTAAACGGTTGACACGAAGCGATTTTCTGGCCTGCGCCGGCGCGGGCTTGGCTGTCGCCTCGCGCAACAGTGCGTCTGGCGAAACCGAGGCGACCATGCGCTTGGGCAACCGCCGCCATGCCTGCGAGTTGGCTGCCCATTGGGGCCCGCAGCCGGAAGGAACGAAATACCGCCTCCGGGCTTTTGATCTCGAACTCGACCACAAGCGCAACCTGGCGGCCATGGTGGGCAATCCCTGTTGCTTCTGTCAGCGCAAGGGTTTTCTCCACATTCCTGATTTGGCCAGCCGCGTGACAATTCTGCACGCGCACAACAACCTGGCC
Organism: Verrucomicrobiales bacterium; assembly: GCA_003140095.1. GTDB lineage: Bacteria > Verrucomicrobiota > Verrucomicrobiia > Limisphaerales > Palsa-1400 > Palsa-1400. The sequence continues at coordinate 7,153 of PLIU01000290.1, read as the reverse complement.
GCTCAATTGGGGGACGGCAGAGAGGCCGATGGCACGACTAACCGGCCTGATTCCCAAACTAACCCCGCACTCTTTGCCGGACCCCATTCTCTTTCGGTTGATTCCAAGGGAAGCTTTTGCGTCGTGGAATGAATTCCCACGCGCCGCCCGCGCCAATTCAAACACGCTCCCGCTTAAGAAGGGCTTTGTTTTCGCCTATGAAGGCATGACGAAGCAGACTCGATTTCAAGCGCCATGATGCCGGGCCTTTCCAGATTGCTGGACCGGTCGGCCATCTATCTTGCCGCCGCGCGCATGCCATTGCCAGACGGCAGAGACCCGCGCCTGACGGAGGCGCAGCAAGTGGTTGACAGCCCGGATTTTATTCCGGCGAACGTCGAACCGGCTAAGGTTCAATTCGCCGGGGCCGTTGGATTTCAATTTGAAACTCCCCGGCCCGGCCCTTTCGCGGAAAACAACACGGTGCATGGCCGGTTCTATCGCTGCGCCGAGCGGTGGCAGGAGCGTCCGGCTATTCTGCTGCTGCACGGCTGGAATGACGCTGTCAATCATTATTTTAGGTTTCCTTTCCTGGCCGCGCAATTCAATCGCCGCGGGATTAACGCGGCCACGTTGGAAGCGCCTTTCCACTTTCAACGCAGCCCGCGGCAGCTTGGGGCTTGGAGCAATTTCCTGTGCCCCGATATTTTGCGGACGGTCGAGGCGGCCCGGCAGGCGGTCGCGGAAACGCGTTCCTTGGCCGAATGGATCCGCCAGCAAGGCTGCCCGGCGGTCGGATTATTGGGCGTTTCCCTCGGAGGCTGGCTGGCGGGACTGACCGTGTGTTATGATGCCCATTTCTGCTGCGCTGTTCTCCTGGTTCCGGTGGCGCGCCTGGATCGCATGTTGGAGGAAGCGGCTTTTTGCCGTGGCATCCGGCCGGCGTGGCAAGGACGCCCCGTGGCCGTCGGCAAATTGAATCTGACCGAAGGCCGGCCCGCTCTGCCCCGGCAGAACATTCTGTTGATTGAGTCCATCCACGATTTGTTTGTGCCGGTCGAAACCATGGAGGAATTGTGGCTCGCCTGGGATCAGCCCGATATTTGGCGCTTGCGCCATGGACACATCAGTGTTTTGGCCACGCCGGGATTGCATGGACGCATCATCCGCTGGATGGCGCCGCGCTTGCTCGCACACGTCGCGAAATGAACGGGCTGCCGCCGAGATAGAAACGCAGGGGCAGGCTCGCCGCCTTGGTGATGCCGATGCGCGTGGAAGCCGCCACCGGGCCGCGCTGCCGTCGGAACCGCGCCAAGTCCGGGCTTCTGGCGATGAAGAGCGGCGCGGCGGCGTCGCACAAATCCACGCCATCGAGTTTTCGATTGATGGCCAGCGCCGCGCAAAGTTTTCCCGGACCGTTGGTGAGAGCGAAGTTCGTGGCGGCTGGCCGGTTTTGGCGCATCACCTCCAAGCCCGCTTCGGCTTCGATGGCGCGGATGAGCACGGCCTCCGCGCGGCCCACGGGCCGGCACACGGCATTGACGCAGCAGTGAAAGCCGTAAATGAGATAAACATAGGCATGTCCCGGCGGCCCGTACATGGCGCGATTGCGGGTCCTCTCCCCGCCGAAGGCGTGCGAGGCGGGATCATCCTCCGAGTAAGCCTCCACCTCGACGATAGGCCCGCCGCACGGGCCGTCAGGCGAGTTGCGGATCAGCCAATGGCCCAGCAAGCGTGGAGCAACCACCGCCGCCGACGGCTCGTAAAATGATCGTGGCAATGGGTTCAAATCCGGCCTTCACCAACCGTTCAAATCTGCGAATAGGGCGCGGGCCGCAATAGAACATTGCTGATGTTACTCACAATTTCGGCGTCAGTGTAGCCGGGAGTCGCGCGCAGCTTCTTCCATTCGTCGTCGGCTACAAAGGTGCTCCAGGCCTTCTCGCGGGCCTCGGCGTTCTCGAAGCCGAGCAGGTAAGTAAGGTTCGGCAGGCGGCTGCCGATCATGGTTTGCCCGAAAAAGACCGGCGTCAAGCCGGTGCGCCGGAAAATGGAGATTTCTCCCACGTTGAACATCTCGACCTTTTTCAAGTGCGCTTTCCGGCTGTGGCTTTCGTAAGTGCGCAACTCGAACATGCGTGATGCGCCGCCGGCGGGGAACGACGGCACTTCAAGTTTGGGCATGCCCTCGAAGGCGATCATCAACGAGCTTTCCACCCGCACGAAGGCCGGATTGGTCGCGGGCGCGTTCAGGAATTCCGCGCCGGCCTTTTGGAACTCCGCGTCCGCGTCCATGCGCGCGCGCGTCCCGGCCAGCGCCTCCAGCGAAGGATAGGCCAGCAGCACGTACATGGTCGGGCTTTCGGGCCCCACCGCCACGCTAAAGACGCCCACTTGGGCGATGCCGGCGCGGTTCAGGGCGGGCAGGGCGGCCTCGGTATAGAACTTGTCAAATAAATCCATCCGCGGCCCGCGCCGCAGGTGGTAGAGCCGCAATTCGTAGTATTGATGAAGGGTGCCGCCGGTCTCCTCGGCCGGGGCGGCCAGACTGGAAACGGCTGCTCCGCCGCCGGCCACGGCCAGGGAGGATTGCAGGAAGGCTCGTCTTGTCATAATGGGTTCTCAATGGTTCGCGGGCGGTGGTACTTGCAGAAAAACAAACGTCCCCTTCTTGTTGCCCACCACAACATCGGGGCGATGGTCGCCGTTGACGTCGCCGACCACCACCTCGGTGCCGACGCCGGAATTGGTGTCAATCAAATGGGGAACGAATTCGGCGGTATGATTGGGCCCGCGCACCAGCTTGAACCAATACAGCACCGCCGCTTCATTGGATTGCGGGTCGGGGCCGTTTTTGCCGTGCGCCCAAAACCGCTTGCCGGTCACGATGTCCTTCAACCCGTCGCCGTCGATGTCCGCCAGCGCGATGGAGTGCGGTTGGGAAAACACGACGCCGTACGAGTTGGGCGTGGCGTCCGGATTTAAAATCAGATGTTGCCTGAACTGAATCTCTCCCTGCTGGTCCTTTTGCGGCAATTGCTCGTACCACGCCAGGCCGAATCCGTGCGGATTCAGGCACGTGATGACATCGGGGAGACCATCGCCGTTGACATCGTAGGCGAACATGGTCGAGCTGCCGTTGGGCGCGAACGGGTAGGGATGAAACTTCCACTCCGGGTCGCCTTCCAGCGACGCCGGTTGTTCGTACCAGCCGTCCCTGAGCAAAATATCGTTGCGGCCGTCGCCATTGACATCGCCAAAGCCCAGGCCGTGCGTGAACCTTTGATATTCGTTCTTCTTGGGCGAAACCCGGTGAAAGGTCCATTTCTCCGCCGTATGCGTTCCATCCGGCGCGGCATAACCCAGATAATTGCCCGAAATGCAGATGAGCACCGATTGGCCGTGGCCCAGGAGATCGCCGAAAGCGGGCGATTCGTCATCCGTTGAGTCAATAATCGTATGCCGGGGCCAAAAGCCCTCCTTGTTTTGGGGATTCTCGTACCAAAACGTTTCCTGACCGGGAAACCCGACGATGACAATGTCCGCCCAGCCGTCGCCGTTGATGTCACAAGTGAAGGTGAGAAAATCCTGGGAGTAGGCGTTGTTGACGCCCAGGGCGCCTTCGAACCCGTCGATCGTGACCACTTTCCCCGCGGCGTTGGTGGCGTTGAAGGTTTGATCGGCCGGGCAGTATTTGTGGCGCACCTTGAAATCCGGGCCTTGGTACCAGAACGGCCCGGAAACGATGTCCATTTTGCCATCGTGGTTGAAATCCGCGAAATCCGCGCCTTCGCCCCAGAATTGGTCCGTCAACTGGATTTTGTGAAAGGTGGGAATATTTTCCTGCGCGCCGGCCAGGGTGGCCGCGACTGCAAGCGCCGCGAGGGCGATGAAAAAACGCAACATACTTTCTTCATCACTGGCAGTTAAAAGCGCCGCGGTCAATCGTTAAACCGCATCACGTTTACTAATTTTTAGGCTTGGACCCAAGTTGACGCCGGCGCCACATGAGGTAACCGGTGATGGCCAGCAGACCCGGCGTCAGACCGCCCGCGCACCAGACGATTTTTATGAAGAGTCCGCCGAACGTTCCGTAATGGAGCGGACGAAAAGTGTCGGTGATTTGGTCCCTGAGACCGGCTTTGCGAATATCTCTTATTGACTTGCGGGCTCCAGATTGGGCGTCGAAGACGGCCGTGCAGTCGTAATCGCTGCGAAAAGCGCCGCCGGCATGGCCGAGGATTTGCAGGTCCGCCCCGGAAATGGCGGGGAAGCCAATGAAGGTAGGTTGAAAGCCCGGCAAGTCCTGGCGGGCCCGATCCAGCAGCGCATCCAGTGAAATGTTTCGGGACCAATGCCGCGCGGTAATTTCGGGCGGGTGTGCGTTTGGGAAACGGAACTGTCGAAGGGCGTCGGGAATATTCCAGTAGGCGCCGGTAAAACCGAGGATGAGTTGGAAGACCACCGTGGCGATGCCGACGGTTTGGTGGAGGTCGGAAAGAAATATTTGGCGACTGGCCCGCCAGCGGAGCCGGATGAAGTTCGACCAGAAGTTCTGGTAGATCCAGAATCCACTCAGACCGAGCAGGCAGAGGAGAACGGCGAAAAGCCCGGCCAGAAGAGTTCCGATGCGGCCCGCGAAAAAGGTATAATGCAATTCCATAATGCGGCCCGTTACTGTGCGGCGAGCATCCAACGGGCTGGCGAGAATGGCGCCCGTATAGGGATTGACGGTCACGAGAAGACGTTCGTGGTGATGGTGCTTTACCACAAAGACCCTATCAACCGCGCCAGGTTCGGAGGCGGGCAACCAACTGGAAATTTCGTTGTCAGGCAGGGCTTTTTCAACGTTGGCAAAAAGAAGGTCGAGCGGCTGCCGTGTGGACGAAGCAGGCTGGGCCAGGAACAGGCCCGGCGCGGTGGCCGCATCGAGTTCATCGTGAAAAACCAACAGACTGCCGGTAAGACCGATGACAAGAAGGCCGATCCCGGCGAGAAGACCCATCCAGGAGTGAATTTGCCAGAGGCGTTTTTTCACATTAGCAGTTAGTGGACATATTGCTGGAGCTGGTTGCAGACGTCGAGAGGGAACTAATCATCAGGAGGCCTCCACAAGCCTGTGGAGTAGGCCATCGGGGTCTTAGGGAGTTGGTATCTGGCGTCAGATTCTTTCAAATACCGTCTCCCGAGGACCCGTTTGTCGTTTGCAGGAAAATTAAATAATGGGCATTGTTGAACTCAAGCGCGCGGCGGACGAAATCCCGAGGGAGGAGCGTTTGGAATTGGCTGGCGAACTCCCGCAAAGAGTCCCCGACGACGCAGGCGAGAATCAACCTCAGTTGTGCGCGGTCGCTCACTGCGTGTGCAGCCACCTGAGCCACCGCCGACTCGTGACGGGAACCGCGACAGCGGAACGACAAGCGCCAACGCCGGTTGGCTCCGGCGACTTGTGAGGCGGCGTGTGTGAACTCACTCTAATCATGTGAACTAGATGCAACGGCATTGGTGATGGGTGATGAATCGCAACCCTCATAAACATCGTAGGGTAAGAACAGAATATCGCCAACAAAGAAAAACGGCGTGTCAACAACTGCCAGCACCGGATGAACTCGCGAAGACGGATCAATGCTGCTTCGCTCGAAAACCATTGCATAGTCACAACGCACACCGGAAAAGTATCTGTCACCAACAACGCGAGAGCCAATCGCGGAACATCCACAAACGAAACCTACTCCGCACAACAGAATGAATGATGCAATTCGGCGCATACGCGTAATGCCGCCAAACTTTCCAAAGCTGAGCCACCGCCGACCGGTGACGTGGCCCGCGACAGCGGAACAGAAAGCGCCGACGGCGGTTGGCTCTTGCGACTTGCTAGGCGTTTCGTCCGAGTCATCTAAAAGCAAGCCGCCCGACCTCACATGCGAAAATAGTGCCCGGACAATCCGCCTGCTCGCTCGTGGATCTTGAGTTACGAACTTGACCCACGCGACTGGCATAGACATGCCATGCTTCATCTCTGTGAGAAGAAGGTCAACCGGGATTGGCCAAAGCTTGCCTGGCAGGCCTGGCAGGCCTGGCAGGCGTTCATCATGGCCAACAACTCTCATACATCTCACGACAGTGAATCTCTTGCGGAATGATTGTGACAGCGACGTAGCAAGGATGAAAGCCAAAGTGCCATGCTGGCGGGGCATTGCCCTAGTTGGTTCATGCGTCGGCTCAGTTTTGGTGTCGCCCAAATCCTAACCTAACGCGCGTGCTGCGCCTGAATGCTGCGATAGGAACCACATATGACTGTGAAAGAAGCGGTCGGCGAGCCCCGTGAGATAGCCTGCGTCATCTCATGGGGCGAGGGCGCCGACCGCCACACGCGGGGGCGCGTGCGCTCCCCCAGCCATAAAATGCGGAGCCTTAGATTTTGGTGTCGCCGCGCCACTTGACGCAGCTCGGCATTCGTAGGATGGTTGTGGCATGAGATTTTTATGCTCATCCGCACTAAGTGCATGGAAAAGGGGCGGTTACGAGGGCTGGGTTCGGCATCGTTGGAACCCCGCCGCCGAGGATTGCCCTCACCCTAACGCTCTCCCACAGGAGAGGGAAAAGACCAACGCCAGGCTGAATGGTTCAAGCCGGATCAAGGCTAATCAAGGTGAATCAAACCAAATCAAACCTGCGGCGGCGGGGGTCGTGGTCGAAAATTGGCTAGCCGGTGGCGAAAGCCAAGCAGAAAATCAGGCTGCGACACAACCGCGCAGTCAAACCCGGTCAAACTCAGTCCAACTCTATCAAACTAGAAAAGGTCAAGGGCTCGCAGGAGTCAGAACAAATTCGAAGCGGCCCGCATTGCGGGCTGCTCGCCCCTCCCGAAACAATCAATCCCGGTCAAACCAAATCAAACCAAATCAAACCTGCGAAAGGGTCGAGCGTGGATGTGAAGTGGACAGGGGACAGTGGTTAGTGGCCAGTGGTTGGTGGCGAAAGAGGCCGGCGGAAAGCGGGCCAGTCAAACCCAGTCAAACCNNCGGAGAAGGCAAAACAAGGATGATCACTACTTCTGGGAAAGTACACTAGTGCGATGGGGATTATGAGTATGGTTTTGATTGTGAAAGAAGGAGGAGGACAGCGGGATGGCGGGGGTGGAGCGGACCGTGGACAGTGGTTAGTGGCCAGC
>PLIU01000153.1 GCA_003140095.1 Verrucomicrobiales bacterium | reverse complement strand
TTGAAGAATTATGTCTTACGCCCAGCACACTCCTGGTTATGGGGGCATTGGCCCCAGTGTTGCGAGGGCAATTGTGGCGCAATGCTGGGGACAATGAGGAGACGACCAGGCACTCGTCGGGGCGGAGCGTTCGCGTGTTGGCATTCGGCTCGGTCTTGGTGTACTCAGCAAGTCGGATGACAACGCGGGAACACGTAGCAGGGAAACCAGGCGGCCCAATAGTCTGTGCGCTACGGGGTAAAACTTATAAGTGGACAATTCTTCCATTTGCCTTATGGTGGAAGGAATGGCAACTGAGCTCCCATATTTGCAGATGACGACACCGGAAAGAAAAAAGCTGGTCGGCAAGCAGCAGAAGGGCACGCGCATGTACCGCCGGGAAGGCACTTTCAAAGAATCCGGGGAATGGTGCGTTGCGATGGACAAGGAATTTGAAGACCAGTTCGTTTCGCCGGGCGGCGTTTGCATGTTCGTGCCCGTGAGCCGGGCGGCGGTTCATAAGCGGATGCAAGAAGGGCGGCTGACGGCGTTGTTCTTTTATGTGGTGCATGACGAAAGGACTTTTTTTGGCAATTTGCGAAAAGCCAAGGCCAGTCCCTTTGTGTATATTCCAGTTTCGGAGTGCATGGCATGGGCCAAGGAAATTGAGGAAAAGCGGGGACAGGTCGAAATCGTTGAGCCAAGGCACGCGAGCCAAGAATTTCTTGAAAAGGATCCCGAGGATAGAAAGAACCGCAAGGTTCGCTACACGGACAAACACCTGGAAAGAGAAACCAAAGCGTTTATTCGTCGGGAGATTCAGGAAGCATTGAAAGAGAAAAAACAAACGGAAAAAGGGGATGATTATGGAACAAAAGAACGGTGAAAATGACATGACCGGGGCCGCGTCGCTGCCGCCGGTGAATTCGGAGCAACGTTGGTTGAGCTATGATGATCTGGCAACGCGATTTGGGATTCATAAACGAACCATCCGCCGGGACGTTGATGAGGGAAAATTGCCCAAACCGGACAAGTTTCGCGGTTGTGTTCGTTTTGACTGGTTGGAAGTGGCTGCCGTCTTAATGGCACGGAAACAAAAAGGAACGTAATTTATGGAAAAAGTTAATGTCAGAGTGCGCAAACTTCGACGCCGCAAAAGCGGGCGGGTGGTCATATCAAAGTATTATCATCTGTTCTGTTCGGTGAAGGGCCATGGCCAGGGACAGTTTTCGCTCAATGCGAAGGAACTCCAGCCTGCGGAAAAATTGAAAAATGATTTCATCCGCGAGAAAGAACGGGAATTAAGCGGCATCATCGCTCCGCGTGTGTTGCGCGATGCCGCCAGCCGATTGCTGACTGACCATTTGACAGAATTTCTGGCCTACATGAAAGGACTGAACCGGAGCGCGAGCCATATCAGCCATGTCGGAACGCGCGTCCGCAACCTCATTGCGGATTGCGGGTGGCACTATCTCTCGGTTGTCACGGCGAAGTCGTTTGAACTCTGGCGGCAGAACAAATCGGGCAAACTTTCCATCAAGACGCGGAATGAATATCGCGCCTCTATGTTTTCGATGCTGGCATGGCTGGAAGAAAACGAGGAACTGGCCGCCAACCCGTTTAAACGCGTGAAGAAAACCGACGGACGCGGACTGGAAACGCTCAAGCGTCGGGCCGCCACTCAAGCGGAAATGGAAGGGTTATTGAGCAAGGCCGGGGATTATGCCGTGGCCTATCTCGCGGCGGTAACGACTGGTTTGCGGCGTGGTGACTTGTCAAAGCAGGAATGGGGCGATTTGCACCTGGACGCGGCACAACCGTTCGCGCTGGTGCGGGCCGCAACGACCAAAACCCGGACACCCGCAAAAGTGTATTTGGGGCGGCAACTGGTGGCAGAGCTAAAAAAGCTGCGTGCGCCGGGGATGCCGACGAATAGATTGGTTCTGGCGGGGCGGATGCCGACCATGAATCAAATGCGGGAACATCTCTCGGCGGCGGGTGTTGCGTTTAAGGACGATCAAGGACGGCGCTTGGATTTCCACGCTTTGCGCGGGACATACGACACCAACCTGGCGATTGCGGGCGTATCGGATGCGGTGCGCATGAAATTGATGCGGCACAAAAGCCCTCGCCTGGCGCTGGAAACCTACACCGACAGCGAAAAAGTGCCGGTGGCGGCTTCGTTGGCAAAGTTGCCGGAATTCGGTTTTGGGGCGAATGGAACAGAGCACACCGGAAAAGACACTGGAATTTTAGTCCAAGGCGGTCAATCGGTGTCCATGCCTGTCACAACCGCGAGCGTTTTAAAGGACGAAAAAAACCCGGTTTTCATAGGAAAAAGTCACGGCCTGTCACCCTTTGTCACGTTTGGACACGAGAAGTCAAATGGCGGAGAGGGGGGGATTCGAACCCCCGGTACGGTTTAACCCGTACATCGGTTTAGCAAACCGGTGCTTTCAGCCACTCAGCCACCTCTCCATGCGAACACAGACCTGGAAGCCAGCCAAGATCCCAAATCTGTTTCTGCTGGTTGAATTTGGCATCTATTCCGGCAGGGTCAAGTCCAAAGGTGGCGATCAGTGGCGATTACGCGTAAAAGGCCGGAAACTAGTTTCTTCAATTCGCCACAGATTTGGCTGCTGTGCGCGGCAACGGCTGCTTGCGTCAGCCGGCCGAGCTCAGTCGTGACTGATAACTTCAGAACAACAGGAAATTTATGAAAAGAACAGTTGCCTTCGAATCGCTGAAAGTCAGCCATTCAGTCTGCGATCTGTTTTTTCCTTATCGGCACAGCGGCCTAATAATTTCCTGTCCAGAGCCAAATCCAATTGTTGCGGCTGAAGCTTGATGTTCGCGCAACAAAAAAACATCACCCATCCAGTCCGACAAGCTGCTGGGTCGTGGAGAAAGTTTTCAGCGGCGATGGTTTCGCCGCGGATTCGGCTTTCGGCGAAGGCGTCGTTCTCACGGCAGTCCGGGATCGAGGCGGTGGCAGATCATGCATGTGGAGGCGTTGGTAACTAGTGTTGACAGTATAGGGGCGGCTCGAGTTGATGGAACTGGGCAAGGAGCGGGCAGCATGGCTAAAAGGCGACACGTTTCTGAGCAAAAAGAAACAATATTTTCCGCGCCGAGAACCTCAAACTAGCAGTTATGTTTACGGCAAGTTCGAATTCGGTTGTTGCTGCCCCGCAATCGGTGTCGCTCTGTGGATTTCAGAACAGAATTCAGACTTCCGAAGATCGAAGCAACGACTGAAAGACGCTTCGGCTGATATTGATGAAGAGGTTGTCGGCCAGGCTCAGAGTGCGTTTCTTGGAATGGAGCACACCCCAGCGGCGCCTCAAGCGTCGCCGTCCCATTGGCAGAGTGACCAGCAATCCCTGCTTGATTTCATCGGCCACCAGCCACTTGGGGAGAATGCCCACGCCCATATCCAGCCGGATAAACTCCTTGATGGCCTGTTCGTTGGCGATTTCGATGAACGGCTGGATGTTCATGTTTGTGGCGCGGAAATAGGATTCAATGATGGCGTAAGTATTGCCGCTGCGTTCGGGCAGAATGAGTTTGCCGTTGGGAATGTCCTCCCGCTGGACTTTGCGTTTGACGGCCCAGCGATGCAGCGGGTTGACCGTGAATTGCAACTCGTCTTCTCCCACCGGGCTGAACTCGATGTTGGGCGAACGCTCGGAGCCTTCCGTTAGAAGGGCCAGGTCGAGCCTTTCGTCCAAGAGCAGCGCCACGGCCTGCCGCGAAGAGCATTGCTCGATCTTGATGGTAAAGCCGGGGAAGCTCTCGCGGAATTCGCGCAATACGGGCGGCAGCAAAAACTGGCACGCGGTGCTGTTCGCGCCGATGAGCAACTGGCCCTGGCGCCAGTTGTTCCAGGTGCTGATCTTGCTCCGCATGGCCTTCATCTGGTCCAGTATTTGTTCCGCTCCGGCGAGAAACTCGCCGCCGATCTGCGACAGGACAAACTTGCGCGAATGGCGGACGAACAACCGGCAGCCCAAATCCGCCTCCAGCGCCTTCAAGCAGTGGCTCACGCCGGAGGGCGTCATCTGCAATTCTTCGGCCGCGCGGCTGAGATTGGAGGTTTGCGCCAGAACTGCGTAAACCCGCAGATGTTGGCTGTCAATAATTGTTTTCATTCTCTGTGTTCACCGCCGTTCGGAACTCTGGACGTCATCATACGACAGCCGTCAAGAAGCCTTCCCCGTGCCAGGCACAGGGCGAGCGCTATTTTGAGTAATGCTAAAAGTTGCATCAAGTTATACTAACCCGACTTGGCGGATT
>PLIU01000151.1 GCA_003140095.1 Verrucomicrobiales bacterium | reverse complement strand
GTTCAAACCGAATCAAACCTAATCAAACCAAATCAAACCTGTGAGGTGGAAGTTCCTATGGCACATGGAGTTGCACGGGAGCGGAATGGGGGTTCGGCAGGATTTAGGATTAGGATTATGAATGACTTAGTCAAACCCGGTCAAACCCAGTCAAACTTGCGGCGGGTGCGCGGCAAGACAAGGATGAAGGCTTCCTCCGTCGCTCCGCCAGGCGGAGCTATGGCGGACTGGGCAACGAGGGTTGTCTCGACGAAGCCTATGGGAGTTCGTCAGACTTGGGCCGCATATTAGTTGTAAGTAATTTGTAATGAATAATTTACATCAATAGCGCTAAAATGTCTCAGTGTTGCAAATCAATGACTTACGCAGGTCTTAAATACTTGCGCTTGTCTTTGGGGAGGGTTATTTTTGATTCACCCGTTGGTTGGCAGAAATGGATCGACCAGAAAACGGAATGGATTAGGAAGGCCCTTGCAAACGCCGGGCCGCCGACTGCATTTCATCCAGCAGCGCGCGCAATGGCGGGGACGGTTTCCCCTGCCACAACGCCACCACCAGCAGCGGCGCAAAGCCCGGCAGTTCCAGCGGGCGAACCTTCGGGGACATTTTGGCTTTGGGTACAGCCACGCTCAAGCCAATGCCGAAGCCGCCGGCCACGTAGGCCTCGATGCCGTCACTCGAATTGATCTCGACGCGCGGGAACCAATCGACGCCGCGACGGGAAAGGCCCTGCTGAAAATTCTTGCAGATGATTTCCGTCGCCGGCAGGCAGATGAGCGGTTCCTCGATTTTGTCCCGCGCCCACAATTCTTCCGTGCGTGTAAGCGCGCTTTCTTTGGGGACGATGAGGATCAAGGGCAATTGCAGCAAGATCACGGAATTGAATCCGGCGGGCGGCTTCTTGTCGGTCAAGGTGATGGCAAGGTCGATGTCCCGGCTCTTGAGCATCGCTTCCAATTGCGGCAGAAAATTCGAGCGCAGGGTAAACTTCAAGGTGGGGAATTTCCGGCGCGCCGCTTGCAACACTTCCGGCAGATGATCGCGCAGAATGATGTCGGAGGAACCGATGCGCAGTTGACGCGCGGAGCCGCCTTGGAGTTCCTGGGCCATGCCGTCCAATCCGGCGAAGAATGGCTCGATGAAGCGGTAAAGTTTTTGGCCGGGCGGCGTGAGGGAAAATGGGCGGCGATGAAACAGGGTCACGCCGAGGAACTCCTCCAATTGCGCGACCTGGCCGCTGACTGCCGGTTGCTGAATGCCGTAGGGAATGTTGCGCACGGCCTCGCTGATCCCGCCGTGGCGCGCCACGTAGTAGAACAACTCCAGGTGATGGACGTTCATAGATTCAAAAAATGATGACCGGCGAAGTTTTATCGATTCGCGCCCCGCACGCAAGGCAGGATAGATCGGCAGAATGGATCGAGAGTTTAGCTCTCAGCGAAGTTCTCAAACAGGCCGTCACACCAGGCCCAACATAAGTCACAGCCCGCACCGCTGATTGCGCTTGTCAATGGGCCACGAATCAGGCGAAATGAGGCCGCAAGCTATGAATCTTGGCGACATTTTGAGTTTGGAAACGATCCTACCGGACATGACGGCGGCCAATCGCTGGGAGGCGATTGACGAATTGATCCAACAATTGGTCAAGGCCAATCGCATCCAGCCCCAGCATCGCGAGGCCATCGTGGCGGTGGTCAAAAAGCGCGAGTCCTCCATGAGCACGGGCATCGGGTTTGGCATCGGCATTCCTCATGCCTCGACGGATTTGATCCAGGAAGTGGTGGGCGCGCTGGGCCGCTCCAAGAAAGGCATCGAGTTCGAGGCGCTGGACAATCAGATGGTGAGTTTGGTCGTGCTTTTTCTGGTCCCGCAGGGCCAGTTTCAGAAGCATCTTCATACTTTGGCCAGCATTGCCAGACTGCTGCACGACAAGGAATTTCGCCAGGAACTGGAACAGGCCCCCGACGCCGCCGCCATGTTCGAGATCATCAAGAAGTATTGCGCGCCCAAATAGCGGCGCCCTGGGCCGATGGCCACCCTGCTCCACAAAATCCTGGAACAAAAACTGCAAGAGGCCGTTTCGATTGTGTTGGGTGACGCCGGCGCGGCCGCCTTGCTGGTGCGTCCGTGCCCCGATCCGAAGTTCGGCGATTATCAAACCAACGCGCTGATGGCCCTGGCCAAGGCCCGGAAAATGAACCCGCGCCAGTTGGCGGCGGAAGTCGCGGCCAAGTTGGACATCGCCCAGTGGTGCGAGCCGGTGGAAGTGGCCGGGGCTGGTTTTCTGAACTTTCGCCTCAAGCCTTCCGCTCTCGCGCAGGCGTTGCGCGAAGCGGCCGACGGAAGGCACTTGTTCTTCCAGAAAACCTCCGAGCCGCGTTGCGTTATTATTGATTTCAGTTCGCCCAACGCCGCCAAGCCGATGCACGTGGGGCACATTCGCTCGACCATTCTGGGGGATGCCCTGGCGCGGGTTCTCCGCTTGCTTGGCCATCACGTCATTACGGACAATCATATCGGTGATTGGGGGACGCAGTTCGGCAAATTGCTGGTGGGCTGGAAGTCGCATCTGGACCCGGAACGGTTGCGAGCGAACCCCATCGAAGAAATGGAGCGCCTTTACAAGCTGGTCAACGCCCAGTGTGAGAGCGATCCCCAGGTTTTGGAAAACGCGCGCCAGGAACTGGTGAAATTGCAGGCTGGGGACGAGGAAAACCTGCGCCTGTGGCGGGAGATGATCGCGCTCTCGCAGACCCAATTTGAATGGGTCTATGCGCGGTTGGGAGTGAAGTTCGATTACTCTCTGGGAGAGAGTTATTACCAGCCCATGCTCAAAAAAGTGGTCGATGAGTTGGCCGAGCGCGGCCTGGCCCAGCCCAGCGAAGGGGCCATGATGGTATATTTTGAGGACCTTCCCGAATTGAAGGATCATCCCGCGATGGTGCGCAAGAGCGACGGCGGATTCAATTACACCACCACCGACCTGGCCACGCTGCTGTTCCGATGGCAAGGGGGCACCTGGAGCGTGCGACCCAATGAAATAATTTACGTGACCGGCGCGCCGCAGCAATTGCACTTCAAGCAGCTCTTCGCGGTGTTCCGCCGCTGGCATTCCGAAGCCCATGTCAAACTGGCCCACGTTTGGTTCGGTTCCGTTTTGGGTGAAGGCGGCAAGCCCTTCAAAACCCGCTCCGGCGAAACCGTGCGCCTGGAGGACCTGCTGGATGAGGCGGAGGAACGGGCGTTAAAGGTTGTTTCGGCCAAGAACCCTGATTTGGATCAGGCGCAGAGGGGCGAGATCGCCCGCGTGGTGGGCCTCGGCGCGATCAAATATGCGGACTTGGCGCAGAACCGCCAAAGCGATTACGTGTTCAGTTGGGACAAAATGCTGGCGCTGCAAGGCAACACCGCCCCTTACCTTCTCTACGCCTACACCCGGATACGGAGCATTTTTCGCAAGGGCGGCGAGAGCGTCACCGGCGGCGAAGGCGAATTCGTCCTGGCCGCGCCCGAGGAATTGGCCCTGGCGCGGCATCTGCTGAACTTTGGATTGGTGCTCGACGCCGCGGCGGAGGATTACCGTCCGAACTTTTTGTGCGAATACCTCTACGAATTGGCCGGGCATTTCGCCCGGTTCTACGAGAATTGCCCCGTGCTCAAATCCGAAGAAGCCAACCGCGCCACGCGTCTAGGTTTATGCGATGTGACCGCACGCGTCCTCAAACAAGGACTCGGCGTCCTCGGCATCGAGACAACCGAGCAGATGTAGAGCGCCGCAAAGCTGAACGACTTTTCGGGACGCGAACCCTCATGGTCGCATCCTTATGCACTTCGTCGGCGGAAATCGTTATTCCCCGACTTTGCCGGTGAGGCCGGCCTTTTGCAGGGCGGCAAAGACATCGGAGTCCTTGAAATCGCCGGTCACCTCGAAGCTTTCGGCACCTTTTGTGGCAGTGTTGGCGGTCACGCCGGGAACATCCGCCAGCGCCTTATTCACAGCCTTGACGCAGCTTGGGCAGCACAGGTGAACGCCCTGGACCTTGAGCGTCTGGACTTTATCGCCTTTGGCGCCCGTTTCGCTATTGACCTTGATGCCGGTGTCGCTGGATTCGCCGAAAAAGCCGGCCTTAACCAAGGCATCCACGGCCTTCTGAAGGGTCTCGGTGTTGGCGGCGGTAAGGACGATCGTGTGGGCGGTCTTGTCGGGGACCGCGGTGACGCCATCCACCTTGGAGACGGCCTTGTTGGCGCCATCGACGCATTTGCCGCAGCAAAGGTGGACTTTGGAGAGTGTCACCGTGACATCATCGGCCCGGGCCAGAGGAGTCAGGGCCAGGACGGCAACCATGGATAAAAAAACGGATTTGATACGCATAAGTTTAATTGGAGGCTATGGCCATGTTTTCAAAGCATTTAAGACAATACGGTTACTACGCGCCACATAATAGGGGCTGGGCGCGCTGGCGTCAAGCGCAATTGCAATGTCGAAAAACGGCGAACGCCGAATGAGGGGCGCTTTGCTTCAGGCGCTGCACGGCAAATCGATGGACGGCGCTTGCATGGAGGCGGAAGTTGATATAATTGAAGGACATGGAGAAGCACCGCGGGCTGCTGCTCGCTATGGCGGTTTCATGTTTGGCCAGTGTCGCGCTGGGACAAGTCGATCCCCAGTTGCGAGAATTGGCCCAGTTCGGCTTCACCCAAGCGTTGCAAGGAGCTTCGCCGGTCGCCGCCTATGGTTATTATTACTTGAACGAACCCAATTTCCTTCACACCAACGTCACGTTGCGCTTGGCCCTGGCGCCGGTCTATATGGATTCCGAATTGGGTTTCGTTGGTTTGCTCGGGCCCAACACCGACCTGGGCCTCGGCCTGGCCGGCGGCGGGTACGCCGACAACTATTACGACTATCAGAGCGGCAAGTATCTGCCCGAACAATCCTTCACGGGTGACAGCGCGGAAGTGTCGGCTTCGATCTATCATCTGTTCGATCCGGGCAAGCTTATTCCGTTATTTGGGGTCCTGCGCGTCAAAGAGCATTACTCTATCTATCAAGGCAGCGATGAGCTTGCGCCGGGGTTCGTTCTGCCGCACGACCATTCCTCGCTCGATTGGCGCGTGGGCTTGCGCCTGGGCGGACGCGAACCGCTGCTCACGCCTGACCTGGCCATGGAACTCTCCGCCTGGTACGAAGGACAGTATCGGTCCGAGTCCGGCCCCTACGGCTTGGACGGCAGCCAAATGTTGCAGCCCAACTCGGAGCTGTTCTGGATGCGCGGGTTGTTGATTTATACGCTGCCGGAATCAAAACAAAGTTTTGATGTCAACTTCACGGCGGGAACCACCGGGCACGCCGATCGCTTCAGCGCCTACCGTTTGGGCGGGACGCTGACCATGGCGTCGGAGTTTCCGCTTTCGATTCCGGGTTATTTCTATCAGGAACTGAGCGCGCGCAATTTCGTTTCCTTCAACGCGCAATACACGGTGCCGCTGAACGCGGACAAAACGTGGCACATCAGTCCCATGGGTGCGCTGGCCGTGGTGGATTATTTGCCGGGCGCGTCGCAGCCCGGTGCTTTTAATTCCGGGGCCGGACTGGGTATCGGTTACCGGGCGCGCTCGGGCGCTTGGCAGGTCATGGCCAGTTACGGATACGGATTCGAGGCCATTCGCGACAATGGCCGCGGCGGGCAATCGATCGGGATTTTCTTTGAAATCAACTTTCATGCCAAGCGGCCCGGCGGGCCAACCCAACTGGACCGCGCCATCGGATTCTTCCCCAGCCACTTCTAACCGAGGCGTCAATCGGCCTGCAGCCGGAAAATCAAAATTAAAGCCGCAATCGCGCAAAAGCCCGCTGTACAACTAAGGACGACAATCTTTTTTTCGTGCTCCATGATCTCGCCCAACACCGCATGAGTGGCCAGGAAAATAAAGCCTCCGCCCGCGTGCGCCAAGGCCAGGTCCAGCCAGAGGTTGGAAACGCTGCGGAACACGAACCATCCCAGCACGCCGCCCAGAATGGTGGTCGATTCCACCGCCGCCACCAGCCAGAGCATCCGCGCCCGAGAGTATCCCGCTCCCAGCAGCAGCGCGCCCAGTGCCAATCCCTCCGGCGCCTTATGCACGCAAATGGCCATCGTCAGCGACATATCGAGCCACTGGCTGGGCGCCGGCCCGGTGCGTTCCTCGCGTCCCGCGGCCAGCGCCAGGCCATCCACCGTGCAGTGAATGGCCAGCGCGATCATCATGGCCAGCGCGATCTCGCCAAACCGGTGCGTGGTCGCCTCGTCGAAGTGGCTGGCCGCGCATGCCGGGCAAACGTGGAAGATGTATTTGCTGATGATGGCGAAGAGCGCGTAGCCCGAGGCGGCCGCGAGCAGAAATTGCCAGGGCGCCAATGCCTTCCAACAGGCCGGTCCGATGGCAAAGATGGTCACGCCCAAGAGCGTTCCCGCCCCCAGGCTGATGAGCGCGCATAATTGCTTGTGCGTTCGGCCCAGCACGGCGCTCAACAAACCGCCGCCCACCGCCACGCCGAAGGCCACGAGGGTGCGAATCACTATGGGTATTGCCATGTTCAAATCAGAATATCGTCCAGCCAATCATGCGTCATCCCTGCCCGGCATCAAGCCGAATTGCCGGGCGGATGGCGGGTTTTCCTGACCTGAATCCTCATAGCCATCTCCTTTATGCGCTTTGAAGCAACATCAAAATTGGGCGAAGAGCCAATCAAGGCACCGATAATAAAGTGTAACCGCCGGCGCTGGTTTTACGTCTGACAACCTATGCTGAGTCCTCTGCCAGCAGCCAAATGGGATTATGCCTGCGCGGCTCATTTGTACAATCGCGCCGGCTTCGGCGGAACACCGGCCGAAATCGAAGCCTTGCTCGGCATGGGGTTGGACGGCGCCGTCTCCTATTTTGTCGATTACGAAAAGATTCCCGAAACTGAGGACCGCCCGGATTGGGCCAAGCCGGACCCCGCCCGCAACGAGCGGGTCCGCGACCTCAAGCAAATGCCCCGCCAAGCCATGAGTTCGGACCTGACGGAGGAGCAAAAACAGGAAGATGCCGAAAAACGGCGCAAAGCCGTGCAGGAAATTCAGCGCAATCAAGTGCGCGATCTGCAAGAGATGCGCGGGCAGTGGCTCCAACGCATGGCCCAAGGGCCGCGCCCCTTGCAGGAGAAATTGACCCTCTTTTGGCACGGCCATTTCGCCACCAGCGCTATCAAGGTGCGCGACGCCTATTTCATGTGGCTGCAAATCGACACTTTTCGCCGCCTGGCTTCGGGCCAATGGCTCGATATGCTCAGCGCCGTCGCCACCGACCCGGCCATGTTGGTCTGGCTGGACCAGGCGCAAAGCCGCAAGGAGCATCCCAACGAGAATTTTGCCCGCGAGTGCATGGAACTCTTCACCCTGGGCGAAGGGCACTATACCGAGAAGGATGTGACCGAGGCCGCCCGCGCCATGACCGGCTGGTCGCTGGACCGCATCCAGGAGGAATATCATTATCGCGACAGGATGCACGATGCCGGCGTGAAAACCGTGCTGGGCCGGACGGGCCATTTTGACGGGCCGGAGATCCTGAAAATAATCGTCGCCCAGCCGCAAGCGGCCCGTTTCATTTCCGGGAAATTGTGGAAGTTTTTTGCCAGCGAAAGCGGCGAGCCGGCTTTGATCGAAGCTTTGGCCGATGTCTTCCGCTCCAAAGACAACCAGTTCAAGCCGCTCCTGCGCGCGATGTTCCGCAGTGAAGAGTTCTACGCCGGCTCCGTCGTCGGTGCGCAGGTTAAAAGCCCGGTGCATTGGCTCGTCGGCGCCATCCGCCTGCTGGAACGCCCCATGCCCCCGCCGATTGTTTCGACCGAAATGATCAAATCGCTGGGGCAGGATCTGTTGATGCCCCCCAACGTCAAGGGCTGGGACGGGGGCCTGAGCTGGATCACGACCAACACTCTGCTGGCCCGTTACAATCAGGCCGCCACCCTGGTCCTGGGCCAGGGCAACCTCGGCGCGCCGGGAGGCGGCCGACCCGGCCAAAACATGGCCGCCCAATTGGCCAACGCCGCCGCCCGCCGCATGGATCCCGTCGATGTCAATTCTATTGTCAGCCTGAGCGACCGGCGCGACGCCGAAACCCTCATCACCGCACTCGGCCAACGCTTTATGCCGGGGCAATTGACGGACCAACACCGGCAGGTTCTGCGGGATTTCCTGGGGTCGCGGACGGAGTTCCAGGACACGGACGTTCGCCACGCCATTCGCCTGTTGATGTGTACCCCCGAATACCAAGTCACTTGAAGATACCATGAAACATCCGTTCTCATTGCAAACCCGCCGCGACTTCCTTCGCACCGGCGTCCTCGGAGGCGCCCTGAGTTGGACGGTCCCGGCTTTCCTGTCGAATACATTTTCCGCCTTGCACGCGCAGGCGGCGGAGTCCGCCACGCAAACCGCGACTGGCAAGGATTCGACCATCCTGGTCGTCCTGCAGATGGCCGGCGGCAATGACGGCTTGAACACCGTCGTGCCCTGCGCTAGCGATGACTACTACAGGGCCCGCCCCAAGATTGGACTGCCGGCCAGGTCGATTCTCAAAATCAACGATTACATCGGCTTGCCGCCGGCGCTGGCCGGCTTCAAGGACCTCTACGACGCGGGCCATCTGAGCATCATCCAGGGCGTCGGTTACCCCAATCCCAACCGCTCCCATTTCCGCTCCACCGAAATCTGGCAAACGGCCAGCGACGCCGGGAAAGTCGAGAGCTACGGCTGGTTGGGCCGTTATTTTGACAACGCCTGCGCCGGAGCCGATCCGACGGTGGGCGTGAACATCGGCCGGCAAATGCCGCAAGCCTTCAATGCCCGCACGCCCACGGGCATCAGCCTGGAAACCCCGCAAAACTACCGGTTCATCTCCGGCCACCGTGGGGCGGATGGCGAAATGAGCGCCGACGAAAAATCCTTCCGCGAACTCAACCAGCCGGCGCCGGAGGACGCCGCGATGGAGAATTCCGGGGCCACCATTGGCGCCATCGGCGGACCGGTGGCCCATCACGGCTCCGTGCTGGATTTCCTGCAACGGACTGCGCTAGACGCGGAGTTAAGCTCGGACAAAATTCTGGCCATCACACGGAGGGTGGAGAACCAGGCCGAATATCCTGCGACGCAACTGGCCCGTTCGTTAAAGCTGGTGGCCCAATTGATCGCCGGCGGCCTGCCCACGCGGGTTTACTATGTTTCGCAAGGCGGTTACGATACGCACACCAACCAGGCTGGCCAGCACCAGCGTCTGTTGCAGGAGTTGGGCGATTCCGTCAAAGCGTTTATCGCCGATCTCAAGGCACAAGGAAATCTCCCGCGCGTTCTGGTGATGACCTTCAGCGAATTTGGCCGGCGCGTCACCGAGAACGCCAACGGCGGCACCGACCACGGCGCCGCCGCCCCGATGTTCGTCCTGGGCGATAAAGTCCGAGCCGGATTGCACGGCCAATATCCAAGCCTCGCTCCCGCCGACCTGTTCAACGGCGACTTGAAATACAACGTGGATTTCCGTTGCGTCTATGCCGGCCTGTTGGAAACATGGCTCAAGACCAGGAGCGAACCCATCCTGGGCCGAAAATTCACGCCTTTGGCGCTGGTTTGAGCCAGCGGGATCCTCTTCGGGAGGGTGGAGTTCCACGACGCCCTAAATTGCGAGAAAATCGGACTCGCGGGAGCCAGACAAAACTACTAAAAGCCGCAACCCGTATCCAAAAGCGATATACAATTTTCTCGCCGTCACTGATTCAGAAACGCAGCCGAATTTCATTTGACCAAACCGCTTCAACTGTTCGGCATCGCTTTGAGCAAGGACACCCAAACGCCGCCGCAACAGGCTTTGTTCTAAACAGTCGAGCCGGGACAGCCTTACTGTGGAAGCCACGCGCAATCCAGCCGCTGACCAGTTTTTTATACCACAAACGGCACGCTCACGATCCCTTTATCACCATTGACGGTCAAAATGCGCCCGGACCTGGAATCATGCTGCGCAATTATGGCATTGAAGTGCAGACGCACGGCGTGGTGCTGCGCTACTAGCCCGACTTGGCGGATTC
>PLIU01000105.1 GCA_003140095.1 Verrucomicrobiales bacterium | reverse complement strand
GAATCCGCCAAGTCGGGTTAGTCCAGGTGAGGAACCGATGTCACCGGTCACCACCAGCCACTCGGGGTCAAATCAAAACGGCTTACTCTGAGGTGCCTTTATATTCAAATTAGACTGATCAAAGCTAAAACAGGCCACCGTTCCAATATGTTCATTGATGACTCATCACAATCCAAGCGTCAATCGCAACTTGAAGAAATGGATGCATCAATCTAGCTCCGGTTTCAAGGTTTGACGCCCCAGACCTCACATTGCAAGGCATACATCTCCGGGTCGTATTCCTTCAACTCCGCTCGCACAAATGGATAAAAATCGTTCGTCCCGAAAAACGCCTCCGTCGATTCGGCAAAATACTCCTTCTCGTTGGTCATGGCGTAGTGGCGCTCGTGATGGCCGTTGCCGCGCAGGATCGAGGCGTAAAGTCCGGCCGCGCGGGCGTGTTCGAAGCAATGCAGGATGCGGGCGTCATCGTCTCCCAGAAACAGGTGGTGATAGCCGTGCGCCAGTTCGTGCAGAACCATGCAGGGCTGTTCCAGCGACCAACTCAAAAAATTGGTCGCATTGGCCAGTTCCACCGCGCCCGTCTTGGCCGGGTTCACACCGTTCGCTTCCAACCAGTCGCGCGATGGGTGAAAGCACATCCCCGGAAACAACGGGTCGTTCAGTTCCACCCAGATCGGAATCTGCCGGATTTTGGCCAGCGCCGGCCCGGGCACCACACGCGTGATCTGAAAAAGATGCATCGACAGGACCTTGATTGTCCGGTCACACAAATTTGAATCCGCGAGCAATTTCTGGTTCACCCAAATCCGCCAGCCTTCGATTTGGCGCGGCGCGTAGGCGGATTCCGGGTCGAATGAATTTGTCTGCGCCCGCGCGCTGAGAGCCAGCGCCATGCAAACCATGGGAAAAATCAGACTCGGAAAGTGATCGCGCGAAAACATGCCGGATAACATTTTCCATAGGCACTTCTCGAATATCAACCACGGATTCTAAACCCACGACCCTGTCAAGGGTCTGTTTGGCAATCCGTTTTCTTGCTTGGGCTTGCTTCGGTTGTCGGGATCAATGTGGAGCCGTTGGCGGCTTATTGGTACTGGAACCGCTCGTGGGCGGCTTGGGCTTCGGCGCAAGCGGCTTGGCAGCCGGTGCGGGGGTGGTGGGGTGAGTGCCGCCCGGAGTAGTAGGATGAGTGTTGCCCGGAGTGGTGGAATGAGCTTCCGGTGGATGCGTCGTCCGCTCCGCCGCTGTGCCGGTCGTTTTCTCGNNGTGCCGGTCGTCCGCGCCCGCTCTGCCGCTGTGCCGGTCGTCCGCGCCCGCTCCGCCGCTGTGCCCGTCGCACGTTCACCTGGGCGTCCCGGTTGCGCATGTGCAGCAACGCGCGCCAAATCCTTGTGCTCGGCGACCCGTTTTGCAAAATTATGAGTCTCTTCCGTCCGGCGCAATTCAGTCGCCTTTTGCGCAACAACCGGATGGTGCGTTATCTGGGCCATGTGCTCTTGCCCCAATCCGTTGAACACCACGCGCCCGCCTACCACATTGTAGCCTACGTTAAACGTGCTAGATTCGAAAAATACGCGTGACTGTGACTCGTTGAACACATACGTATTATAGTTACCCCCCCAGAAATGGTCGGCTCCCACAAAGCAAAAAGCACCGAAACCCAAACCGAAATCTATCCCTCCCACCGCCAGCGCGCCATGCCAGTAAAGGCCCGAGCCTACTCGGAATTCCACTCCCCACGGCAAAGGCGCCCATCCCATACCACCCGTGCCTTCGCGCCAGGACACCCACGACGGCGCCCAATTATAACCCGGCGCCCAGCCCCACCGGCCGCCAGTAAATTCGTTATTGATCCAACGCCCATAGTGGAAGCCCATGTCGCCCCACGGATAATCAGACTGCCAAAACCAGCCGGCGTCGCTGAACTGCCAGTGGCCCGCGTTCATGTAGGGCCGCCAACCGGGGGTGTTGGCCTCTGCCGGCACCCAAGCCGCTCCGACGTCCGGCACGTCAATCCATTGGCCGTACGGAGTCAAATGCGCCCGGAAATAATCAATCGTCGGCGTTTCGGGAGGCGCCGTTATTACGGCCGCTGGCGGCGGCGCGGGAGCGGGAGCAACCCCCCCGGATGCGACGAGCATGGCGTCCAGGACTGCTTGGGAGACGCCCCTGCTGTTAAGATAGAGGAGATCGTCGGAGCTAAGGGAATAAGTTTTGCCGGAGGTCTTGATGTAGGTCACCAGAACCTCGTCGGTCATCTTGGCCTGGGTCAATCTAACAACTTCCTCCATATTCTGCCGTGCAATGTCCGCTGCGGATTGAGCGTAGCCGACGGTCCCTGCCGACAGTACAGCCAACGCCACGGCAGCGGCGGTCCAAATATTTATTCCGCAGTTCTTTCCAGTAATGGATTTTCTAGTAATCATAATCGTAATTAATCTTGCTTCCCAATCTGTGCGCCCTCAACGGGCTTTTTACTGTTGAGTGACTGTAAGAGCAAGGAAGCGTTTCTTCTATGGGGTGTACACCCCATTCGCCTGCCTCGGAACAACCCACACCCAAATCGCCTCTAGGCGAGTCGTATTCAGCCTCGCGCAAGTTCTTTCGGTGAAATCCAATTTTTGTCACGTCCCTACTCTCCTCAATTTCTCTCGAACATACACTACGAAGCTGCGAGATTGATTTCTGTAAGGGACTCTGTGGATTCTTGCGTAGGGTAAACCCTCGCAAATTTGCCGTTCGTAAGGATTAAGCTTACCCATAAGCTTTTTCCCCATTGACCGGGAATAGATCTTCGAGGCAGCGCCCTTCCACTGCACGATGCTGATATTTTCAGATTTATTGTGGTAAGCTTCACCTCGTTTTTTGGAGCCGCAAACTCCAAACTTAATCGCAGACTATCGCAATTTGCCGATTTCGGGTCTAAGATGAAAATATGACCACACCGTTGACTGACGCTTTTGCCAAATCCACGCGCCGGGAGATGATCGGGCGCGCCACGCGGCTGGCCGCGACGCTGACACTCGGTTCCGCCCTGGCCCCTTTGTTGGCCGAGCCGGGCGGCCGCGGTTTTAAAATCGGCGCTCCCGAATGGTCTTTGCGCAAAACCGACCCTTCCTGCTTCGAGGTCGCGCGCGAAATCGGCCTCGACGGCGTGCAGGTCAACCTCGGCAGCGTTGGCGACCACATGCACTTGCGCCAGCCGGCGGTGCAGCAGGCCTATTTGGCCGCCGCGCGCCAAAACGGCTTAGGGATCGCCTCGCTCGCTTTGGCGGAGTTGAACAATATCCCCCTCAAGAGTGATCCTCGCGCGGCGATCTGGCTGCTGGATTCTTTGGCCGTGGCGCGGGCGTTGCGCGTCAAGGTGATCCTGGTCGCGCAGTTTTCCCACGGCGAACTCAAGGGCGACAAAGAAGGGACTGATCGCACGGTGGAATTGCTCAAGGAAGTCGCCCCGCGCGCCGAGAAGGCGGGCGTTATTCTCGGTCTGGAAAACTATCTCAGCGCCGCGGAGAATCTCGATATTCTCCAGCGCGTCAGCTCCGCCGCCGTTCAGGTTTATTATGACGTGGGCAATTCCACCGACAAAGGCTACGACATTTACCAGGAAATCCGGATGCTCAAGGACAAAGTCTGC
This sequence comes from Verrucomicrobiales bacterium, assembly GCA_003140095.1. GTDB lineage: Bacteria > Verrucomicrobiota > Verrucomicrobiia > Limisphaerales > Palsa-1400 > Palsa-1400. The sequence continues at coordinate 19,152 of PLIU01000105.1, read as the reverse complement.
GAATTCCACGCCAAGGATGGAAACTTCATGCTCGGCCAGGGCCGCATCGACTTTCACAAAGTCCGCCAGGTGATGGACGACATCCAGTACCGGGGCTGGATACAGATCGAAGCCGATGCGCCCCATTCGCTGGTAGAGGATTACCGCGCGGACCTGACCTTCCTCAAGCGCATATTCCCCGCTTGAAGCGCGACCACTTTGGAGCATCCTGCTGGCATGCGCCTGCACAAATCCATTTGCTGAAACCGCGACCTGTCAAAGCTATGAAAAACGAAACATCCATTTCCCTCCCACACTCGGCCTTCACGCGCCGGCAGTTCCTGGCCACCGCCGGGGCTTCGGCCTTGTCGCTTGCCGTCGCGCGACCGGGTCAGGTCCGCGGCGACGAGAGCGGTGCCAAAATCAACATCGGCCTCATCGGCTGCGGCGGACGCGGCACGTGGATCGCCGACCTGTTCCAGAAAAACGGCCATTACAACCTGGTGGCGTTGGCGGACTATTTCCCGGACAAGGTGGACGCGGCGGGAGAAAAGTTCCAAGTGGACAAGGCACGCCGCTTCACCGGTCTGTCCGCTTACCAGCGCCTGCTCGAACAGAATCTCGACGCGGTGGCGATCGAGTCGCCGCCTTATTTCCACCCTGAACACGCCGCTGCGGCCGTCGAGGCCGGCAAGCACGTCTATTGCGCCAAGCCCGTGGCGGTGGACGTACCCGGCTGCCAGACCATGGCCGAGAGCGGACGCAAAGCCACAGACAAGAAACTGGTCTTGCTGATCGATTTTCAGACCCGCGCTCATCCTTCCTTCCAGGAAGCCGTGCGCGTCGTGCATGCGGGCGGCATTGGCAGGATTGTTGCCGGTGAAGCCGCCTACCAAACCGGTGACATCTGGAGTCCCATGGATGCGCAGATCAAGGACCATCCGAACGACGACGAGGTTCGCCTCCGCTGCTGGGGAGCCGACCGCACTCTCTCCGGCGACATCATCGCCGAGCAGAACATTCACGCGCTCGATGTGGCTTCGTGGATTCTTGATGCCGCGCCCTTGCGCGCCTACGGCGCTGGCGGACGGACCCGTCCGCCCCTGCCGAATGGCGTCTGGGACAATTTTGCCGTGATCTTTGAATATCCCAACGACGTGCGCGTAACCTTCACTTCCAAGCAGGCTGGCAAGGGCTGGGAAGACATCGGATGCCGTGTCTATGGTCAGACAGGCACTATTGACACCCATTATTTCGGCGTAGTGAAAGTCCTCTGCGACGACGCCTACAATGGCGGCACGATGACCAACCTCTACACCGATGGCGTGGTCAACAATATCGCCAACTTTCACCAAGCCATCACTGCGGCTGATTATTCCAATCCAACCGTCCTGCCCAGCGTGCGCAGCAACCTGACCGCCATCCTCGGCCGCACCGCCGCTTATCGGCGCGCCGAAGTCACTTGGGAGGAAATGCTCAAGGCGAACGAGAAATGGGAGGCCGGCTTCAAAGGCCTCAAAGCGTGATGCTCGCTGGAGCGTGTCGGTGTCAGGCGCACGGCAAATACGGCGCAAATTGTGCTTGAATCGAGGTGTGAATGGGTTAGCTTCAGTGACTTATATTTAAAATTATGTCTCGAATATGCGAACTGACCGGCGTGGGCACCCGAAAGGGCAGCCATATTTGGCGCAGTGGCAAAGCCAAGAAAAAGGGCGGCATCGGCACCCATATCACCGCCATCACCAAACGCCGCTTCCTGCCCAATCTCCAACGTGTCAAAGCGTTGGTGGACGGGGAAGTCCGTTACATGCGCGTGACCGCCAAGGCGATCAAAAGGGGCCTGGTAACCAAGGCACCCAAGCGGCGCTGGAGCAAGGACCAACCGACGGCAACGCCGGCCGCCCCTTAGAGCATCCATTGACAACCAGCCCTTGGTCCTGCGGCACAGAAATCCTGAAACATGTGCCCGGAGAGATGGCTCTCGTGCCCCTATTTCCTTTTCAAGTGGCGCATGCTGGCGCGTTTTAACTCACGCTCCGCATCGCGCTCTTTGATGTCCTGCCTTTTGTCGAACTCCACCTTGCCTTTGCCGACGGCCAGGGCGACTTTGACTCGGCCGTTTTTCCAATAAAGCGAAAGAGGGATGATGGCGTTGCCCTTGACCGCAGCCAGGCCCAAGAGCTTGCGAATCTCCGATTTGTGCAACAACAATTTCCGGGGCGCCTTGGGTTGGTGGCCGAAGCGATTGGCCTGGGCGTATTCGTCGATGTGCGCGTTGTAGAGCCAGGCCTCCTCTTTTTCCACCCGGGCAAAGGCGTCGTTGATCTGCGCGTTGCCGGCGCGAAGGGCTTTGACTTCCGAGCCATGCAGCACGATGCCGGCCTCAAAGGTTTCCAGGATGTCGTAGTCGCGCCGGGCTTTGGAGTTGTGCAGGATTTCGGCCATAAGCCAAACGGCAATCCTTCCAGGCCGGCGGCGGCCAAAGACGGGAATTAGCGTCCGCGCCGTTTCTTGGCCGCCGGTTGGAGTTCTTCCTCGCCTTCCGGCGTGGCGTGGAAGGCCATTTTCTCCTCGATGATTTCGAGCAGCGCGATGTCGGCGGCGCCGAGGTTGCCCGCTTGATCGACCAACGGACGGCTGTTGCCGCCGCCGGAAGTTAATTGGCGGACCCGGCGCGAGATGATGTTCACCAAGACGTTGGGATTGCCCACCTTGGCCAGAGCTTGCTTAACGTATTCGCTATTCACGAGCCTCTCAGTTTACTGCATGGAAAATCGAACGCAACAAGAATGTTGGTTTTAATAGTAAAAAGCGGGTCCTTCATTACCGCCGGCGCGCGGAATGAACTGCTGGAAAGGACGCCACTCGACATGGCCGTCCAACATGCTCAGGTTTCCCCCGGCTGGAATCCGGCTGTTGAGCATGTGAGCGCTGGTGAAAGATTTGAAGCCAGGCACGTCAGGATCGTCAGAATGCGGCAGCCCGGTCCAAATGAAACTTTCCATGATCCTCAAATCCAGGGACAAATTATTGGCGCTGGTGACCGTGGCGCAGGCCAGCAGCACCCGGGTCGAGGGGCTGACCTGGAGCAATTTCCCGTTTTCAGAAATCGGCTCGGGGCTCAACTTTTGATTAATGTTGGTGCTGAATTCCCACGGGCCTACGTTGACGTAAAGACCGATGCCGTTAAGGGTCTCGGCATATCCGACCACTCGAGGCGCCTCCTCAAAATCAAACTCGGGGGATGCATTGTTCCAGAAGGCGAGCCAATCGGCGTCGCCAAAGGTCTGGTAGGTGCCGGGGTCATACCAAACTTTGTAGGGAGCGCCGCCCGCGGCCAGATACGTTCCGACGGCAAAATTCAGGTCCCAAGGCTGGTGAGTCCCAGTATCGTCCGGCAGAAAATCCTTGTTGTCATGGGCGTACATAGTTAGCGCCAGAACTTGCTGCCGTTCGTTGCTTTTGCAATTGACTCGAATGGCCTGATCTTTCGCCTTGCTCAAAACCGGCAGCAGCAGCGCCGCTAAAATTGCGATGATCGCTATGACCACGAGCAATTCGATCAAGGTGAAAGCTTCCGCCTGCCGGCCCTTGCCGGCGTGATCGGTGCGGGCAAAGGCTGCCTTTGACCTCCATGAATGTTCGCTGGGCATCGATGGCACAGTCCCCGCCGTCATAAATGACCGTTCTGCTTGGAGACGCAGGGAGCGTGACATCAGGAAGTTTATGGCTTCCACGGATATTTACAACCTCTTTTTTTGCAACGCGTTCCATGATTTGCTCAATTGGGTGGCGATGACCAGGACACATTAGGCATGAGAACTCCCTCGCCCCGCCTCCTGCATGAGCCGGGTGAAAGTTTCTGTCTTGGCCAGCAGGCCCGGGTCTTGGTCTAACCCGGCTACGGTCTGTTCCATGCGGGTGGACCAGTTTTCGTCGCTGACGGCGCCGGGCGTGTTGAAGCGCGCGGTCTGGCCGAACACGTCGGTGATCATCACCACCACGAATCGCGAATTGGATTGCGCCACGCGCCGCAAATAGGCCTCGTGCAGGCCAGCCGTGAATTCACGCGGGGCGGCTTCGGTCCCCAACCGGGCAAAATCCATGACCCAGCGCAATTCGCGCCAGTTTTCTGCCACGTTCTGGCCGGCATCTATTTGGCGCCAGCACTCGGCCCAGTCGGCGGCCAGGGGCGGATGATCGTGCGTGGCGGGTTGCGTGAGAGACAAGCGCGGATACTGCGCCGGATCGCTGTAACTGCCGTCCCGCTCGCGAAGGAACAACGGAATGCGAAAGCCCGGGATGCCAAGTTTTCGCAACGTGATCGGAACGTAATCCGGCACGACACCCAAATCCTCGGCGATGACGGCCGTGTCGCCGGAGGCCTCCTGCACGACGCGGAGAAACTCCTCCCCTTGGCGCTGATTGGCCTCCTTGTGTTCCGGGGTGTCATCGGGGAAAGGTTTGAAACCGGGCAGGCGTCCCCCCGTTTTGGCGGCGGCCTGCGTCCGGTCCAGGGGCAAAAACTCGGCATTGCGCCCGGGCGTCCACGGGAAGGAGTAGATGCGGAAGAAGCCCAGGACATGGTCGATGCGGTAAAGATGAAAGATCCGGCGCACGTTGCCGAGGCGGGCGCGCCACCAGCCAAAGCCGCCGCGGCGCAACGCGTCCCAGTTATAGTTCGGGATGCCCCAATTCTGGCCCCACTTTTCGGTGAAAGGGTCCGCCTTGAAAGCCCTTTCTGCCGGCGCGCCGCCGCTCCAGTCAAGATCAAAAATGTCCCGGTTGGCCCAGGTGTCGGCGCTGGAGCGCCCGACACCAAAGGGGATGTCGCCCATGAGAAGGACGCCGCGAAGTTGGGCGAAATCCTTCAGGGCCTGCCATTGGCCAAAGGCGATCCATTGCACATAAGAGAAATAGAGCTGTCGGCGCGCCAGGTCCTCGCGCCGATTTTCCGGCAAGGAAAGCAGCCACGCCTGCGCGTGTTCGGGAGTGCGATGCTCCGGCGGCCAGCGTTCCCAATCGGGGCGGCTGCCGTTCTCCTCCATCAACACGCGAAAGAGCGCGTAGTCGGAGAGCCAAGAGGTGTTTTCCAGGAGGAACCGGCGGAAGTGCGCGGACCGGGAGGTGTTCTTTCGCCAATGCCGCCGCAAAAAACAGTCGAAAGCGGATTGCAGCAAGGCGCCCTTGAGCGCCTTGGCCTTCGGATAGTTGACACGCCCCAGGCGCAATTCCTGCAGCAACCGCGGCCGCGCCTTTTGCTGGAATTGCGCTGGCGTCAGATCCGGCAGATGGCGCGGTGAAACGGCGATCGTGCCGGGTTCGATGGCCAGCGAGCTCAGGGCGTTGTAGGGGCTGTTGTCGTCGATGGTTTCGTTGATGGGAAGCGTCTGGAAAATATGCAAATGATGGCGGGCGCACCAATCGATCATTTGCCGGACACCCTCGGTGTCGCCAAGGCCCAGATCCTCTTCGGTGCGAATGGCGAAGACCGGTTCGAGGATGCCGGCCCGTAACGGCTCCGGGTTCAATGCTGCTTCCTGTCTTCCGCGCGCGGCAAAGCCTCAGGAGCGTCGGCCACCTGCCAGGCCATGGCCGCCATGGCGGCGGCGCAGGCGCTCAGTTCGTGCGGGTCCAGCTTATCCATCGTGTCCCCGTCGGAGTGGTGATACCAGAAATACTTTGTTTCGTCATCCACCAACGCCATCGTCGGAACGTTGTCCCGCTGCAAAAAGCCGACGTCGGCTTCGCTGCCCGCGTTGAAGATTTTCGCCGCGCCGATCTGGCCCAGCGGCTCGGCCAGTGTTTGAATTATTTTGCGGGCTTCGTCGCTGCCCACAAACGAAAAACCTTCCGGCTGAAACGTGCCGCGATCGGACTCGATGGCGAGGACGTGCCGCGCCATTTCGCCTTGGTGAAGCCGCTCATAACCGCGCGCGCCGGCCAACCCGTTTTCCTCGTTGGTCCAGAGGACCACGCGCACCGTCCGGCGCGGGCGCAACCCCAATTCATGCATGATACGAACAGCTTCCCAGGCCGAGATCGCGCCGCCGCCGTCATCCATCGCCCCTTGCCCCACATCCCACGAATCAATATGCCCGCTGACCAAGACAATTTCCTCCGGCTTTTCGCGCCCGGTGATCTCGGCGACGATGTTGCTGGATGGAACGTCCGGCAAGGTCGCCGCGCTCATGTTGAGACGGACCACGATTTTTTCTCCCCGATCCTGCATGCGCTGCATCATGGCCGCGTCCTCGACGGTGATGGCCGCGTGCGGGATTTTGCGCACCGCGACGTTGTAGGACATGCTGCCGGTGTGCGGCGACTGCATGGAAAACGGCGTGACTGACCGAATCAGGCTGGCCACCGCCCCAACCCGCGCCGCTTCCACCGCGCCGCGCGTGCGAATGGCGACGGTTTCGCCATAAGAGGTGAAGGGAACGTTGAAGAGGACGATTTTGTTCGACGCCTCGCTGGCGCGCTCGGTCAAATCGGCAAAACTTTTGACCACCAGCACCTCCGCCGTGATGCCTTCGGGCGGCGTGGCGATGCTGCCGCCCAAACCCAGCATCGGCAAGCGCCGAGCGCGCGGGGCCAACAGTTCGGCCGACTCGGCGCCCCGCACCCAGTGCGGCACCATGACTTCCTCGCCGTGGACGTTTTCCAGCCCGTCCTTCTTCATTTGCGCTAGAATCCAATCCAGGGCCGCCTCCATGTTGGTGGTGCCGCAGAAGCGCGGCCCGAAGGTGTCGCACAACCGGGCCAGTCGTTGATAGGCGAAATCGGACCTCATGACGGCGTCGATCAATGTGACTGTCTCGTTGGCCGCGCGCGCGCTCACGCACATCAGGATGGCCGCGTGCGCGATGAACACCGTTCGGAAACAGCGAAAACGCCCTGATGGAAAATTCCTCGTTGGATGCATAAGCGCCATGTCGATTGCGCTTTCAAGTTAAATGGCCATTGCCATTTTTCAATTCCCAATTTTCAATGCGCGATCATGAAGGAACGCCTTGTCCTGGGCATCATGTCGGGCACCAGCCTCGACGGCGTCGATTATGCGCTTTGCCGCATCGACGGCGCCGCCATTGCGTTGCGCGCGCTTTGGTCGGTCCGCTTTCCGGCGGGCTTGCGGGAAACGCTGCACGCCGCCGCGCGGGGCGATTTGAAAAGCCACCAACTGGCGCAAGCGCATCATGACTTGGGCCGGTTCTACGCCCGCCACGCCCTCCCGCCCAAACCCGCCCGCGGCCAGGCGCCGGAACTGGCCGGTCTGCATGGCCAAACCGTCTTCCATAATCCATCGCGCCAACAACCGGCCACCCTGCAACTTGGCGAACCAGCCTACCTGGTCGAGCGGCTGCGCGTGCCGGTCGTCAGCAATTTTCGCGCGGCCGACATGGCCGCCGGCGGACAAGGTGCGCCCCTGGCCACCCTCTTCCATCAACGCGTCTTCGCCCGGCGCGGCCGGCACATCTGCGTCAACAATCTGGGCGGCATCAGCAACGTCACTTCGCTCGATGGGCGCCAAGGCCCGCGCCCTGCGGTGCTGGCTTTCGACACCGGTCCGGCTTGCGTGCTGATCGATCTCGCCATGCGCGCTTTATCGCGCGGAAAACTGACGATGGACGCAAATGGCGCGTGGGCGGCGCGCGGCAGGCCGTGCGAACCGCTGGTCTGCCGCTGGCTCGAGCACGATTACTTCCGCCAAAGACCGCCCAAGAGCACTGGGCGCGAACTCTTCGGCGAACTTTTTTTCAAAACGGCTATGCGCGACATGCGCCGGTTGGCGCCGCACGACAAAGTGGCAACGTTGACAGAGTTCACCGCCCGTTCGCTGGCCTTGAATTACCGGCTTCATCTTCCATCGCCACTTTCTAGCCTCATCCTCACCGGCGGCGGCGCGGCCAACCCCACCTTGGTGAAGGCGATTGCCAGGCAATTTGCCGACAGCGGCGCAGAAGTCCTCACCAGCGAAGCGCTGGGCTGGCCTGTCCAAGCGATCGAGCCGGCCGCCTTCGCCTTATTGGCGCACCTGCGCATGACGGGCAGACCCGGGAATCTGCCGCGCACGACAGGAGCGTGCCGGAGCGCAATATTGGGCGCGGAAAGCCGCTATTGAAAAGTTATTGAAAAGCGGTTCCGGCTTGGCAAGATAGGCATCGGCATGGTTCGGGGCGTAGCGTAGCTTGGTAGCGCGTCTGAATGGGGTTCAGAAGGTCGTGAGTTCAAATCTCACCGCCCCGACCATTTCTTCATGCGTGATTAAGAAAACAGTTGACTTTTCCTAACGCTTTCCTATCATTACTCACTATGAAAGCAGGCCCGACTTTTCCCCTGGTCATCAAACAGGACGGCGTCTCCGCCCGGATTCGCAAGGTCATCAAAACCAAGAACGGGGTCGATTACGTTTCTTACGTGGTGGATTACGTCCGGTTGGGCAAACGGCGGCTGGAATGGCGGGCTGATCTCGAGGAAGCCAAGGAGGCCGCCAGGGAAGCATGCCGCAAGATCGCTGACGGGGAGCACATGGCGTTGGAGCTTGGGAATGGCGACCGGATGATCTATCTAAGGGCATGCGAGGCCCTGGCTCCGTTAAGCGTCGCCCTGGACACGGCTAGCCGCGAATACGCCGAAGTGCTGCGCATTCTTGACGGCAAAGCGTCCCCGGTTGAAGCCGCTCGATTTTATGCCAAGACCCATAATGTTAAGCTCCCGCAGGTTGACGCCACCCAAGCGATTGACGAGATGTTGGCTCAGGCCAAAGCCGACGGAAAGAGCAAACCCCGGTTGCATCAATTGCGAACCTACTTGGAACGGTTTAAGAGCAATTTCCATGGAGACGTGACCGCCATTACAAGCGCCGTGATTCAAGGCTTTTTGACGGCCATGAATGCGAGCGAGCGCGCCAAGAAGAACTGCCGGGATGTCTTGCGCGCCTTTCTTAAATGGTGCGCTGTTCGCGGTTATCTGGCCAGGAACGCGCCCAACGACCTGCTGGAGCATCTGCCGGCCTATCGCAACAAGCGCATCGGCAGAATCGAAATCTTCACGCCGGAACAAATGACGAGACTTCTGGAAAAGGCGGAAGAGTCACTCTTGCCATACCTAGTGATCGGGGCCTTTGCCGGCTTGCGAGGCGAGGAAATCAAGCGTTTAGACTGGTCTGAAATTGACCTTGCCGACGGCTTCATCGAGGTTGCCGCCGACAAAGCCAAGACGGACACGCGCCGTTTGGCGCCGATCCAGGATAACCTCAAAGCGTGGTTGCAGCCTCGAGCTAAAAAAGAAGGCCCGGTTTGCTCGTTTAAGAACGTGGTCAATCAATTGATGCGGCTTGCCGCCGAAGCCAATGTCGAATGGAAAAAGAATGCGTTGCGGCATTCGTTCATTAGCTATCGTGTCGCCGAATGCGCTGACGTGCCAAGAGTGGCGGATGAATCAGGCAACAGTCCCGCCGTTATTCGCACCCATTACTTGCAGCGCGTCAAGCCGAAGCAAGCCCTGGCCTGGTTTGGGATCGTGCCACCAACAAATGCCTAGTCCGCAGGCAAGAATTTGCTCGAGGCGAGGGTCGGAATCCGACTGAGTAACGGATTCAGAACACGACGAAGCTCGCCGTTTTCCCTCGGAATATCGAGAAGAATTCGCCAAAACTTGCGACTATTTTTTGCTACTTTTCGACACTTTTACTGACAGTCGCTTGGCGTGCCGATCCGCACTCCGCAACCACCTTCGCCGATTGGATGCAGCAGCTTGTAGCGTCCGATATGGTCTCCCACTTTTTCAGCTAGTGGCACGTCCAATTTGATGGTCTGGCCCGCACCGACGCTTACGGGAGGCTCCTCCAAAAAGGTTTCCGCCAGGCTATGGGAACGAAGCAACTCTTCGACCCTATGGCGCAGGGCCGCGTCACCCGCGCAGACCCGGTCCAGGTATCGGGCGCGTTCTTCGATGGGACGCGCCAGGCACGCTTCAAAAATTTCCTCTTCAGGAGCGGGCGGGCGGCCCTTGGTCGGTTCGTCATCCATCCGTTGTACAATGCGAAATTACTGGTTAAATACCGTCAAATCATTTCCCCGCGATTCACATCCGGTCTAACACGCGAATCAAGGTCCCTTACTTGGCCGCCCCGGCCTCCTTGTCCGATCGCTCGAAGAATGTGCGTGACGTCGCTCATGGATGCGCGGCCACGAGCTTCTTTAACTCGTTGACATCATCCCACGTGAGTTTCAGGTATGCTGTGTCGTTGTAGTAGCTGCCTCGATTCATGTAAGCGACTCGGACAGTGGTCAAGTGTCCTTCGAGCATTGAAGTCGTATCGATGAGTTGCGACATCACGGTCGCCATTTCGCGAACATTGTTAATTTTCCCTAGTCCCACCGTCCAGAAACGACAACCTTCAGCCAGTCCTCCGACCCCGAGCCGCGCACAGTTTGTCCCCGCATCCAGCACGATAACGCCCGTCGGTTCATCCTGATCATAGACGGACTGCAACTCCGCGTTGGCGTCGGCCAGCTTCATTCCAAACAAGCTGACCGTTCGAGGTGGATTCTTGAGCACTACCGGTTCGAGGCGAAGATTGATCGTGATATCTGCGCCCGCCAATCGTGCCTTCGCCGCAACCTTCTGCTTCATGGCCAACGAATGAGCCCGCATAGTTAACTCGCCGTCCGGCAGGCCCTGAATCACGAACTGGCCGTTGGAATCCGTTAACGACGATTTAACTTCCGTGTCGTCTTCGGAGGGGATCGCCTCCACTTCCAACGCGGTGACCGGATCGCCTGTGGCGGAGGTGACGCGCCCCTTCACGTCGTGGCCGCGCCGCAGGGTGACACGCAGGGTTCTGCGCTCGGAATCGCTTAATTGATACACGTCAGTAATGACCGTCCTCAGCATGGCGGGGTCTGTGAAAGACAGTTGTCCCTTACTGCCGTCCCGCCACCCGGGCTTCAACTTGAAATCGAAAATCTCAAAACGCCCGTTTGTATCTGTCAAGGTGATGTCCACGTAGCCATAAGCGAAGGGAGCGCGCAACGTCGCTTCCACACGCACCGCCGAACAAGTCCGTCCGGCTTCATCGACCACCACGCCGGCCACGCACAGTGCAGGCCTGAGCTTGATGGTAAGATTCTGCTTTTGGCCCGGGCCGAAGGGCAAGCCGTATAGATCCCTGTTTTTTAGCCACATGAGGCCGCCGCCCGCCGATTCATAGCCAGGAGCGAGCGCGTCCACCGAAATTGTACCATTATGCGGCGCCTGGATGTTGAAGCGGCCTTCCCTATCGGTTTGCCCTTCGTAAATGTAATCTCTCTTCACGCCGCGAACATCACGCATGTCAAGGGACGGCGACGCCACTTGGACCAACGCATGGGCAATCGGTTGGCCAGTATCCTCCGCCAAAACAACACCCGAGACGTCACCTGCAGCGAGGCCGGCGTGTGCCAGCGTCGGCTCGACAATGTTGGTCGGCACCGTTGCAATCGGCGCAGTTAACCCGCCCGGCTTGTTAGGCGCAGCGCCGGGTTCGAAAGCGTTCGTCGGCACAGGTTTAATCTGCGGAATACTATCAGCGCGGTTGGTCATCGCGGGCGCCCGCGAAATTCGCATCCCTATGAAAAGTGCAATCATTGCCACAAAGGCGACCACGCCAGCGACTTCGAACGCTGTCTTGTTTCGTCGAATCAGTTTTTGGAGGCGGTAAAGCTCGCTCGGCGGGCGGGCGACGACAGGATTGTTGCCTAGGTGGCGCTCGATGTCCACCGCCAAGCGCTCGGCAGTTTCGTAACGGCGGCTGCGGTCCTTCTCCAGCGTCTTCATCACGATCCAGTCCAAATCACCGCGAATCAACCCCAAAAGTTTTGGGGGGACGGAATGACGATGGCTAGCCACCTTGGTCTGCTCGGCTGCGGCGAGCGTGCTAAGTCGAGCCGAAGGGCGGGGCGGTTCTTCATCACGAATGACGCGGCGGATTTCGTCCAGCCCCACTTCCACTAGCCGACTCGCCTCGAACGGAGTTTGGCCGGTTAGCAATTCATAAAGAAGCACGCCCAACGAGTAAATATCGCTGCGTGTGTCGATGCCCAACTCGCTCATTTCCGCCTGTTCTGGACTCATGTAGGTCGGCGTGCCGATAAACTGTTCAAACGCGGTGAAGAGTGTCTTGTCGGTCAGCCGCTGATCGGTGGTGGCCTTGGCAATGCCAAAATCAATCACTTTGGGGACTGGAACTCCATCGCGCAACGTCACCAGGATGTTGGACGGTTTGATATCGCGATGAATGATGCCCTTTTGATGGGCGTGTTGGATCGATTGGCAAACCTGGACGAAAAGGAGGAGCCGCTCGCGGGTGGAAAGATTATTCTTGTCGCAGTAATCGGTAATCTTGATGCCCCTGACCAATTCCATGACAAAATAAGGCCGGCCCTTGTCCGTGGCGCCGGCATCCAGAACTTTGGCAATGTTCGGATGATCCATCATGGCCAGGGCTTGGCGCTCGGCTTCGAAGCGGGCGATCACGCTCTTTGTATCCATGCCCAGCTTGATGACTTTGAGGGCGACGCGGCGTTTGACCGGTTCCTCCTGCTCGGCCATATAAACAACCCCGCAACCGCCTTCGCCGATTTGTTGCAGCAGCTTGTAGCGCCCGATGCGGTCTCCCACTTTTTCAGCTAGTGGCACGTCCAATTTGATGGTCTGGCCCGCACCGACGCTTACAGGAGGCGACTCGAGAAAGGACTCCGCCAGACCGTTGGATCGAAGCAGTTCTTCAACCCTTTGACGGAGGGCCGCATCACCCGCGCAGACCCGGTCCAGGTATGCGGCGCGTTCTTCGATGGGACGCGCCAGGCACGCTGCAAAAATTTCCTCTTCAGGAGCAGGCGGGCGGCCCCTCGTCGGTTCATCACTCATTCGTTGTACAATGCGAAATTACCAGCTAAATACCGTCAAATCATTTCCCTGCGATCCCATTAGTCGTGGCCTATGAGTCAAGGTCCCTACTTTGGACGGGTGATTTCGCGGTGCAGCCATGCCTTGGCGAAAACCCAGTAGCGATGCGCCGTCGGCGGGGAAATACGAAGAACCCGCGCGGCTTCCTCCACCGTCATGCCCGCGAAATATCGCAACTTGACCAACTCCGCCTTGAGCGGATCATGGGCCGCAAACTTCTCCAGCGCTTCATTCACCGCCAGCAAGCTTTCGTCCGAGTCGGGCGTGGCTGCGTCGAAATCCTGGAAATCCACCCGTTGCTGATCGCCGCCATGACGCCGGGCATTCTTGCGCCGGGCGTTATCAATGAGAATGCGGCGCATCGCCTCGGCCGCGGCGCCAAAAAAGTGGGCGCGGCCGTCCCACCGGATGTTATCGTTGCCGGCCAGGCGCAGCCACGCCTCATGCACCAGGGCGGTGGGTTGCAAGGTCTGGCCGGGATTTTCCAACGCCATGCGCTGCGCGGCCAGTTTGCGCAATTCCTCATAGACCAGGGGCAGCAATTCATTGGCCGCCCCTGGCTCGCCCTGTTCGATGGCTTGAAGAATGCGAGTGACGTCACTCATTTGCCGCTTTGCGTTGATTTTGGGCCGTCGTCGCAGGGGCTACCTCTCCCCAGCCGAAGGGCTCATTTCTGTCAGACTCATTAAATTCATGATCGCGAGCGAAGTCAACTAAAACGGCCTCCCGAAGAAACCCCGCAGCTCGGTGATAGTTTTGGCCGGGAAATTCCGCATTGAAGACTGAGCAGGGAAACTGCTGACGCCAGAACGTCAATTCCCAACTAATTAACATCATTAAAAAACACGGGGCGTTTGCCCCCAAATTAAGGGAACAAACAATGAAAAAGCGCATGACAGTCATAAATGCAACGTCCCGCTTGGCTATAGCGGGCTTGATGCTGCTAGGGATGGCCCTTCGCTCCTCAGCCGCCGAAACCGTCATCCCCCCTTCGGACCTGCCCTACGGGTTGAGCTACGAGGAGTGGTCGGCCAAATGGTGGCAGTGGTATATGGGGTTGGAAACGAATCATATTGAAAATGTCGGCAATCCGGATATTTGTTCCGGACCGGCCAGCCATGTTCGGTTTCTTTACGGCGCGCCAGCGACAACCACCGCCACGCGACATGTTATCATTGGCCCGGATATCTCGCTTTTTTTCCCCATTGTGGGGTTTATTGCGGACAACACCGCCTGCCCCGTATCTGATTTTGGGACGAACACCGACGCACAGTTGGCGGCCGAACTCATAGGGGCATGGAGTGAAGTCTCTGTGACCACTTGCACAATTGACGGGGTCGCCGTCGAGGGCCTGGATAATCCGGTCACCAGCATTTATAATATCGTCTCGCCACCTTTCAGTTATACGATTGCGGAAAAGAACAGCATCATTTCGCTGGTCGAGGGTGAGGATTGCATTCCCGGCGGCATGACCATCTATCCGGCGGTCGCGGACGCTGCTTACCTGATGCTCGCCCCGCTCAAGCCGGGGAAACATACGATCGCGTTCGTCGGGGTCTGGGGTCCTGTTTCTGCGCCGAATCTCCAGTTGGACATCACCTATGACGTTACCGTGGCGCCATAACTTCAGAGGCCGCTAAGCAGCGCGCCGTTTTCAGTTCCCCTGATCTTGTAGGACCATTCCGCAAGATCGGGGGATCTTTGTTTTTGGTTTGGGCCTTTCGTCCCGGAAACGCAGGCTTTCAAAGAAGTTGAATGGCGCATGGCGAAGGTTTCGGACCCTATGGATCCACTGAAAACGTCGAGGAAGCCCTTTGTTTTTACCAACTCATTCTCAGTGTGTCACTTACAGCAACAGCTCAGAAGCGGCGGTACCTGAGCAAACGGCCTGAACCGTCGGAATGTATTCTTCCTGACGCATGATTTTTCAAGGCTCGACTTTTGGGTTAAATGGTTTATCCTCCGACGGTAGCTGAGTATACCGTCTGAACCAGAATCAGACGGCAAGAGGGTAACTAGGGCGACAAGGCACTTGGCGGGTAACGGAGGCTTGTCAATATCAATTTATAATACATAGGGGAGGCATTCTGAATGGGGTTCAGAAGGTCGTGAGTTCAAATCTCACCGCCCCGACCATCTTTGTCTTCTCTCGGGGCTTCTTCTGCTATGTGGGATGGACGGCAGCACTGGCCCATAAATCTTGCCGGACTAGGCTTGTCGTGGGATAATTCCTTGATGACAATAAAGGTTGATCAAAAACGTCGCGCGGTGACTCCAATTAAGCTCGGCGATGTGCTGGAAATCGAACAGCAAAGCCCGGATGTCGTGGTTTTGAAGCGAACAAAGAAGGCGGCAAGCGCCAGATCCAAGCTAGTGCGCCGGAATCGCCGACTCGTATTCGTCGGAGAGGCTACCACGACTGACGAGGTGAATAGGCTGCTCGATGATTTCCCGTGATTCAGCCCGACGCGAATTTCTAAGATTTCGCCACAACCGTCGGCTTTCCCTGGCTGCTCCCGGGATCAATCGGTTTTTGGCTGAAGCGTTGCTCAATCCGTGCTCTTACGGCTTGAGAAGCCTTGCCGCGTTCAAGTCAAGTTTCTCCACCGGAATTACTTCCGTGTTCGGAAACGCTTTCTGTAGGTCGGCCAAAAACTGCCTTCCATCGCCCACGATAATGATGCTCGAATCTCCCACGCCGAGGCTCTTGGCCGCGAACGATTTGATTTCCTGGGCTGTGACTTTCTCCACGCGCGGCAGGTAATCATTCAAAGACGACAACGGCAAGTCCTCCGCCGTCAACGACGCCACCGTCGCCACCAATCCCGAGCCTTTCTCCAGTTGCCGCGCGTAATTTCCCGACAACGCGGCTTTGCGCGGCGTCAATTCCGCCTCGGCCACCGGTTCGGCGGCAAGGCGCGTCATCTCCTTCTTCAAAAGCGTCGCCACTTCCGCCGCGGCGTCATTTCGTGTTTGCGCGGCCGCCAGGAAAAATCCGCCTTCCTTGCGCAGATCCAGGCGGCTGCTCGCGCCGTAGGACAGGCCGCGCTTGATTCGAATCTCCTGGTTCATGCGCGCCGAATAGCCTTCCCCAAGGACGCTGTTGGCCACCCGCGCGATTGCGTATTCCGGGTCGCCGCGCCGAATGGTTGCGCGTGCCACGCAGACCGCCGATTGCCCCGCGTCCGGCTTGTCAATGACAACCACACGCCCGCCGGTTTGCGACGTCCTGACCGCGGGCGTTGGCATTTTATGCGCGCCGGTGGATTTCCAATCTCCAAAATACTGTTCGGCGCACGCGAAGGCCGCGTCCGGCGTGATGTCTCCTCCAAACACCAGCGCCGTCTCCTGCGGTTCATAACGCGCGCCGTAGAATTGGTTGATTTCCGCGCCTTTCAGCGCTTTGATCGTCTCTGATGTGCCAGTCGGAGAATGTCCGTAGCTGCCGTCGCCAAAAATCACCCGCGCCGCCGTCATGTTCGCCACCGTTCGCGGCGAGCGCAACGACACCGTTAGTTCGTCCATTTTTTCCGAGCGCAGCCGCTCGACTTCCTCGTCGGCGAATCCGGGCGAGCGCACCACCTCCGCGAACATCGGCAGCGCGTCTCGCAACCGCGACGACAGCGACAACATACTCACATTCGCGCTGTCCCACCCCGCCGCCGAGATGATCGTCCCGCCCAGGCCCTCGATTGTCTCCGCGATCTGCGGCGCCGTGTGCGATTTGGTCCCCCGTGTCAATAAGGACGCCGTGAAATCCGCCAGGCCCGCCTCGTCGTTCGGATCGAAAACGCTGCCCGCTTTCACGGAGGCCGCCACGCTGATCAATCCCGTCCCCGCGCGCGGAATCACCACGACGCGCAACCCGTTGGGCAGCCTCTTTTCAATCGGCGTCGGAAACGTCACGGGCCGGGGCGCCGCGGGCGCTGGCGCGGCTTCCTGCGGCGTGAACGCGACATCCGCCACCTGCGGCGCCGGTTTCGGCGCCTTGCTCTTGCCCCCTTGCTCTTCCTGGCCGTTTTCGTAGCGGATCACGACCCGGTTTTCTGTCGTGAAATACTTGTTGGCCACGCGTTCGAGGTCCGCCGCCGTGACCGCTTGCAGCCGCGAAACATCCGTATTGACGCGTTCCGGATCGCCGAAACTCACCGCCGCCTCGCCCAGCGCGAAGGCCTGGCCCAACGCCGTTTCGCGCGCTTGCAGGACCTCCGAGACGAGCATGTTTTGCGCTTTCTCCAGTTCCGCGCTCGTCACCGGTTCAGTTTTGAGTTTATCGATCTCCGCCAGCGCCGCCTTTTCCGCGTCGTCGGCCGATTTCCCGCCGGCCGTCGTCACCGTCATCGTGAAGAGGCTCGCGTCGTCGCGCAAATCCGTCCCGCCGCTCACGTCCGACGCAATTTGCTGCCGGTAAACCAAGGACTGATTCATGCGCGAGGACTCGCCGCGGAACAAAATCGCTTCGGCCACGCGCAACGCGTCGGAGTCATCGCTCCTGCGCGGCGGCAGCAGGTAATTGATGGCCGTCGCCGGCAGCGGCACATTCGGCCCGGTCGTATGAAAGCGCGCCTCTTTGCTGCGCGCCGGTTCCTTGACGTCCACCCGTGGAATGCCCGTGGCTGGCTTGGCGATGCGTCCAAAATATTTGTCCACCCAGCCATCCACTTGCGCCGGGTCGATATCGCCGGACACAATCAGTGTCGCATTGTCGGGACGATAATACGTCGAATGAAACTTCCGCACATCCTCGATGGTCGCGGCGTCCAGGTTGTCAATGGACCCAATCACGCCGCGTTTGTAGGGATGCGCCACCCAGGAATTGGTTTCCACGGAAAGCTCCAGCCGGCCATAAGGACGCGCCAGGTAGCTTTGGCGAAATTCCTCTTCCACCACTAATCGCTCCGAGATGAAGTCCTCGTTGCCGACGCTCAAATTGGCCATACGATCGGCCTCCGCCCAAAGCAGCTCCTCCGCGTAATTTGACGGCACCGCCTCAAAATAAACCGTCATGTCCTCCTCTGTGAAGGCGTTATTCTCCCCGCCCACGCCCTCGGTGATGCGGTCAAAATTCTCCGCCCGCTGGTTCTTGGTGGATTTGAACATGATGTGCTCGAACAAGTGCGCGAAGCCGGAACGCCTCACGGGATCGTCCTTGCCGCCGACGTGATACCACACCTGGATCGCCACCGTCGGGCTCTGGTGGTTTTCAATTGACAGTACCGTCAAACCATTCGCCAGCGACTGCTGCCGGTATTTCAGCGGCGCCAGTTTCAACGCATCCGCCGCCTGCGCGGTTGTCAAAATAATAACGCCGCCCGAAATCACCGAAACGAATAAACGACGCATCGTCGCGCTTTTCATGTTGGCCTTAGTTGATTGTAGATTTGCATGCCGGGCGATTCGCCGCCCAACAAATCCAATTCTTCCCGAACCAGCCGCGTTTTGTCGAGACGCATTTGTGGCGCCTTTTTCACATCGTAACCTCCGGGCAGCTGCATAACAAATTCCGGCTATGATCTTGCTCCAGTTCCGTCGACACGGCATGGGCTTTTATTCGTGTTCCGACTCGATTCTTTTCAAGGAGAATTCTGCCCGGTGGCGCACGTCCTCCGAAGGGTCACGCAGGGCTGCGCGCAATGCTGGAATAGCGCCTTCATCTTGAATCGGAACGTTTTTCGGATTAGGAAAGGCAACGCAACGCGATTCCCTTTGGAATAATTTTCGATTTCCGCGATTGGCTGATGAGCCATTGCATCGACGTTTAGATTACCAGCAAACGAGTCGGTTCCTAACACATAAACTTATTCTTTGTCTGCGTCCTCGGTATTGCAAGCGAAGCTATGGAGGCATGGCGGGCCTCTGCCCCATCCCTCCCTCCCGGTCAACCCGCAATTCAGCAATGTGAGAAACCTTAAAGTTAACCTGGGGTCGTCAGGTGAGGAAAAAGCCGCTACACCTGACGCCCTATGATTACATCTAAGAAAAAAGTTAATAGCAAAAAGCAACCGCAACCGCAATCACAACCGCCCGCCCGTGACACCCCTGCGCCCGCGCCCAAGAAAGCCCAGACGATCAAACTGGGGGTCGACGTGCATCTGGATCTTTACGTGGTGGTGCGCGTGATCGACGGCGGCACGCCCCAGCCGCCGCAACGTTTCAAGCCGATGGAATTCATGCTGTGGTGCGCCAAGCAACTGTCGCTGGCCGAGAAAGTCTTCACCTGTT
>PLIU01000468.1 GCA_003140095.1 Verrucomicrobiales bacterium | reverse complement strand
CCTCCAACATGAGCACGGAATTGGAGCCGTCATCGTTGGGGCAAAATAGTTTCCCTTTGTCGCCCAGGAGCAGAATGCCGCCGCTGGGTAGCTTGGGGTAGCTTTGGAGCAAGTCCTTGGTCAATTCGGCCGGCGGACGCAACGGGGGCGTGTCCCGGTCATCGGGGTTGCCGTCGTACCACCAGAATTTCAACGGCGCCAATCCCTCGCGCTCTGGAAATTCAAAACGGATGCGTGAAGTCTTCGGGAATGTTTCCGAGTGCAATGTCGATGCCTCCTCGCATTGCACGACCGTGGGATAGCCCATCTTCAAAGCGCGGAAAGGCATGTTGACCATGTGACACGCCATGTCGCCCAACGCCCCTGTGCCGAAGTCATACCAGCCGCGCCACACGAAATCNNATCGGACGATTGGTCCAGACGTGAAGCTCGCTCACCTGGCCGATCACACCGGCTTGCACGATCTCGACGGCGCGGCGCAACGCGGAGTTGGCGCTGCCCTGATTGCCCATTTGCGTGGCCAGCTTCTTCTCCGCCGCCAGATCGCGCAACTGGCGCGCCTCGAAAACGGTCTGCGTCAGCGGCTTCTGGCAAAAAACGTGTTTGCCCATCGACATGGCCATCGCGCTCGCCAATCCGTGGCAATGGTCCGGCGTGGAAACGGTGACTGCGTCGATGGATGGCCCCATTTCCTCCAGCATCTTGCGGAAATCGCGGTAGAGTTTGGCCTGCGGAAACTTCTGCGCCTTGTCCTTCAGATGACGTTCGTCCACGTCGCAGAGCGCGGCCAGATTGCCGCCGCACTTCGCGGTATCGTCGGTGTCGCTGTCGCCTTTGCCTTTGACGCCGATGCAGGCGACGTTGATTCTGTCATTGGCGCCGAGTACCTGGCCGACAAAGGGGAACGACAAAGCGGCGGCGCCGAGCGCGCTCGCACGGACAAACTGGCGGCGGGAGACTCGGCTCGCGTCGGTTTCGATCTTCTTAGATGGAATGGGTGTTTTTGTCATAGGCTCGATGATGAGGCGATCGGCGCCGCGCGTCAATCCCGACCTCGGTGCAACTCAGTCTTTTTGGGGTCGGTGCGCGGAAGCCTGTAGCCGCCGACTGTGAGGAGGCGGACTTGCCGCGCCAACTTGTCCCAGCGAAGCCTTGCAGAAAGTCAAATGCGGTCAAACCCAGTCAAACCAGAACCGAAGTTTAATTATAAGTAAAACTAATCTTTAGCGATGTCCCCATCCCGCAACAAAATTGCGCTAAACATAAGCAACTCGATTAGGATAGTATGGTTTTTGGTCAAACCTAGGTCTAACCGATTTGACTGGGTTTGACCTGGAAGGTATCCCGCCTGGCTTTTCGCGACTGAAACATTAAAATTCAGCCATTCCCTCCGTCCTGCAGGTTTGATTTGGTTTGATTTGGTTTGATTCCCTCTAGCACCTTCCCGCCGACCGCATTCGTTGTGCAACAAAACTGAGCTTAACATAAGCAAGTCGATTAAGATAGTCTGGTTATCAACCATGGGCTAAACCGGTTTGAAAACGCTCATACGTAGCCGGCCCTACGCCTCGAAAAGAAATGCCTGCGGCAGCCAGTTTGCCCACCGCCGGTTCTGCTAACAATTAGGTCTCCGTTGGCCCACGTTTTGAAAGAACAACGGCCCGCCAGAAAGCCCAGCGCCTTCTTCTCCATTTCCGCGTCCTCAAAGTGAATGATGACCATGCTTCAATGTAACCCTTTCGCACCCGGCCGGCAAGCGGCAAAGTCTTGCACGACTGGGGGGATAGTAGTAGATTTCAATCAACGCCTGCTGCGGCAGACATGAATATTATTCCAATGAGCGTTCAAGATGAGACTAAGGCGCGCTGGATTCCGGGCTGTTGGCGAGGCGAGAGCGAGGCGCATATCCGAAGCGATCTGCAACGAGCGAGCAACGAAGCCAGCAGCCCGGAAGACAAGCGAATTAGACTCATCTTGAACGCTCATTGGAATTAATCTCGAGAACCGGAGCCATCATGAACACGAATCGCTATACTCGCCGCCAGTTTTTGGAACGTTCGGCCGCCGCCGGCGCCTTGCTGCTGGCGCCAGGCCGATTTCTGGCTGCATCCACTCCCGCCAAACGAACCGCAGCCGACCAAGTCACCCTGGGCAAAACCGGCCTCAAGTTGAGCCGGCTCGGCTTCGGCACCGGCAGCAACAGCGGCCAGGTGCAACACGACCTCGGCCAGGAACAGTTCAACAGCCTCATTCGCTACGCCTACGACCAGGGCATCACCTATTTCGACTGCGCGCAGTCTTACCAAACCTTTCCCTGGCTCGGGGCCGCGATCAAAGGGTTGCCACGCGAAAAACTTTTCATCCAATCCAAAATCGGCGGACAACCCGAAGACATCCTGACGGCCATCGACAGGCACCGGAAAGTCTTCAACACCGATTACGTCGATAGCATGCTCATCCATTGCATGGTGCGGAATAATTGGACTGATCCTTGGAAACGGATCATGGATGCGTTCGATGAGGCGAAGGAAAAGAAGTGGATTCGGGCCAAGGGCGTCTCGTGCCATAGCCTGCCCGCCTTGCGCGGCGCCAGGCAATCGGACTGGACGGAAGTGCATCTGGTGCGGGTCAATCCCCAAGGAGCGTTCATGGATGGCGAGAATGAAGCCATCAACATGACCACCAACCCCGTCGCGCCGGTGCTGGATGAACTTAAGAGCATGCGGGCCAAGGGCAGGGGAGTGATCGGCATGAAAATGGTGGGCAACGGCACCTTCCTCCAGGCGGAAGACAGGGAGAAAGCGATTCGTTTCGCCATGTCGCGCCCCGAGTTAGACGCCGTCGTGATCGGCTTCAAAAGCCGGGCGGAAATTGACGAAGCTATCGGGCGGATCAATGCCGCGCTGGCTTGAACCAGCTTTCAATTTAACTATTCAGCGAACAGCTCCAGTTCCAATTCTCGACGGTAGGGTGAGACTCGGCCAAACCCTGACTGTGGCTTGCATACCTGCAAAAATTACCCGCAAGCGGAGGAAGCTTCGTATAGGGATTATCTTCCTTCTGGTCATTACGGCAATCGCAGCCCTTTGGTTGATGCCCGGCGAGCCATCGTACCATGGCAAAACGGTTACTTATTGGTTACGCACGCTGAAAGTGGGATGGCCGAATTTCAACGAAGAGTCCCTCACTGCCTTCCGAGCCATGGGCGCCCCAGGAGTGCGGTTTCTGGTCAATCGCATCGAGGACCACGAGGACGGTCGTTTCCGAATGCTGATCATGCATGCGTTGGAGCGTTCTGATCTGAGGGTTGCCCAAACTCTCGTCTCAAAACTCGCGTACGATTCTATTATGCGTCCAATAGATCGAGTAGAAGCTTATGATGCTCCACGATATGGGACCGGCTGGCAGGCCAGCGCCTCCACACTTCCCCAAGTGATGTCCTGGTGCCAGTCCCGGGCGACATCGGGCCAGGAGCGCCAGCAGGCAAATCGGCGGTTCCGTACTTGATGCAAATCCTCAACTCGGATCATTATTCCGGAATTAGCCTGCGCCGCGCCGCAACGGTGTCCTAGCCAGACCCTGCAATCGGTTTGGTTTGGGCTGGTGCGACGTGGCGTTTTGACATACAATGGAGGAACAACTTGTGCCAGCTTTCAGAAAAATCGGACCAAAGAGCCGCCGAGGCTCGGCTTGGTCGTTCGCCGAGCTTAAACGCCTCGGCAAGACGCCCGATTCCGTCCTTGCCCGCCGGCGTGGGCGGACCATCAAAGAGATTGTCACCATGCGGGAGCATTATCGCATCGCAATGGAAACGGGCCCTCGACCATGGACGATGCGGGAGATAAAACTCCTCGGAACGATTAATGATTACGAAGTGGCACGAAGGTTGAGGCGCTCCAATTACCAAGTCTGGCACCAAAGAACTGCCTTCAAGATTGCCCCGTTTAAACCAGCGCCTCCATGCAGAAAATGGAAGTTGTGGGAAATAAAACTCCTAGGCACGATGCGTGATTCGGCCATGGCGGCCAAGTTGGGCCGAACCGAACAGGCAGTTAAACTGTACCGCGCGCGCCAGGGCCATTTCATCTGGGAG
>PLIU01000388.1 GCA_003140095.1 Verrucomicrobiales bacterium | reverse complement strand
GCGCAAAACGCCAAAGTCGCGGGCGTCACGACCCTGACCAACGGCATCCAATATAAAGTCCTCAAAGAAGGCACCGGCGATATGCCCAAGCCCACCGATTCCGTCATCGTCAGTTACAAAGGAAGCATGATCGACGGCAAGGTTTTCGATCAAAACGAACATTTCACGACGGCGGTCACGGGCAGGACCATCAAAGGCTGGTCGGCGATTTTGCCCATGATGAAAACAGGCTCCAAATGGGAAGTCACCATCCCATCAGATTTGGGCTACGGCGCGCGCGGTTTTCCGCCCAAAATCGGTCCCAATAGCGTTCTGGTCTTTGAGATGGAATTGCTCTCCATTACCGCTCCGGCCCCTCCAACCAAGCCCGGAACTCCGCCGCGCACTAACGTCACCAATTCTTTCCCGAATGAATTTGCCGGTCATCCCGCCCCGGCCGCCCCGCCCGTCCCGCCTGGCCTCAGCACCCCTGTCGTCAGTGGACAGATCATCAAAGTGCCTTCCAAGGCGGAATTGGATAAGGGCGCGAAGATCGAAGTCATCACCAACGCCCCTGGCAGCCAGTAAGAGCGGTTGGACTTAATCCAACTTATTCTTAATCTCCTTGGCGCAGCCACCAAGGATTAGGAGTTATTAGGATTAGGATTACGAGGAAGAGAAACGCAGTTTGTGAATAACCGGGGAATAGCCGGCGCATAATTTCCAACAACTGCTTCTAGGATTCCGGCCGCATTGGGGAAATGCTTGACGCCATGAAAAACGATTCGCAGGCTTTTCAGGCGCCTTCCATTCATGATTGGCGGACCACCGATGAAGATGAGATCAACCGCCGCCGCCTCCGCGCGCGCACGGAGCTTTTCCAAGTCTCCAACTGCCAGCCCGCTCATCCGATCTTTTCCAATTTTTCCGTCAAATCCGGCAGCGGCGTGACCTATGCGGTCGAGGTGCGCGACATCCGGCAGCGCCACTTTGCCTGCGATTGCGTCGATTTTCGCATCAACGGCCTCAGCACTTGCAAACATGTCGAAGCCGTCTTGCTCCACCTTGAAGCGCGATGCAAACGGCTCTTCCGCGCCGCCGCCAGCAACGGTTCGGGCCGGCTGGACGTGCTGCCGGACCCCGTCCATGACAGCCTGCGGCTGATGAACGGGCACGGGCCGATGCCGGCGGCGTTGCGCCCGTGGTTCGGCGAGGACGGATTGCTCAAAGAGGGGACGCCTGAGGCGGCGGTGGAGGAACTGCGGCGCCTGGCGGCCTCGGCTTTGCCGGTTTTGCGCGTTTCGCAAGAAATGGGGCCGTGGCTGGAATCGCGCCGCCGCCAGGAGGAGCGCAAGGTGTTGCGGCATGAATACGAAATGAAAGTGCAAAGCGGCGAGTGGCCCGCGCAGGAAACCCACGTGCCGCTCTTTCCTTACCAGCGCGAAGGCATGTTACACCTGGCCTTCGCCGAGCGGGCACTGCTGGCCGATGAGATGGGCTTGGGCAAGACCATTCAAGCCATCGCCGCCTGCGCCTTGTTGCACCGCTTGAACAAAGCCGCCCGCGTCCTGGTCGTCACACCCGCCTCGCTCAAGACCGAGTGGGAGGAGCAAATTCAACGGTTCACTCCCCTGCCCTATCAACTGGTTTTTGGCGGGCGGGCGGCGCGGCTGGCCGCCTATGACGGCGCTCCCTTCTTCACCATTGTCAACTACGAACAGATGCTGGCCGACGCGTTGGACGTCAACGCCCGGCTCAAGCCCGAGGTAGTGGTGCTGGACGAGGCGCAACGGATCAAGAATTGGAGCGCCAAGACGACGCAGGCGGTCAAACGCCTGCGCAGCCGCTATGCGTTCATCTTGACTGGCACGCCCATCGAGAACCGCCTGGACGAGCTTTATTCGCTGATGGATTTTTTGGACCCGTCGCTGCTGGGGCCGTTGTTCCGCTTCAACCGCGAGTATTACGAGTTGGACGAGCGCGGCCGGCCGGCCGCCTACCGGAACCTGGCCAAGCTGCGCGAACGCATCCAACCGCTGCTCCTGCGCCGCCGCAAGGCGGAAGTGGAAACAGAATTGCCCGAACGCACCGACCGCAATCATTTCGTCCCGCTGAGCGCCGAGCAGCAAGGCGAGTATGAGAGCCATGAGGGGGTCGTCGCCAGACTGGCCTCCATCGCCAAACGGCGTCCACTCACCCAGCAGGAACAGCAGAAACTGCTGCGCCACTTGAACATGATGCGCATGGTCTGCGACACCGGTTACATCCTGAACGAGGAACAGAAGGAATGCCCCAAACTGCGGGAGTTGGAGAAAATCCTGGAAGAATGCCGGGAGAACCCGGGCGTCAAGATCATCATTTTCTCCGAATGGGAGCGGATGCTCCAACTAGCGCGCGAACTGTGCCGGCGACTGGGACTGGGCTTCGCGTGGCACACCGGCGCCGTCGCGCAAAAAAAACGCCGGGGGGAAATCGTTTTGTTCAAGTCCGACCCCGATTGCCAGGTCTTCCTGAGCACCGATTCCGGGGCGGCGGGCCTGAATTTGCAAATCGCCAGCGTGGTCATCAATTGCGACTTGCCCTGGAATCCGGCCAAGTTGGAGCAGCGAATCGCCCGCGCCTGGCGCAAACACCAGACCCGCCCGGTAACCGTGGTTAATTTGATTTCCGAGAACACCATTGAACATCGCATGCTGGAGACGCTCTCCCACAAGCGCGCTCTCTCCGAAGGCGTGCTGGACCTCAAAGGCGACCTGAAGGAAATCAAGCTGCGCAGCGGCAAGCAGGCCTTTTTCTCCAAGTTGGAGCAATTGATGTCCACCGAGGCCGTCAAGCCGCAGGCCCCGGCCGCCTCGTTGCCGGCGGATCGGGCCTATGGTTTTGCGCAATTGGCCAGGGAACGCATCAATGGCGCGCTCTGCCGTTGCGAAGAACGCTATCCACAGGACGGGCCGCATTCCGTTTTGTACGTGGTGGTGGAACGGGACGCGCCGCAATTCCGGGTGCAGCTTGACTCGCTGCATCGCGATTATTTTGGACCCAGCCAATCCGACCCACTGGCCCCGGTGCGCTTGGAGGTCATCGACCGAGCGACGGACGAAGCTTTGCGACGGTTGATCGAGGCCGGTTTGATCGCCAACACGACGCGCGCCGCGCGGCCACTCTGGCCGCAGGACGCGGCCGCACCCGAGCGGTCGCCGCTGTCGGAAGCTGAGCGAAAGAAAGCCTCCGCCTACCGCGCCCAAGCGGAGCGGAAACTGAAGATGGCCGCAGTCCTGGCCGGGGGCGATCTGGCGGACGAGGCGCGGACGGCGCTGCTGGCGGCAGTGGAACCGTTGGGGTGCGCCCTGGCGGTGGAAAACCGCCTGCCGGAGCCGCCGTCATTGGAGGACGCGTTGCTGCCGCCCTTGGGTTTGGCCTGGAAGAGCGCCCTGCCCTTGCTGCGATCCTTTTTGCGCGATACCTCCCACGCCATCCCGCCCGTGGTCACGGCCCTGGGACAGGTTTGAATTGAGATTGACCACGAACAGGTTCACGGTAATTTGCGCAAAATGAAATCATTCAGGATGCTGCTGCCGCTGGCCTTGGTCACGCCGGTGTTGGCTCAAAACGGACCCTCACCTGAAGTGCTCCCGGATGGGCGGGTCACTTTCCGACTGAAGGCGCCGGGCGCCCGCGAAATCAAGGTGCAATGTGAAAGCCTGCCGGACGCCGGCATGGTGAAGGACGACCAAGGTGTTTGGTCGTTGACGACCGCGCCGCTGGAACCGGATTATTACGGTTACTCTTTTCTAGTTGACGGTGTGCGAACCATCGACCTGAACAATCCCTCGCTGAAATACAATCTCCTCTCCACCGAGAGCCAGGTGCATGTGCCCGGTCCGGCCTCCCTGGCGTGGGAGGTCAACGACGTGCCGCACGGCGTCATCCACCGGCATTTCTACCACTCTGCCGCGGCGGGCGATGACCGCGTCTATTTTGTTTATACTCCGCCGGATTACAAACCCTCCGCGCGAAAGCGCTATCCCGTGCTCTATCTTTTGCACGGCT
>PLIU01000317.1 GCA_003140095.1 Verrucomicrobiales bacterium | reverse complement strand
GCGGCACGGCGGCGGAAATCGGCCACATGGTGATCCGGGTCGGCGGCCCCAAGTGCAACTGCGGCAACCGCGGGTGCTTCGAGGCCCTGGCCAGCCGCACCGCCATTTTCCGCACCATCCACGCCGCCATCAAGGACGGCCCTAAGACCATCCTGACCGAACTGCTGGGGCCGGATTTGAACGACTTGCGCAGCGGCGACTTGCGCAAAGCCATCCGCAAGGGCGACAAGCTGGTGGAGAAAATTGTCGAAGATGCCGCCGAATACACCGGCATCGCCGTGGCCAATTTAATCAACATTCTCAATCCCCAGACCGTCGTGCTGGGCGGCGGCGTCATCGACGCCCTCGGCGACGAAATGATGGCCATTATCATCGAAACGGCCGAAGATTACATCCTCAGCGGCACCAACAAGGGTGTTGAAATCGTGGCCTGCAAAGCCGGCGATGATGCCGGCATCATCGGCGGCGCCGTCTTGGCGCGTCGAGCCGTAAAATAACAATCAATGGCGTCCCAACTGGAAAAGGCGACCTTGACCAGCCACATTCCAAATCGCCGCGCCGTGATCGACGTGGGCACTAACTCCGTCAAGTTGCTGGTAGGCGACATTGCCGGGGGCCTGGTCATTCCTGTGTCGGAAGCCAGCAAGCAGACGCGCTTGGGGGCCGTATTCTACAGCTCGCGCCGATTGCAGCGTCCGGCTATCGCGCTGACGGCCGAAACGGTGGCGCAATTCTCCAAGACCGCTTGCGAGTTGGGGGCGGCACCGGCCCGCGTCTTCGCCACCAGCGCCGCCCGCGACGCCATCAACGTAGATGAATTGAGTGAAGCCATCCATCGCGGTTGCGGCCTGGACATGGAGGTCCTCTCCGGGGACAAAGAGGCGGATTGGGTTTTCCGCGGCGTGACCACCAACCCCAAGCTGGCTCAATCAACGGTACTCATCCTGGACGTCGGCGGCGGCAGCACGGAAATCATCGTTGGCGACAACGCCGTGCCGCAATTCCGCAGCAGTTACAGTCTGGGCACGGTGCGGCTGCTGGAACAATTGCGGCCGGGCGATCCGCCTGGATTGCGGGCGCTGATCCAATGTCGCGTCTGGCTGCGCGACTTTTTGAAAGCAGAAGTGGCGCCGCTGCTCAAGCCCGCCTTGCACACACAGCGGCCCGCGCGCCTGGTGGGCACCGGCGGCACGGCCACTATCCTGGCGCGCATTCAGGCCAAAATGGCTGATTTTGACCGGGACAAAATCGAAGCAACCTCCCTGACTCTGGAAACCATCCGGCGTGAATTGGAATCCCAATGGCAAATGACCCAGGCGCAACGGCAAAACATCGTCGGCCTGCCGGCCAATCGAAGCGACGTGATCCTGACTGGCGCTGCGATTTACGAATCCATCATGCAGCAATTTGGCTTCGATCATCTGACCGTCAGCACGCGTGGATTGCGTTATTGGGCCTTGTTACAAAAATGAAAAAAGGGCGGACACCATTGCAGTGTCCGCCCCCCAACAACCAAACTAACCAACCCTTGACCTCAGGAGTATGACCGGCTGGGAAAACCAAAAACCCATCCGGCCTCTTGTCTGAGGCTGTAATATATGACGCAGCTTTTATTAAATTGTTCAACACTTTTTTTTACTTTTTTTTCGCCCGCGCATCCCGCCTTTGCCTTAGATTTTGCCTGATGCCTTTTCCAATGCATATCACGAACCTCAATCCCGACTCCGAGATCGGCGCCAGTTCCTGGTTGGTCGAACTGGATGATGCCCGTCTGCTTATGGACGCGGGGATGCACCCTAAACGCGAGGGCCGTGAAGCCCTGCCTCTCTACAAGTTGTTGCGTGGCAAATACTTGGACGCCGTCGCCATCTCCCACTGCCACCACGATCACATCGGCTCTTTGCCTGTGGCCATGCGCCATGCCCGCAATGGCCGCATCTGGATGACCGAGTTGAGCCGTTTTCTGGCCGGGCGCGTCCTGCACAACTCGGTCAACGTCATGTTGCGCCAGCGCGAAGCCAGGGGCATCCGGGAATACCCTCTTTTCACCCACGACCAAGTCGAGGAAAACGAAGCCCAATTCCAAGGCTGCAAATACAATCGCCAGATTGATTGGGTCCCCGAACGCAAAGCCCACGCCCGCACCTCCTGCCCCACGCTCGAATTCTTCGACGCCGGGCACGCTCTCGGCTCCGCTGGCATCCTGCTGCGCGGGAAAAACCAGACGCTTTTCTATACCGGCGACGTCTGCTTCCACGATCAAACCCTCCTCAAATCCGCGCGATTCGACGGCATCCGGGCCGACGTGTTGATCATGGAAACCACGCGCGGCAACCGCGTCCTGCCGCCGGGTTTCACCCGCCCTAAGGAAATCCAGCGTCTGACCGACGCCATCCAGAGGGTGCTCGCCCGCCGCGGCAGCGTCCTGCTACCCGCCTTCGCCTTGGGACGGACGCAGGAAATCCTGGCTGAACTGGCCTTGATGATGCGCGCCGGCCACATCCCGCGCCAACCCATCTACGTCGGCGGCCTGGGCCGCGTCTTCACCGAGATTTACGATCAAAAAGCGCACCTTGCCGACCGGCAATGGCCCGATCTTCAATTAACCGAGGAACTGCAGCCCATCGTCCTGGAAAAAGAGGAACTGGACAACATCAAGCTTGGCGCCGGGAAGATATTTGTCCTAACGGCGGGCATGTTGACCGAATTCACCCCCGCTCACGACCTGGCCATGCGCATGATGAGCGACCCGCGGCAGGCCATCTTTTTCGTCGGCTACGCCGATCCCGACACGCCCGGCGGCCGGCTCAAGGCCTCCAAGGCGGGCGAACCCTTTCTGTTCAGCCCCGGCACGGGCCAGGTGACGCGCCGTTGCGAACTGCAGGATTTCGATTTGACAGCACACGCGGACCGCGAGGCGCTCCTGGATTTCGCCGGCAAAGTTTCGCCGCAAGTCGTTTTGCTTGGGCATGGCGAATTATCCTCCCGGCAATGGTTTGAAGAGCAGCTTCGCGCCCGCCATCCGAGCCTCCGCATCGTCCAACCCGCGCCGGGCTTGATGGTGGAAGCGTGACTTCCATCGCAGCGCCATCTTGCTCTTAATCGTAATTGTAATCCTAACCTAATCCTAATCCCTCCGGTTTGACCTGGTTTGACCGGCCTGTCGCGTGAATCAATGGCGTCTATTCGCGTCCATTCGCGGTTGATCTGGTTTGACTGGGTTTGACAGGGTTTGACTGGCATGCATCCCGCCGTCCTTCTCCTGCTTTCATGATCAAAACATAATCATAATCTCCATCGAACAAGTGTACTTTCTCTGAATGAGTGGTCATCTTTGTTTTGCCTTCTCCGCCTCTTTTGGTGTTTGGAGCATTAAATTTGATGTCTTGAACTCGAAACATTGAATTTTTGTCCATCCCGCAGGTTTGATTTGGTTTGATTTGGTTTGATTCGGTATGATGATCCCGACCGAGTGCAATTTCTGCCTTGGCACTAACATAAGCATCTCGATTAGGATGGTCGTATTTCTGCTCGAACCTTGATTTAGCCTCGACCGGGCTGTCTTCGGGAGGGAGGAGCAGCCGGAGAAGCGGGCCGCTCTTAATTTGTTCGGACTCCTGCGAGTTCTGGAACTGGCTCCCACCTGAGACCGCGCTGGGTTCCGCCGGCCTCTTCCGCCTCCAACCACTGGCCACTTGCCACTCCCATCGCCC
>PLIU01000379.1 GCA_003140095.1 Verrucomicrobiales bacterium | reverse complement strand
ATTTTGCGGGTCCAGGAGATGTCAGAAACGTGGATCATGCCGTCCAGGCCCTCTTCCAACTCGATGAACGCGCCGTAACTGGTCAAATTGCGAATCTTGCCTTTGACTTTGGTGCCGCTGGGATATTTTTCCAGCGCCTTGTCCCAAGGATTGGCTTCCAGTTGGCGGATGCCCAGGGAAATCTTCTGCTCTTCGCGGTTGATCCCCAGCACGACCGCTTCGATCTCCTGGTCGGCCTTGAGCACGTCCGACGGTTTGGCGATGCGCTTGGTCCAGGACAGTTCGGTCACGTGAACCAGTCCTTCCACGCCCGGTTCCAATTCGACAAACGCGCCGTAGGGCACAAGATTGACGACCTTGCCTTTGACACGCGCGTTGACCTGATACTTGGCGTCGATGTTTTCCCACGGATTGCTCAATTTCTGCTTGAGGCCCAGGCTGACGCGCTCCTTCTCGCGGTTGATGTCCAATACCACCACGTCAATGTCCTGGCCGACTTTGAGAATCTCCGAGGGATGGCCGACGCGACCCCAACTCATGTCGGTGATGTGAAGGAGGCCGTCGATGCCGTTGAGGTCGATGAAAGCGCCGAAGTCGGTGATATTCTTGACAGTGCCCTTGCGGATGTCGCCCGGGGTCATTTCGGTCAGGAGCTTGACGCGCTTGTCGTTGCGCTGCTGCTCGATCAATTCGCGGCGGGAGAGGACAATGTTCTGGCGTTCCTGGTTGATTTTGACGACTTTGAAATCGTAGGTGTTGCCGATGAACTGGGCCAGGTTCTTGGGGGGGATGATGTCGATCTGGGAGGCGGGCAGGAAGGCCTCGACGCCGATGTTGACCAGCAAGCCGCCTTTGACGGCAGCCTTGACCTTGCCGGTGATGGTGCCGCCTTCGTTGCAAATGGTGAGGATTTTATCCCAATTCTTTTTGAACTCGGCCTTCTCCTTGGAAAGGATGACCATGCCCTCTTTGTCTTCGAGTTTTTCAATGAGGACATCGATTTCGTCGCCGATTTTGACCGATTTGATGTCGTCGAATTCGTTGGCGGGGATGACGCCTTCACTTTTGTAGCCGATATCGACGAGGACTTCTTTGGGACGGAGTTCGATGACGATGCCTTTGACAATCTGGCCTGTGGCAAAGTGGGTTGGGCTTTGCTTCAGGGCTTCTTCCATTGTGAGCATAATATATATACTGACAAACTGCGCGGGAGACCAAGCCGGGATGCCGGCGAAGACTCCATTGCCTAACTGACCGCGTTGCGTGGCAACGGAGGTTAAAGGTTAGGTTCCACGGTTAACTTCTGTTTCTCAGCCTCAGCGAACAGCCGCACAGGCGGCGTTCAGGCAACGGGCACCATAGCACACTGCACGGCGAACGCAAGTGAAAATCGAGCTTTTGAGAATCGAGCTCTTAGGCCCGAATCATGGGCGATGGGCTTGTGGACTGGCCCAAAAGTGACCTGCCCCTGCGTCTTCCAGAGGGAAGGGAAGCTCATTTTTGCTTCCAATTGCAAATCTCCTGGCCGTCCGGGCTCCTCGAACTGAGGTCGAAGCTCTGCGGATTGTGCTGGCCGGGGCATTCATAGATGTAGGCATGACCCCAGGGATCCGTTGGAACGGAACGTTCCATATACGGCCCGTGCCAATTAGTCGCGCCCGGCGGCTTCTGCATCAAGTAAATCAAACCATTGGCGCCACGAGGGAAATACCCGTTGTCAGTTTTAAAAGCGCCAAGTGCGGTCCCGAGATTGGCTATTTGGAGGGTCGCCGCGTAAACCCGGGCGGTGGGGCCCCTGCACAGGGACGGAAGGACGGCGAACGCCAGCATGATAGCCAGACCGAGCACAACCATCACCGCAACCCACCTCGTTTTCGGGCGCACGGCAGGAGGGTTGGCATCGCTTGGGTTAGATTGTTCGTTCATGTCAAACGCAAGGGCAGAAACCATGCCAAAGAAACGCCACTGGGAATGCGGGGCGATTCAACGTCATTTCGCGCAATGATTTCGCACCTTCAAGGGAGAGGAGGACAATAATTGCGCGGGGTGGCGCCCTCCGAAACCAAACGCTTTCGGCCCACCACGGTTTTACCGGCTGGAGTTGTTGCCGTTAGGATTTTACAGAAGTTAACGAAGGGAACGAAGAAAGTTGGTGAAAACTCAAAACGGTCTGACGGTTGGAGGCGGAAATTATGATGAATTAGCTGGCGCCTATGAAAATCCGACTGACGACAGTTCGTATCGGAATCAGAAGTGCAAATTTATGTCCCGTTCAGATTTCTCGTGACGAATGCGAAATTTGGCAAACTGCTTGCCCGCGATTGACCATATCCTCTGGAACCCCGAAATTGAGGCGTTTATAAAACAGCAGCGGCGCACCGCGCAAAAGAAACTCGACTATCCGGAAACAACCGCCGGGAGCCAATTGGCCTCGAAAGCCCGCAAACTGGCCAGCAAGCTCAAGCCCGAACACACTTGCAGCGCGATGTTCGATTGTTCGGCATAACGGCATTTTGCAGAAGAGGCCCGCAGATGATGCAGGTGATTACTATGCGGCTGCCGACCGGCAGTCTGGGGCGCGCGTTCGGCATCCATCCCAAAGGGCGTTTGGCATTACAACCATAACGTGGTAATATGCCAAGTGTGCGGCGCTCAGGCGCCTGTTCTTTGAAATTTTGCAGTCGCGAAATCCGGCTTGGCCAAAGGTGCCTGCAGAAGCGGTTCCCGACGATTGGGTTCAATGGGAGTGAATGGAGGTGAGGATGAATTGCCGAAGTATGTTCATGAACGTCCATGGCCTAACCCGGTCCTCGCTAAACGAATATGAGGAGGCAATCGGCGAGGGTGCCGATTGCGACAGGCTCGCCCCGTGAGATAGCCTGCGTCATCTCATGGGGCGAGGGCGCGTGTGCCCCGGGCCATGAAATTCGGAGTCTTAGCCTAGGCGAGTCGCCAAGGTGGTTGCGATCTGCGTGATTATCACGCGTAACAGGCCCGCACGACCCGGTCGTTCAGGACGAATCAAACCAAATCAAACCTGCCAGAGGGACGGAATGACCGAAATTGGGCCTGTGTGGCGAAAGAGGGCGGAGGCATACCCCCGGTCAAACCCAGTCAAACCGGGTCAAAACCGGTCAACCGAATGGAAGCGAATAGACGCTAATGATTCAGGCGACAGTCCGGTCAAACCCAGTCAAACCCAGTCAAGGAGCTCGCGATGGTTTGGTGCATTTCGTAGCGCCGCTTCTCCTAATTGTGCTCCTGATCATGATGTTAATTATATCTAATTTAATTTGGGAGCGCTGAGATTAAAATTAGAATTACTTTTAACTTCGCTTTTTGACCACGGTGAGGGCTTTGAGGATAACTCCGTTTTTCGTCAGGGTCGGCCCGTAATCGTCGGTAAAGCCGGACGGCGCTCCCCTGAAGCCAGAGGTTCCCTTGAGCCGGATTTCCCGAATAATCTTGCCGAGGCGCGGGTTGGTCCATTCGAAGGCGAACAGGGTGAGCGGGCTGGTTTCCCGACTGCCAACGGCGATGGCATCCGCGCCGTAGCAGTAGTTCCCAGCCGAAGCGCGCTTGTGCCAATCCCATTCCTGGATGTTCACGCCATAACGAATGGGAATAGTCAGCACAAAACCATCTTCGTAAACGACCTCATACCACCCCAAGAGGTCCGCCGTGTCTTCCATGTCCCAGATTAAGCGGTAAGCTTCCCGGTTGGCGGCTGGCTTGGCGCAGGCGTGGAGGAAGATCAAGCTGGTGGCGTCCACGCCGACGTTGATGTGCGAGACTTCCGTGGGCAATCCGGTCCGCTCCGATCCCTCGGTGCCAACCATGATCGCGCACTTCCCGCCGGCATTGGCCAAATCGAAAGGGATTCGGCCCGGGGTCACCGGGCCAGTGATCATGCCGTCGAGGTCAACACCCAGGGCGGGTTCGTTGCCGGTGGTGTTAAAGCCGGCGGAGATGTCCACCGGAGTCAACGATGTTTCTGTTTGACTCGGCGGCGGCGCGCCGCGAAAGCGGGTCCGGATGGCGGGCAGCAGCGTCTGCACCAGGCCGGAGAGTTCCTTGCCTTCCGGCGCCCGTCCGTTCCAGAGGAGCGACGAGCAGGCAAGAAAATCGGGGAGCATGTCCTTGCCGAATCCTTCCTCGCAGGTGGCAAACCAGGCTGAAGGCGCGGCGCCGAGCAGGGAGGAGCGTTTGCGGCGGGCGTCGTAGTTCTGGATGCCGGAGACGAAGTTCCCAAAGACTTGCTGGAAACCCATCTGTTCGAGGCGCGCCTCGTGCTGTTCGGCTTGTGGCTCGTCCCATGAGCCTTCCTCCTTATGCCAGAACCAGTTGAAGATCAGCACATCCTTGGGCACGAGGCGTGCGACCTGGTCTGGCGTAATGCCTCCAGGGGCATAATAGGTCCAGCCATCGTCCGTCTTGTTTTTCTGCAGGCCCTTGCCGCGCACTTCCTGGAGGAGCATGTCACCCCAGATGGCCATCCTGATTCCACGGTGTGAGAGATAGTCGTGAATTTTCCGCACGTCTTCACCGAAACGCTCGCCTATGTCCTTGTCCTTGCACAGTGGGCACAACCCGACCGGTGTGAATAATTCGTCGTGGCCGGCGTGGATCATCTTCGGGTGGAGCAGATCGATATATTCGCCATAGACATCGAACAATAATTGGTAGCTTTTCGGATTGGAGGGGCAATAAGTATCCGGCCATTTCTCGCCAGGCACTTCCGCCAACTCGGGATGGGCAGAGAGGAGATAATAACTGTGGGTGAACGAGGGCAGTTCCGGCACCAGTTCGATATGCTGCTGTCTGATCCACTGAGCCAGGTCTGCCACCTCCGTCTTTTCCAGAAACGCGCCGTCGGCGGTGTCCTGGTGCGAGGAGTTGGGCTGCCGGTTGTGCAGGGTTCCCTTCGGATAATTGTGGCGGCTGTAGTTGGCATCGCGCGCGAATTCCAGCCAGCGTGAGTTCAATTCCGGATGCCGGTCCAGCCGCATGCCGGCATTCATTTCCATGATGAGAGTGTTGTATTTGTAGAGAGCCATGAAATCCCGGACGAACCGCTTGAAAAACGGAATATTGTTCCGGCCCGGCAGATAAAGTTTGATGCCGCGGAACGGTTTGTCCGGCCAGTCCCGGACCTTGACGCCGCGGAAGCGCAATCCTTCCGGACCTCTCTCCGCCAATTGGCGCAGCGATTGCAGCCCGTAAAAGGCGCCGCGGTCGTCGCTGCCGGCAATCAGCACCAAACCGGGTTCGACTCGCAGGACGTAACCCTCAGGGCCAGGGTTCTTGGCGCTGACGCTAATCCCGGCTTTGGCGCAATAGCCCGCGATCAAGGAATTGGTGACAGAACCCAGCAGGATGACTCGTCTGCTTGCGTCCACTTTCACCAGTCGTGCCTGCTTCACCTGCACACCAAAGCGGTCCGCCAACTCGCGGCTGAGCGATTCGGCCAGCAGGATATCCTCGGCCGACGCGCTCTTGGGCAGAACGATCTCGACGCCATCATCAACCAGGAAGTCGCCGCCGGAGCTGGCGATTTCCCTCGGCTCCGGAAAAATCCCCGACTCCATGGCGCCCCGCGCAAGAAATGGCCCGCACCGGAGAACTAAAAGCACGACGAGAACTCTGGCCAAGGTTTTGTGATTTAAGAGGGAAGTTTGTGGCCTGATCATTACTTTGAACTACTCTTTGGAGGAATTGGATGTCAAGCCGCAAGCCGCGGAACGGCTTGCGGGCTTGCGGGTTAGAGCATCCGTGACATATATTGACTTGTGCGTCAGATTTGCAAAGAAGTCCTCCGGTTCTTGCGCCAGGAGAAGAAATGGTGGTTGATTCCGCTTCTGGTTTCCTTTCTGCTTTTGGCGGCTTTGGTTCTCTTCACGCAAAGTGCGACTCCACTCTCGCCCTTCATGTACTCAGTCAAGTAGCGCGCCGGGATGCAATGGCTTCTGCAAACGATCCTCCTCGGTTCCACCTTCCTGCTGGCCCTGTGGGTTCGATTGCCGGCGGTCGCCATCGCGGGCTTTGGCATGGCGGCGGCGGCTCTTATTTATTCGGCGTTGGCGCCGCAGGCCGCGCGCGTCAGGGTTGAGGGCGCGGCTTTGGCTGCGCTGTGGATGGGCAGCTTGACCGTATGGGTCGCGGTGGCGCTGGCCGGCATCGCTTGGGATTTTTATTATGCGGCTCTAGCCGGAATGATGGCGGGGGCAGTTTGGCTGGCGGCCCGGGGCGCGGCTGGCGGAATCTGGAAAGCGCGTTGGAACGCGGCGGTCATGGCCTGGCTGCTGTGCGGCGCTTTGATGTGGCTTGGGGCGGGATACTTCCAGAATCGGCGCGGCGGCTTTTACGCCGGGCTTTTGGCCACGCTGGCGGCCCTGGCGCTCTGCCGATGGTGGTTCCGATGGGGCGCGGCCGGCGCGCAGGCGCTCAATACGTTGATCTTATTGCTAGTGGGATTGCCGGTCCTGGATCTGGCGCTCCGGCCGCAATCCCGCATCGCCGTGCGGCCGGAAACCTGCCGCCTCTACTATTCCTACGACGCCGCCAAGGGCCACCCCGAGGCCTTCGCGCGCTGGGAGGAATTTTACACGTCGCAATTCGACCTCCTCGGAAAGGAGATCTTTACCACGAATCCCGATTCCATCCCTCATTTTCGACTGCGGCCCGGCAGCCACGGGCGCATGATGAAATGTCCGATCTCGATTAACAGCCTCGGATTTCGCGGTCCGGAATTCTCCGCCTCCAAGGACGGGGTTTATCGCATCGTGGCCCTGGGCGAATCGACCACTTTTGGCATGACGCTGCGGCCGGAGGACAAACCGTGGCCCGAAATGCTCGAGCAAATCATCCGCCAGCGCATGAAAACAAGGCGCCCCGTCCAGGTCATCAACGCCGGCGTTCCCACCTACAGCCTGCAGGCCAGCCTTGAGCGGCTGCCGCGCGAAATCCTTCCGCTCCAACCGGACATGATCATCTCCTATCACGGGGCCAACGGATTTCATATGGTTGACAGTTCCGTGCTGCCGCCGCTGGGGCCTGCCCCGCCCGTTTACCAGGAACGCCCCGTCGAACTCGCGGCCGAAGCCGAGCATCGTGTGCGCATGCTCTTGTTCCGCTATCACGCCCGGCGACGGGACGTTTCCGCCGTGCCGCCCGGCGCCCGGCCGATGGCAACCCTGTACGCCGCCGCCTACCGCGAACTCATCCAGTGCGCCCGCACCAACGGCATTCGCCTGGCACTGGCCAATTTCTCGATGGCCGTCAACCAGGCCAGCGACCCGAAGGTCATCGACTTTTACCGGGGCGGCGGCACGCGCGCCGCCTATGGGTTCATGCGGGCCAACGCGGTTCATTCCCTCATCGTCAGCCAACTGGCGGCGGAGCACCCGGAAGTATGTTTCATCGACACACATCCTCATCTTGACGGCGAGCACGAAAAGTTCATCGATCTCATCCACTTCACCGGCGAAGGAGATCGGCAACTGGCCACCAACATTTTCAACGGCATCCGCGGCATCCTCCAGCAAGACCTCGCGCCGCCGTAAAGACCGGGCGCCAGTCGCCGGAAAATCGCGGCTTTATCCCATGGCACTTTGCTACCTTGAGCGGGATTGGTCCCGTCTTGGCCGCGCTGGATCGCGCCGGTCGGGCCTGGACGCGGGGCGAGACCCTCGGCCTGCGCTTTCGCGCGACATTCCGGTCAGCTTGAAATCCACCTGCTTTTTGAACGTATCGACTTTGCCCACTTGCACCGTGACCCGGTCGCCCACGCGGATCACGCGCCGGGTGCGGCGGCCGACGAGGTGATTGCGCGCCGCGTCAAACACAAAAAAATCATCCTCGACCGAGGACAGATGCACCAGGCCGCTGAGTCCCAGCGCGGAGACATCGACGAAAAAACCGAAATTCCGCACGTCGATCACCAGCGCCGGATAAGGCTCCGGCCGGGCGCTCTTGAGTTGCTGGCGCAGAAAGGCGAAGAGCTTGAGGTCCTTGCTGTCGCGCTCGGCGTCGGCGGAATTGCGCTCGGTTTCGGAAAGGTGCTGTGCCAGCGGTTTGAGGGCGTGCGGGGAAGTCTTCTCGTTGTCGAATAAAGAGCGATGCACAACCAAATCCGCGTAACGCCGGATGGGCGAGGTGAAGTGGGTGTACTTGGCCTTGCACAATCCGTAATGGCCCAGAGGTTCGACGGCGTAGCGGGCGCGCATGAGCGACCGGAGAAAACCGATTTTCAGCGCGGGGCCGATCGGCAGGCCGTCCAGGCGCTGGAGCAGCTTTTGCACTTCGGGCCGCTGACTCAAATTGCCGGCCGGGATGTGGTGCGTCAAAACCTCCTGGCGATAATCCTCCAGGCGCGTTTCAGCCGGCGGCTCGTGGACGCGGTAAACCGCGGGCCGGCGCAACGCCATCAGGCGCCCGGCCACCGCCTCGTTGGCCAGCAGCATGTATTCTTCCACCAATTGATGGGAAACGTCGTTCTCGTTTTTCTCGATCCGCAGGACGCGCCCATGGGCATCGAGCCGGATTTTCGTTTCCGGAAAATCCAGGGCGAGTGAGCCGGCCCGGAACCGCGCGCGGCGAATATGCTGCGCCAAATCGTGCGCCTGATGCAGCATGCGCTCGATCGGGCCGCCTTGGCCGGGCTGCTGCAACACGGCCAGGACTTCCTTGTAGGTGAAGCGCTGTTTGGAACGGATGACCGCCGAGTAAAACTTCGCCTCCAGCACCCGCCCCTCGTTGGACAGCACGAATTCGACGCATTTGGTCAATCGGTCCACGCCTGGTTTGAGGGAACAAATTTCGTTGCTCAACGCCTCCGGCAGCATCGGGATGACCCGGTCCACCAAGTAGGTGGAATTGCCGCGGCGGCTCGCCTCCTCATCCAGCGCGCCGCCTTTCCGCACGTAGTGCGACACATCGGCGATGTGAACCCAAAGTCTCCATTGTTTGACACCATCGGGCCGCAGGCAGATCGCGTCGTCAAAATCCTTGGCGTCGTCCGGATCGATGGTCACGACGTCATGGGAGCGGCAATCGACACGCCCGGCCAACTCCTCGGGCAGCGGCTCGCCTTGCGGCCGCGGCTTGGCCAGCAGGCCGGCTTCCTGCAAAACCTTCTTGGGAAAATGCAGCGGGAGATTGTACTGGCGCAGCACCGAGAGCATATCGACCCCTTCCTCGTCGGGCGGTCCAAGCACTTCGATGATTTCGCCTTCGGGGTTGCTATGGCGGGATTCCCAGGCGTGCAATTCCACCACCACCTTGTCGCCGATATTGGCCAGGCGGCCCGTATCGCGCGCGGGTGCCACGTAGATGTCGTGCGGAATGCGCGGGTCGTCGGGGATGACGAATAAAAATTGTTTACTGCTCTGCAAGGTGCCGACCATGCGGGTGCGCGCGCGTTGCAGAATGCGCACCACGGTGCCGGTCGCTTCGGTCGCGCGTGCGCCACGCGCGACCTCGCGCCGGACCAGCACGCGATCTCCATTCATGGCGGTGCCGGTGGCGCTTTCGGGAATGATGATTTCCCGCAGCCCCGAAACCTCCGGTTCAAGAAAGCCCTTGCCCTGGCGGTTAACGCGGATGCGGCCCGGGACGAGGTCCGCCTCGCGCGATTGAATGTATCGGCCGGCCTTGGTGCGGACGATCTGGCCGCTCTGTTCCAGGTTGCGCAGGGCCTGTTGCAGCGGCTGTTGCTGGCCGGGCTGCAAACCCAGGCGCTGGAGCAATTGCGGAACATTGGAAGGAGTGTAATCGTTGCGGCCCAGCAACCGTAGAATAAGATCTTCCATGCGGCACCACCCTAGTACGGCCTTTCGGAGACAACCCGCAAGGCGCTGGCTCGATTGAAAATGGACAATTGAGAAAAAGTCATGGGGTCGTTTTTTCAGGGGCAAATGGCCTGGTCCTCAACCGCCCAGCGCCGCCAGTTGCTCGCGCCCCACCATGAGGTACTCGAGGTAAGAACACAGGCGCGCCTTCATTTCGCCCCGCGGCACGATGGCGTCGATCAACCCGTGCTCGAGCAGAAACTCCGCCGTTTGAAAACCCGGCGGCAATTCCGATTGCGTCGTGCTCTCAATGACGCGCGGCCCGGCAAAACCGATCATCGCGCCCGGCTCGGCCAGGATTAAATCGCCTACGGCTGCGAAGCTGGCCATCACGCCGGCCATGGTGGGATTGGTCAGCACGCTGAGGTAAGGCAGCTTGGCCTTGGCATGATAGGCCAGCGCGCCGCACGTCTTGGCCAACTGCATCAGGCTGAACGTGCCTTCGTACATGCGCGCGCCGCCGCTGGCCGAAATGATGATGACCGGCAACCCCTTGCCCGTCGCCGCTTCGATCAGCCGTGTCAACCGCTCGCCCACTACCGAGCCCATTGAACCGCCCAAGAACCCGAAATCCATCACCCCCAGCGCGACGCGATACTTGCCCATGCGCCCGATGCCCGTGCAGACCGCATCCTTGAGTTTGGTGCTTTTCTTGTATTGCTCCAATTTGGAGGTGTAAGAAGAAGCGCCCGTGAATTGGAGAATGTCCACACTTTCCATGGAGGCGTCGCTTTCCTCGAAGGAGCAGGTCTCCACCAGCGCGTGGATGCGCTCGCGGGCGGCAATGGGGAAATGATACTGGCACTTGGGGCAGACCTTCAGGTTATCGTCCAACTCCTTGTCATACATCATGACGCCGCATTTTTTGCACTTGGTCCAGAGACCCTCCGGGATGTCGCGCTTGCGCGGGGGCGCGGCGGCCAGTTTGGGCTTTTTGAGAAAATTCGCCTGGGTTTCCGTTGTCGGAGGCGTGACGGCCGGTTCCCCGTTTTCCAAGCCCAGGGTCTTCTTGGTAAATGAAGTTGTCGCCATCTTAGAATCTCGTCATGTTCTGTTGTTTGCCAATCCTGTCTGCATTAAAGCAGCGGCCTGCTGCTGTCAAGTCCCGCGCGCGACTGTCCACACGCAGACATCACCGGCACCGGCCTTGCGTAACGCCCGCGCGCACGCGCTGGTCGTCGCGCCCGTCGTCATCACATCATCCACCAAAATAACCCTTTCGCCATGCAATTCCTTTCCCAGGCGCGGCGCAAAAGCGGCGCGGACATTGGCCGCGCGCTGCGGACGGCTTAATCTGGTCTGCGTTTCAGTGAATTGGACGCGCCACACCACCCGCGCATTCACCGGCAGTCCCAGCACGCGTCCCAAACAACGCGCCAGCCGCTCCGACTGATTGAACTGCCGTTGCCGCAGTTTCACCGGATGCAGTGGCACCGGCACAATCAAGTCCCAGGGCG
This sequence comes from Verrucomicrobiales bacterium, assembly GCA_003140095.1. GTDB lineage: Bacteria > Verrucomicrobiota > Verrucomicrobiia > Limisphaerales > Palsa-1400 > Palsa-1400. Next base: position 27,015 of record PLIU01000379.1, on the reverse strand, counting down.
CGCCCGCCAGCGGCGGCTTAGCCTGCCGCGCCAGCAAATCCGCCAAAAACGGCTCGAACCAGAGCGCCTGATGATATTTGTAGCGATGAATGATATCGAGCATCATCGCATTGGCCGTCACCGCCGAACGGGCAAAGCGAAACCCGAACTCCACCCCTGCGCAATTCTCGCAACGGAACGGATGAATAATATCCCCATCAAAAGGCAATCCGCAACGATCACAAAACGGCGCGGTGACAAAACGCACTCCCGTCCAACACTTGCCCCCGACGTAGCCCTCCCGTGCCGCCGCGCGTTCCTCTCCGCAAAGTTGGCAAACGGGCGGATACACGAAATTCAGCGCCGCATCCAGGGTCGCTTTAAACAAACCCCACCCCGAGTTAGCCTTTTCTTCGGTTCGCATTGGTATTGCCAAGTAGAATAGTCACAAGGGAGCGCGCGACACAAGCCGCTGCTGTGACAATTGGGGACAACAGCGCGCATCTCAGTCCTGGCAGGGTTGGCGCAGCAACGGGACGAAGGAGCAGGGTTCGACGGAGTTCTTATGGGGTGAATACCGTATAGCGCACATTATAGCCAGCCATGTATTTTCTTATCAACAGAGAAGGGCAACGATATGAAATTCTTAAACGGATTGGTCGTCGGAATCATTCTGGGCGCTGTCGGCTACTGGTATTTCCAGGAAAAGGGCCGGCAACATCCTGAATCAGAGCAACGCTTCGAGGATGCCGCCGGTCGGGCCGGCGCGGCCGCCAGTGAGACCGCTCACAATCTGTCGGACGCCTTGAAGGCCAAGTTGGAGACCCTTGATTTGCGCTCAGACCAAATCAAAGATGAAATGACACGAACGGGCAAAGTTTTCCGCCGCAAGTCGCAAGAGATCGCCGGGCAGGTTGAGGACGCGGCCGCCGACGCCCGAGCCGTCACCGCGATCAAGGTAAAGTACGCCGCCGATTCAGACCTCTCCGTCTGGTCCATTTCCGTCTCATGTCATGGAGGCCATGTCACCCTCTCCGGCACGGTTCCCAATGCCGAAGGCGTCGGCAAAGCCATCGCCCTGGCCCTCCAAACCGATGGCGTGCAGGACGTTACTTCGACCCTGGAAATCAAGCCGAAGCAATAACGGCCTGGCCCGGGCAAGCATGGGACCGCGATGTGGCTGGCCGTTATTCGATGGCAGAACGGCCCGGTTTGATTAGACTGCCGGCATGGATATTTATGATCATCCGACCTTTCGCATGGCCTGCCAGCAATTCGACCGCGTGGCCGAATATTGGCAGATTCCCGCAGACGAGCAAGCCCGCCTCAAGTTCCCCAAGCGCTCCATGACTGTCGCCCTGCCGGTCCACATGGACGACGGCCGCACCAAGGTATTTACGGGCCATCGCGTGCAACATCACTTGACGCTTGGCCCGACCAAGGGCGGCTTGCGCTATCACCCGGCCGTGGCTCTGGGCGAGGTCGCGGCGCTGGCCATGTGGATGAGTTGGAAGTGCGCTCTGGCGGGTTTGCCTTACGGCGGCGCCAAAGGCGGCATCGCCTGCGATCCGCTCCATCTTTCACAGACCGAACTCGAACGCCTCACCCGCCGTTACACGCAGGAGATGATTCCTTTCATCGGCGAGAAAGTCGATGTCATGGCGCCGGACATGGGCACCAACGAGCAAACCATGGCTTGGATGATGGATACTTACTCCGTCCATACCGGTTATACTGTCCCCAGCATCGTCACCGGCAAACCCGTCAGCATCGGCGGTTCGTTGGGGCGGCGGGAATCGACTGGCCGCGGCGTCGGCTACCTGATTAATCGCACGATGGATACCATCGGCCTGGAACCCGGGCACAGCCGGGCGGTGGTGCAGGGGTTCGGCAACGTCGGCTCGGTGGCGGCGTTTTCGCTGGCCAAATACGGAGTCAAGATTGTGGGCGTCAGCGACGTCAGCGGCGGGCTGCACAATGCGGCGGGAATTGACCTGTGGGAATTGGAGAAATACGCGGCGGCCAAGCGCACCATCGCGGGGTTTGCCGGGGCGGAGCATGTCACCAACGAACAACTCCTGGAGTTGCCGTGCGAAATCCTGGTGCCGGCGGCGATGGAACGGCAGATCACCGGCGGCAACGCCGCCAAAATCAAGTGCCGCATCCTAGCCGAAGCCGCCAACGGCCCGACCACGCCGGAGGCGGACGTCATTTTGGATCAACGGGAGGAAATTTTCATTCTGCCGGACATTTTGTGCAATGCCGGCGGCGTGATCGTTTCCTACTTCGAATGGGTGCAGGATTTGCAGAGCTTCTTTTGGACCGAGACCGAAGTCATGGACAAATTATTCCGCATTTTGGAGGGCGCCTTCCTGCAAGTGCTGGCCTTGAGTCGCAAGCAAAAGGTGTCCATGCGCATGGCGGCCTTGAGCGTTGGCATCAAGCGTGTGCAGGAAGCCAAAAAGATTCGCGGGTTGTTTCCTTAGTTGCGCGACCTGAAGGAGTAAATCCGTAGATTGACGGGCCGGGCTGAGGGATTACTTTTTATGCGTATGGAAACCAGGACAATTCATGTGTCGCTGCCGGGCGAGTTGAGTGGGTTTGTCGAGCGCAAGATCAGCGGCGGGCGCTACCAGGATGCCAGCGAGGTGGTCCGCGACGCTCTGCGCCGGATGGAAGCGGCCGAATTGGCGGAGGATCTGCGAGCTTTCGAGCGCGCTTTTGCCGGCGGCCATGTTCGGCCGGAAACCCCGCATGACATTCGTCGTGTTGAGGCCGCCGTCAAAACCGTCCGCAAAAAGTGACCGCGGTCGTTTTTGATACGGGCGTGCTGATTAGGGCCATTGGCTGGCGGGGACCGGCGCATCGTTGCCCGGCCGCGGTGGCGCGACGAAGCTGCCGGTTGGTTGTTTCCGCCGGGATTATGGCGGAGTACGAGACCCGCGTCCCCGCCGTGCTTGCGCAGGAAGCTCCGCGAGCTAACGCGCTTGGTGCGTTGGCGTGGGTGCGGTCCAAAGCACTCTGGATAGAGCCGCAGCTTTTGGGCAAACAGCGATCACGGGACACCGACGATGAACCATTCCTCGCGGCGGCCCTTGCTGCCAATGCAAAGACCATTGTGAGCTATGACAACGATCTGTTGGCTCTCAACAAGCCTTTTGGTATCCCGACCATGCGGCCCGCCGCTTTTCTACTTTGGCCCCGCAATCAGTAATTCCAGGGATATTCTCCTTGGGCGGCATTGTGCGCGGAACTTAATTGGCCCGCACCAGAAAAATGGGGACGCGCGCTTTGTGCCGGACTTCGCGAATAGTGCTGCCCAAAAGCAAGTCGGCCAAGAAAAGATGGCCGTGCATCGTCATGGCGATCAGATCGCAATGTTCGCGATCGGAGACGGTCAGGATCTCGGTCGCAGGATCGCCCAGCCCCAAATGAGTGGCGACGTGCGCGCCGGTCTGGCGCAGTTGGGCGGCCATGCGTTCGAGGTAGGCGCGGTCTTCCTTCATTTCTTCCGATTCCACCAGGTGCAGGCGCTCATAATTGCGAGCCGCCCAGCCGTCGGCCACGTGGACCAGCAGCAGTTCGGATTTGAATTGGCGGGCCAGCTCGATGACATGCGGAATCAAAGCCTGATCCGCGCGGCTGTTTTCCAGCGCGACGAGTATTTTCTTATACATGGGCCATCCGCATCAATATATCCGCGGGCCGGCCCGCTAATGGACGACCTCCAGCTTGATCTTGGCCGGGTCGTCCACGCCCAGTTCCATTAGGACCGCGTTTTGGTACAAATCCGGATTGTCGCCGTGCGACTCGAGGTCCCTGGCCTGCCGTTCCCGGTCCAATTCCTGAATCCCCAGAGTGTCCAGCGCCACCGGGTCTTTGCTGATCCAGATTTGGTTCAACTCTATCGAGTCATGCAGCCTGCTGAGTTGTTCGCCCTGGTATTGACAGATGAGGGCGTCGGTGATGTTCAGCGCCACGTGCTCGCCCAAGTCCGGCAACGCGTAAATCTCCGGCACGGCCTGCGCCAGCGCCTGGGCGGAGGACTCAAAACGTTGCGTGTTGTCCACGCTGCCTATCGACGGGCCGTAAAGATGACCGCAAACCCCGGCCAAATTGTGGTTGAGCAAAGGAGCGATGCTGATGATCTTGGTCAGGTCGGAGGTGAGCAGTTTGCTGACATACGAATTGCGTCCGCTGGTGGCGCCATGGAGGTCAAACTCCAGGTCGCCGGCCACCAGGGTGCCCAGCAGCGGGTTGTTGGTGTAAGCTACTTTCTGGTCGTAGCCGGCATCGGCGCTTCCCGCCGCGCGGACGTGGTATCGGTCTGCCAGGCCGGTGAAACCGGCCTGCCGCAAATCGAACAGGTGTTTATCCCAGATCACGATGTTGCTGGAGGGCAGCCCGGCCTGCAAAAGGCCCTGCACCACTGCCTCAACTACCGCAGGCCGCGTGCCGCTGCTGGCGCCAGGACCGGAATAAACTTTGAGACCCACCACGTCCTTGGGCGACACCACCGACAGCCACGCCGCCTTCAAATCCTTCTGTCCAGTGCACTGCAGCATCCCGTGCCGCACCATGTCCTGCACCACCCGCGGCTGTGCCTCGTAAATCAACGTGGCGCCTGGGTGCTCCACCTGCACGACTCTGGCGCGCACAGGCGGTCCGCCGACCCCAGGCCCATCCCCGGCCCACACTGCCGCGCCGGCGGCCCAAATGGAGCCGACGCCACAGAAGATGAATCTGGGAGCGTGCTTCAAAAATGCCATGTGACCGTCTCTTGACACTATCAACGGCGGATGCTACCACCCTCTTTAATGATGACGACAATAAAACGCCGTCGCGTTCACCACAACCTCGTTGTCGTCGCCGCGCTGGGGATGCTGGTCACAGCCTGCGGGCCGCGGGGCGCCCACGAGTTGCGGCAGGGCGAGCGGGATATTCAGGCGGGCCAGTTCGCCGAGGCGGTTGTGGTCTTGCGCGACGCCACCCGCATTTTAGTGGACGCACGCGGTCCCGTGCAGGCCAAAGCCTGGAACCTTCTGGGGCTGGCCTGCCAGAATTTGGGGCAATTGGACGCCGCCGACAATGCTTACAGACAGGCTGTAAAACTGGACCGCGACAACGCCGCCATCGATTACAACCTCGGCTGCCTGCGCATCCAGCAAACCAATTTCCCCGGCGCCGTTGACTACCTGACCACTTACGTCGCGTTGCGCCCCAAGGACGTTCAGGGCTATTTGCGGCTGGCAACGGCCCATTTCCATTACGCTTTGGAACGGCCTAGCCTGGAAAGAGCCCGGTTCCTGGAGGCCGCCCGGCACGACTTGGAATTGGCCGATGGCGTGAGCGCCTCGGCGGACGCCGTTAACACCTTGGGCGTGCTGCAAATGCAGCGCCGGCCGCCCAGCACTGAGACCATCCGCGTGGCGGCGGCGAATTTTGAGCTTGCTTTGCGTCGCGATCCGCATTGTGCGCCCGCGCTCCTCAATCTGGCCATCATGTCCCAGCAATATCTCAACAGCCCCGCCCGCGCTCTCCAACTCTACCGCGTTTACTTGACGCTCAATCCTCCTCCGGCTCACGCCAATGAGGTCACAAAGCTGGTGCATGACTTGGATATCAGCCAGCGCATCACGATCACACAGGAGAACGCTCCCGCGAACCGTCCGGCCCCGCCTGCCACCAGGGTGATTGTCTCGCCCTCCAACGCCGTCGCCGCCACGCCAAGACCGCGCCCGGCGGCCTCGCCCGCGGTCCAACAGGGCGTTCCCACAACCGCCCAAGCGCCACCGCAAGGTTCAGCCACCGCTTCCGCCGTCAAGGCTCCCCCCGAAACTTCGTCCACTGTCAACACTGGGCCTTCAGTGCCCGAACCGGTCGTGACCGAATCCGCCCCCACGCCGCGCACACCGCTCGGCCAACGCTTGAATCCGCTGCATTGGTTTGCGGGAAAACCTACGGCAAATGAACAGGGTTCCGCCGCTGCCGGCGAGCCGCCGCCCGTGGCTGCCGGCACCCGTTACGACTATCCGCCGTCCGTGACGCCCATTCCCGGAGACCGCACGCGCGCCAAACAACTGTTGGCCGAAGCCATCCGCGCGCGGCAGGCTCGCGATTCAGCCCGAAGCATGCGCGCCTACCAAGAGGCCATCGCCGCCGACCCGACGTTTTACCAGGCCAGCTTCGAGCTTGGTTTGGCCTCGATCGAGGACCGGGACTACCCGGCCGCGCTGGAAGCATTGCACCGCGCACTGGCCTTGCAGGAGGACTCCGCCGAAGCGCGTTACGCCTTCGCCTGGACGCTGCAAAAGCGGGGCTACGTCGAGGATGCCGTGCATGAGTTGGACAAGCTCTTGGCGCGCCATCCGGAGGATGTGCGCGCCCATTTGCTGCTGGGCAATTTGTACGCCGAGAAGCTTCGGCAGCCGAAGCTGGCGCGCGAGCAATTTACCCAGGCCCTGGAATTGGACCCGGCCAATGCGCAGGCTGCCAACATCCGCGCCTGGCTGCAACAGAAACCTTAGACTGACCTCTGACGGGAAATCAGTGCCTCAAAGCGAGCCACTCCTCCGACCTTCGGTTCTGAGCGGCGCATCTCAGCCAGCCACACACCTCTCAAGGCCGAAGATTGACCCGCGACCGGACTCCGCTATCATCGCCGCTTTATGGCTTGTCGAATGTTTGGGTATGCGGGCAAGAGCGAAGCCGATGTGCGCGAATTGCATTTGGCCTTAAAGTCCGCCTGCAAGTTCGATCCCACGCTTAAGGGGATCGTTGCTGATTGCTCCAGCCATTGTCATGGCTGGGGGTATGTCATTCACGCGGCCAATGGGCTTTTCCACTACCGCACGGCGACCTCCATTTACGAGGACAATGCGCCCCTGCCAAGGCTCGAAGGAGAAATCCGCGCCATCTTCCACGGACGATTCGCCAGCGATCCGAAGTTGGCGGGCCACATTTTCTCGCATCCGTTCGTCGCCTCCAGCGATCGCGAGGTCGTTTTTCTGGCGCACAACGGCGGCGTGAAGGCGGATAACCTGCCCGCAAGAAAGGTCGATACCGAGTGGGCGCTGGAGCAAATCATCCAGGCCGTCGGCATCGAACAGGCTTTGCCAAAACTCAAGGACCACACCGGCTCCGCGCTCAATCTTTTGATTCTGAGCATTGACAGAAGGAGTGGCACGCCCGCAACGCTGCGCGGATTGAATTATTTCACATCCCACGAACAGGCCAAAGTCGATTACTATCAAATGTATCTGGGCACAATGCCGGGCGGCCGCGCCTTCGTTTCCTCCACCATCAAAAACGACAGCGCCAAAGTCAACGGTCTGGCCATTACCGGACCCGCGACGTTCGGCGAGCTATTGACGCTCGCGCCGTGACCAATAGAACTTCCGCCGCCGCTCCGGGTTCGCCAAGCAAGCCCACGGAGGCCAGTCTCGGCGGTCATCGCGCGGGGCGCAGGCGGATTTTTCCCTTCGTGACAGTGGTATCGGCGATTCTTTTCTCGATCACCTGGTTTGTGTGCGCGACGTGGGATCATTTTTTGGACAGGCTTGCGCTGGCCGGATGGCGGATCGTTCCATTCGGCCTGAGCGCCGCGTTCATCGTCTCGCTGCTGGCTGGGATGCGTTATTCCGGCCCCTTGCTGCGGATGGCGTACCGAATCTCCGCGGTTTGGATGGGGATGTTGAACCTTTGCCTTTTCGCGGCCTTGGCGTGCTGGAGCGCCAGCGCCATATCGAAGGTGTTTGGATGGGGCCTGGACCGGCAGCTCATCGGGGCGATGTTTTACGGGCTGGCCGCTCTGGCCAGCGGCTACGGTTTGCTGAACGCCGGCTGGCTGCGCGTGACGCGCGTGAGCGTGCCGTTGCCACATTTGCCCCCGGCTTGGCGCGGACGGGAGGTGGTCTTGATGAGCGATTTGCACCTGGGCAATGTGCGGGGCGCCGGTTTCATGCGCCGCGTCGTCAACAAGGTCCGGTCACTCCAGCCTTACGCCGTGTTCGTCTCCGGCGATATGTTCGACGGTCCGAAGGCGGATTATGACCGGCAGGTGGAACCGTGCCGCGCACTGGCCGCGCCGGCGGGGGTCTATTTCGTCACCGGCAATCACGAGGAATTCACCGACCACGCCAAGTATATCGCCGCCATCGAGCGTGTGGGCCTGCGCGTGCTGAACAACGAAAAACTGATAGTGGAAGGCTTGCAAATCGTCGGCGTGCATGACGGCGAGGCGGGCGAACCGGAGCGATTGCGGAAAATTCTCCAAGACGCCGCGGTCGATCGCCAGTGCGCCAGCATCCTGCTGGCCCATCGGCCGGCCAACTTGTCGATCGCCGAGGCGGCGGGCATTTCCCTGCAAGTCTCCGGCCACACGCACAAGGGGCAAATGTGGCCGTGGTGTTGGGTCGTTTACAAAGTACATGGCCCCTTCGCCTACGGGTTGAATCGTCTGGGAAACCTCCAAGTCCTGACCAGCAGCGGCGTCGGCACGTGGGGACCGCCGATGCGCTTAGGCACGAAATCGGAAATCGTGCTGATCCGCCTGGAATGCGCCCTCGCGCCGGTTTAGGCGCAGGCTGGTTTAAGCCTGATCGCCATTGTCCCCGATGGCTTCCACTGGGCAGCCTTCCTTGGCCTCCTTGCATTGGGCTTCCTCCTCGGGAGACGAGGGTTGCTGCTTAACGAACGAGTAGCCGCCGTCTTCGTTGCGGGTGAAATTGGCCGGCGCCGTTTCCCGACAAAGATCGCAGTCGATGCACTGGTTGTCCACGTAGTACTTTCCCACGACGCTGTCGGGATATTTGTTTGCAATATCAGCCATAAAATTACGTTTAAGCAACATAAAGGAAGGGCCGCCTCAAAACAAGCCTGATTTAAAACCGCAGGGCTTGGACTGCTTTCGCCGCCGCGGACAGGACCGCATCTGGACAAAGGCCGAGGTAAAACATGGCGGCGATGCACACACCCATGGAAACTTTCAGAGGCGCCGACACGGCGATGGGCGTCATCTCCGGCCCTTCTTCCGACCAATAAACGGCGCGAATGACGCCAAAATAATAGTAGTAGGATATGACCACGCCGGCGATGGCCACCAAGGCGAGCCACAAATACGACCGATGGACGGCGGCTTGCTCGAGAACGGCCTTAAACAGGAGAAGTTTTCCGAAAAATCCGGCCAGCGGTGGGATGCCCGCCAGCGAAATCATGCCCAGCGTCAGTGCCAACGCCAGCAACGGTGAACGGCGGTTCAGGCCCGCCAGCACTGCGATGTCGTCGCTGTCTCGCGCGACCAGGCATAGGACGATAAAGATCACCGCGAGTGTGAAAGCGTAGCCGGCCAGATAGTAGAGCACCGCGACGGAGCCGGGAGGGTTGAGGGCGGCGACACCCAACAGAATATAGCCGGCGTTGGCGATGCTCGAATAACCCAGCAGCCGCTTGAGGCTGCGTTGCGGGATGGCGCATAGGTTGCCGTAAAGAATAGTCAGCGCCGCCGCCCATGTGAAGAGCTTGCCCCAATGCAGCGCGAGGGCCGGCGCGGCCACAAACAACACCCGCAGCACCAAAACAAAACCGGCCGCCTTGGAGCCGATGGCCAGGAAGGCTGTCACCGGCGTCGGCGCTCCTTGATAAACGTCGGGCGCCCACATCTGCATCGGGACGGCGGAGATTTTGAAGGCCAGCCCCAGCAGCACCAGCAGCGCGCCAAGACAAAAGAGTTTGTTCTGCGCCAGGCGGGTCCCTTCGGCGGCCACCACGGCAAAATTGGTCCGGCCGCTGGTCCCAAAAATCAGGGCGATGCCGAAAACCAGCAGGCCCGCCGAGAGCGCGCTCAAAATCAGATATTTGACACCCGCCTCCAGTGAGTACGAACGCGACCGCTGAAAGCTGATCAGGATGTAAAAGCTCACGGACATCATCTCCATGGCCACATAGACCATGACGAAATCATTGGCCGAGGCGGCGAACATCATCCCGGCCAGCTCCATCAGAATGATGGTGAAGAATTCGCCCAGGCCCATGGGGATGCGGTCGCGGAACTCCACTCCCATCAGCACGACCAACACACCGGCCGCCAGAAAAATCCGTTTGAAGAACAGCGCCAAGCCGTCCTGAACGAACATGCCGCTGAAGCCGGTGGCTGGCGGCTCGCCCGTGGAGGCGCAACAGAGGCTGGCGACCAGGATGACCAGCAGCCCGGCGGCCGCCAGATAACCGAGCCGATGCTTGAATTCGTGCAGCGTCCACAGGTCGATGAGCAGCACCGCCAGCGCCAGGCCAATGACGGCCAGTTCCAATGAGAGCATGGCCGGATTCATCGGTGCGGCCCTCCCGGCACCGCCGCGCCGCTGGCGTTGTCTTCAACGGGATGCCGGGGTGAAAATGAGTTTAGGCCATAAACTTTCAAAACCGAGCCACCACCCGCGATTTCCTCACCCATCAGGCGCGCCACCGGTGTAACGCTGGCTTTAATGTTGTCAGTCAAGAGCCGGGGAAAACAGCCAAAGACAAGCAACGCGGCCAGCAGCAATCCGTAAGGCAGCCTGCGCCAGGGGTTGGTGACGTCGGAAAGGCCGGGCCACTGCTTGTCGCCATGCCAGATGGAGCGAATGGCGCGGAGCATATAGACACCGGCAACGATCAACGCGCCCCAAATCGCCAGCACGGTCACCACCTCGGAGCGATGCCAACTGCCAAAGAAAACCAGTGTTTCGCCAAAAAAGCCGGCGAAGCCAGGCAAACCGCAGGCCGCCATCATGGCCATGATCATCACGGTGCCGATGAAGGGCAACCGACTGAGCAAGCCGCCCATCTGGTCCATATCCAGCGTCTTGAGTTCCTCCCGCAGATAACCGCTCAGCGCATAGTTCAGGGCGGCCAGGAAACCGTGGGCCACCATCACTACCACCGCTCCGGTAAAACCGATCAAACTCATGCTCGCGATGCCCAAAAAGGCAAAACCGACGTGGGCGACGCTGGAATTGCCAAGGAGCATATTGAGTTCGCGCTGGCGCATGGCCACCGCGCCGCACAGGACCACGTTGCCCAAGCCGAGGGCGGCAATGATTAAAGCCCAGCGTTGCGCCTCGTCCGGCATCAGCGGCAGCGCGATGCGCAGCAGGCCGTAGAGGCCGAATTTTTTGAGCACGCCGGCGTGAATCATGGCGGCGCCCGTCGGAGCTGTGCCGTAGCCCAGTGGCGCCCAGGTGTGGAAGGGATAGAGCGACACCAGGATGCCGAAGCCGATCAAGAGCAAGGGAAAAATCCAGTGTTCAGCCCCCGACTGCATGGGGTGCGCGCTAAAGTAGCGCGTCAACTCGACGATGTCGAAGGTGCGGGAGGCGCCGGGCATTTGCAAATAGACGGCCAGCAGACCGGCCAAGACCAGCAGCGCCCCAAGACTCAGGTAGAGGGTGATTTGGTAGGCCGCATAGTTCTTGTCTTTCCCCACACCCCAGACGCCGATCAGGATGAACGCCGGCACCAATGCCAATTCATGCAGGATGTAGAAAAAAAACAAATCCAGCGAGGCGAAAGCGCCCAGGATGCCCCCGCCCATCAATAGGAGCAAAATGTAATACTCTTTCTCGCGCGTGTGGATCCGCCAGGAAACGCACAGGGCGGCAAAGAGGACCACCGCGCCCATCAGAATCAGTCCCAGGTTCAGCCCGTCCGCTCCGACGTGGTAACTGATGCCCGCGCCGGGCGCCCAAGCGTGCCGTTCCTCAAATCGAAAGCCCGATGGGGAGGCTTGGCCGTCGAATTTGCAGAAGGCATGGACCGCGATGAGCATCGAAACCAACCCCGCCAGCAGCGCCAGGCCGCGAATGGAAAATCGGAAATTGCGCGGGATAAGGGCCAGGACCAACGCGGTCAGCAGCGGCAAAAGAAAAATGATGGTCAAGGGTGACATGTCTCAACGCGTCAACATGAAATAAAGGACCAGCGCGGCGCCGGCGGCTAGGAGCAGGGTGTAGGTCTGCAGGTTGCCGGTTTGGACCAGGCGCAAGACCCGTCCGGTCCATTCCGCCGTGCCGTGCGTGAGGCGGACCAAAAGTTTGAGGCCGATGTCGCAGAGATTGATGGCCCGGGCCGGCTTGTCCTGGCACACATCCACCAATCCGGCGTAAAACTCGTCAAAGTAGAACTTGTGGCGCAGGACGTTGCAGACCTCCTTCATTTTGCCAGGCAACGGGTCTGATTCCGCGCCCGCATAATAAACATACGCTGCCACAAAACCGATGGCGATAGCGGCCAATCCCAGCAGCGCCGCTACGGGCGAAGTTTCGAACGGCTCCAGCGGCGCGAAAATCGGAAGCCTCGCCGACGCGGGCGAAAACTGCGGAGTGATGAACTGCGTGATCCCCATGAACCCACCCACGACGGAGGCCGCTGCCAAAAAGACCAGCGGATAGGTCATTATACGCGGCGACTCATGCGCGTGTCCGACAAGGTCCGATTTTGGCTTGCCGAGGAAGACCACAAAGAAGAGGCGGAACATGTAGAAAGTGGTCAGAAAGGCCACCAACTCCCCGAGGGCAAAGAGCGCCTTGTTGTGCTCCCAGGCTGCGGCCAGGATGGCGTCTTTGCTGAATGCGCCGCTCAAAGGCCAGAGGCCGCATAGAGCCAAAGTGCCCGCCAGAAAAGTCCAATAAGTCAAGGGCATCTTGGATCGCAACCGGCCCATTTGCCAGATATTCTGTTCCTGGCTCAAGGCATGGATGACCGACCCGGCGCCCAAAAACAGCAGCGCCTTGAAAAACGCGTGCGTGGTCAAATGGAACATCGCCGCCGGCGGCGCGCTGAACCCGACTGCCATCACCATGTAACCCAATTGCGAAAGCGTCGAATAAGCCAGAATGCGTTTGATGTCGTCCTGCTGCACGGCGATTAGGGCGGACAACAGCGCGGTGATGCCGCCAATCCAGGCAATGACGAGCAGGTCGTGGTGCGTAAAGATGAAAAAGACCCGGCAGAGCATATAGACGCCTGCCGCGACCATCGTGGCGGCGTGAATCAAGGCGCTGACGGGCGTGGGGCCTTCCATGGCATCCGGCAGCCAGACGTGCAGGGGGAACTGGGCCGATTTGCCCACCGCCCCGCAAAAGATCAGCAGTCCGACCACCGTCGCCGTCGTGTTGAACAATGTGGGATCGCGCAGCAATTGGTCCTTCATCCCGGCGAAGCTGAGAGTGCCGGTCACCGCCCACGCCAGCACAATGCCGATGAGAAAACCAACGTCGCCCAGTCGATTGGTCAGGAATGCCTTCTTGGCTGCGTCCGCGGCGGAGGGCCGTTGATACCAGAAGCCAATAAGCAAATAGCTGGAGAGGCCGACCAGTTCCCAAAAGACAAACATCTGGAAAAAGTTATTGCTGACCACGATCCCCAGCATGGAAAAAGTGAACAGGCTCATTTCGGCAAAAAACCGCGCGTAATGGGGATCGCCGCGCATGTAGCCTACCGAATAAATATGAATGACCGAACCAACACCGGTGACAACCAACAGCATGAGCGCGCTCAGGGCGTCGAAGTGCAGGCCGAATTGAATCTGGAGAGACCCGACTTGCAACCAGGTGAGCGCAATGTCCGGCGCGCGTCCGTCCAGGAATTCCGCCAGCACACCCACGCTCAAAAGGAATGAAGCCAGGACGGCGCCAACGGAAAGGGCAGCGCTGCAGCGGGGGTAACGCTGAAGGAAAAGCGTGATCACCATGGCGGCCAGCAGCGGCAGGAACAAGATGAGCCAGTGGAGCGGTTCGTGCATGGGTCAGTTTTTCAGCGCGGTCATATCCTCCACGTGCGTGGTGTGCCGGCGCCGGTAGAGGGCGACAATCAGCGCCAAGCCCACGGCGACTTCGGACGCCGCCACCGTGATGATGAAAAAGACGATGATCTGGCCGTCGAGATTGTTGTTGAAACGCGAGAAGGCCGTCAGCGCCAGGTTGGCGGCGTTGAGCATCAATTCCAGCGACATGTAAATGACCAGCACGTTGCGCCGCACCAGCACACCCAGCAAGCCGAGGCAGAACAACAGCACGCTGACCACCAGGTAATGTTGCAGGCCCACCGGCGTCATTTGAGGTCCTTTTTGCTCAACAGCACCGTTCCGATCATGGCCACCAGCAGCACCAGCGAAATCAATTCGAACGGCAGCGCGTAATCGGTGAACAGCCTCTTGCCCAAATCCAGGGTGGAACCTTCGGCGCTGGCCGGCTTGAGGCCGACGCCCGCGTTGGATTGCCGGATGACGGCAATCATGAGCAGAGCGATGCCGCCGGCGGCCGCCAAGCCCAGCACGCCCGCGCCCGCCTTGATTTTCCGGCGTTCCTCCTCCTTGAGATCCAGCAGCATGATGACGAAGAGAAAGAGCACCATGACGGCGCCGGCATAGACCAGGATTTGCACCGCCGCCAGGAAAAAGGCGTGCAGCAGCACGAACAAGCCGGCCAGCGACACAATCGTCAAGACGAGAAACATCGCGCTGGTGACCGGATTGCGGGTGAACGGATTGGCGATGACCAGCACCCCGCACAGGAGGGTCAACGCCGCGAAGAGATAGAACAAGCACGCTTGCATCTATTTGTGCTTCCACTTCCAAATGTGGTCATCTTGGACGCCGCCCAGCGCCAGCAACTTGGTCTTGTCATAAACCATTTCCTCCCGGGTCAGCCCGGTCAGGGAATAGTCTTTCATCAGAAAGATGGCCTCCTCCGGACACACTTCCTGGCAATAGCCGCAAAAAATGCACCGCAACATGTCGATCTTGAATTCGTGCGGCGCCTTTTCCACATTCCCTGCTTCCGGTGAGCCAGCCGGGCCGGGCGGAGTGATGCGGATGGCCTTGGGCGGACAGATGAATTCGCAGAGCTGGCAGGAAACGCATTTGGTGCGGCCCTCGGGGTCTTTGACCAGGTAAGGCGCGCCACGGTAACCTTCGGGCACTTTCCACTTCTCCTCCGGATATTGCATGGTCACTTTCTTTTTGAAGAAGTGACGGATGGTGACGCGGAAACCCGCCATAACCGCCGGCAGGTAAAGCCGCTCCCAGAAGTTTAATTTTGTTCGTTTGACAATCATGCCAGAAAAGTGTCAGGCCACCATCCACAGCCAAAGGGCCGTGGCCAGGATATTGGCCAGCGCCAGCGGCAAAAACCGCCGCCAGCCCAAATCCATCAGTTGATCATAGCGGAACCGCGGCCACATCCAGCGCACCCAGATAAACAGTCCCATCAGCACCGCCACTTTGGCCATGAAAATAACCATCTGGGCCAGCCCCATCGGGATCGATTCAGCCGGCCTGTTCAAGCCCGCCACCGGCAGGGTCCAGCCGCCCAGGAACAACGTGACCATCATGGCCGAGGCCGCAATCATGTTGGCGTACTCGCCCATGAAGAAAAGCGCGAACTTCATCGAACTGTACTCCGTATGATACCCGCCCACCAATTCCTGCTCCGACTCCGGCAGATCGAACGGCAGCCGGTTGGTCTCGGCGAAAGCGGCGATGACAAAGATCACGAACGACAACGGGGCGTAGAGGATCAGCCAGCCATGTTGATACTGGTATTCGATGACTTTGCTCAAATTCAAATCGCCCACGATCAGGAAAACGGGAATGACCGACATGCCCATGGCGATCTCGTAGGAGATCATCTGCGCGCTGGAGCGGATGCCACCCAGAAAAGGATACTTCGAGTTGGAGGCGTAGCCCGCCAGCACGATCCCGTACACGCCCAGCGAAACGATGCCAAAGGTGTAAAGGATGCCCACGTTCAGGTCCGCGATCACCATGGGCTCCCCGCCCAGGTTCGAACCAAACGGGATCACCGCCAGCACCAGCAACGCCGGCGTCATCGAAACCATCGGTGCCAGCCAGAAATAAGCCTTTCGGACATGCGCCGGAACGAAGTCCTCCTTTAGGAATGTTTTGACGCCGTCGGCCAGCGGCTGCCAGAGGCCGCCCGGCCCCACACGATTCGGTCCCAGGCGATCTTGGATCATGGCCGAGATTTTGCGCTCCGCCAGCACCGAATACGCCACTGCCGGCATAACGACACAAAAAACACAGACTATCTTGATCGCGCTCACAAGGAGGAACTGCTCCGTCGCGCTTAAATTGTGAAACCAGGCCATTGTTTTTATTAGCTCCAATTCAAATGGGCACCGTCACTCCCAAGTCTCCTAAAGCCGCCCAAGTCAGCCCTTGGAAGGCTGGCACGGCTGCGGCCATTTCGTTGAAGAGGCCCTCTATGGTTGAAAATCCGTTCGACGCGGTCACGTGACGCGTCAGTTCGTGCAGAAATTCCCACTCCGGGCGCCCGTCGCCCTTGGGCTGGATGTTCTGCATGAAACGCTGCACGCGCCCTTTGGCGTTGACGAAACTGCCGCGCTTCTCCGCGTGCGCGCATCCGGGCAAAAGATAGTGCGCCATGGCTGTCGTCTTGTTGGGCAGGATGTCACTCACGATGAGGGTGTCGAGCTTGGAGAGCAAATTCTCGCCCAAACCGGCCTTGGTCACATCTTCGCCAAAAACGATCAGCGTCTTGATCGCGTCGGCGGCGATGCCGGCGGCGATCTTGGGCAAATTCGAGCCCATGGGTTGCCCGGAAAACCCGATCAGCCTGGCGCCGGTGGCGTTGGGATTGCGGTCCGAGTGCAAGAGCAGCTTGTCGCCCTCCGCCGTTCGCGGGACTGAATCAGTCTGAGCCCCGAGCGCCGCCGCGAGCTTTTTCAAGAGATAAAGTTCCTCGTTGGTCTGGCGCGCGGAAGCGATGATGGCGGCGGTGCCTGGCCGTGTCTGGCGGAGAACCTCGCTCAGGGCGGCCATGGCCCCCGGCCAAGTGGAGTTGGGCCGCGCGCCTCCCAGCATGGAGCCTTGGAGGCGCGCCAAACGGTCTTCGCGGTTGATCCACTTGTAATTCAGCCGCCCGTAATCGCACATCCAGCAGGAGTTGACAGCGTCGTTTTGGCGCGGCTCGTAGCGATAGACCTTGTCTTCGCGCGAGCCGATTACGATGTTGCAGCCGGTGGCGCAACTGGTGCAGACGCTTTTGCTCTCCTTGAGAAACCAGACCCGCATCTGAAAACGAAAGTCCCTCGAAGTCAGCGCGCCCACCGGGCAAATATCCACCGTGTTGAGCGTGTAATTGTTGTCGAACATCTTTCCCGGATAGCGGGTCAGCGTGCTGTGGCTGCCGCGTAGCGCGAAGCCCAGGGCGTCATCGCCCGCGATGTCGCGGGAGAAGCGGATGCAGCGCGAACAGAGGATGCACCGTTCGTCATCCAGCACAATGCGCGGCCCCAAGTCCACGTGTTTGGGCTTGTGGACCTTCTCCTCCGCGAAACGGCTGGACGAATTCCCGTAGTCAACTGAATACTCTTGCAGCTTGCATTCGCCCGCCTGGTCGCAGATCGGGCAATCCAGCGGATGATTGATCAAGAGCGATTCCAGCACCGCCTCGCGCATTTGCCGGGTGGCCGGCGAGCCGGGGTAAATTTCCATGCCGGGAGAGATGGGCGTGGCGCAGGCAATGGCGCCGCGCGGCGTGCCCGGTTCGTAAGGCAGGACGGAGCGGGCGATTTTTGGGGTTCCATCCGGGTTGAGCACCGGCTTGCGGTCCGGCCCGAGCATGGGCGTGCCGAATTCCACCAGGCACATGCGGCAATTGCCGACGACGGCCAGCTTCGGATGATAACAATAATGCGGGACCTCGACGCCAGCCAGGGCGCACGCTTGCAGCATGGTGGTGGCCTGCGGTTTGCCCTGCCAATCGGGCATCGACTTGGGCACATCGATCTCGCGTCCGTCCACCTTGATCTTGATTGTTTCCACCGGCGGCGGCGCGGGTTTGGTTTCAGTTGTGGGTGCGGCTGACATTTTAATTATTTACTCAAAGTTTTTGAGATCGTGATTTCGCCGGCCATTTCAGACTTCTCCGCGGTGCAGATCGGTGATGGGAAAGATCATTTCGTAATCGCCCCACATCAAATCCCCGTTTTCAATATGAAATGATTTAAATTTTTTCAAGATGCGGTACTGCGTGAACATTGGATTAGTCGCCCGCTTGAGAAAAGGCGCAAAATTCACCACGCGCCGCTTCCCGTCGTTGAATTTGAGGCTCACCTTGTAGCGCGGAACGTAACGAGCTTCTTTGATGCGAAGATACATGGCGTTTTACTTGATTCTACGAGTTAAAATTTCGGGCTTCACCGGCTTGTTCAGAACAAAAACATCGGCCCATTTTTGCAATATCTCCTTCGCTTTGGCTTCCACCAATTCAGCAAAATGACGGCGCGCATTTCCGCTGAGCGGACGCCGATTCGCCGCCCTGCGGTAACGAACCGAAATAATTTTGGCCACGGTTTCCGAACTGCCGTGGCGACCATGAACATGGACGGGTAAATGTTCGCCGGCATAAAAATAAACTGAAATGCCGAAGTATTCATAAAGTTTAGGCACAGGTCACTCTCATGGACTGGCGGCGATTTTCATTCCGTGCGACGGGCCGGCGGCGGCGTTCTTCGCCTCGTCGGCCGCGCCCCGGGCCTCGAATTCATCCCGGAATTTGTTGACAAAGCTCAGAACCGGCCAGGCGCAGGCTTCGCCAAAAGCGCAAATGGTCCGGCCCTGGATGTTCTGGGCGGTGCGCAGAACGTACTCCGCGTCCTGCCGCCGCCCGCGCCCGTGGGTCATGCGATGCAGCGCCTTGGCCAGCCATAACGAACCCTCCCGGCAGGGCGTGCATTGCCCGCAACTTTCGTGCGCGTAAAAATCCGCGATGTTGGCCAGCGCCGCCACCATGTCCGTCGTGTCGTCCAGGACTATAATCGCGCCCGAACCGGACATGCTGCCGGCTTGTTGCAGCGAATCGAAATCGTAGGGCACATCCAGCATGTCCACCTCGACCGTGGCGGGCTGCCCGTCCGGCCCCCTCCGCTTCATTTTGAATTTCTCGCCCGCCTTGAACACTTTGGCCGACGAACCGCCGGGGATGACCGCCTTCAACTGCCGGCCTGCGCGCAATCCGCCGCCGAAATTCTCGTGAAAAATCAACTCTCCCAGGGTCGCCTTGCCCACTTCCACCTCGTAATAGCCTGGCTTGCGGACGTGCCCGCTGACGCTGACCAGGCGGGTGCCGGTGTTGTTGGGCGTGCCGAGCTTGGCGTATGCCGGTCCGCCCAGTTGAATAATATGTTTGACAGTTGCCAGCGTCTCCACGTTGTTGACAATCGTCGGGCACTGGTACAAACCCAGCACCGCCGGAAAATACGGCGGCTTGATGCGCGGATAGGCCCGCTTGCCTTCCAGCGATTCGATCAACCCCGTTTCCTCGCCGCAGATGTAGGCGCCGGCGCCGCGATGGACGTAAATTTCCAGGTCGTAACCCCGGCCCAGGATGTTTTTGCCCAGAAAATTCGCCGCCCGCGCCTCGGCCAGCACGCGCTGGAGCAACCGCGCCCCGTCCGGCATTTCGCCGCGGATATAGATGTAAGCCAGATGAACGTCGTTGGCGTAGCACGAAATGATCATGCCTTCGAGCAATTGGTGCGGGTCCTTGTAAATGATCTGCCGGTCCTTGAACGTGCCCGGCTCCGATTCATCCGCGTTGCAGATCAGGTAAATCGGTTTGCCGCTCTTGCGATCGACGAACGACCATTTGAGGCCGCATGAAAAGCCGGCTCCGCCGCGCCCGCGCAAACCGGATATTTTCACCTCTTCGCGGATTTGTTCCTGCGGCGAAAGCTTTTTGCCGTCGGGAAGTTCTTTGGGCGGCAGGGCCAGGGCCTTTTTCAGAGCCTCATAGCCGCTGTGGCGCAGGTAGCAGGCCAGGTCCGGCGTGTAACCCGGTTGATCCACGTTTTTTAAAATGAGCCGGTATTCTTGCGGCATAACTTGACTCCAGCAAAAAAATCCTTACATTTTCATCCTGCGCTTTTGCCCGATGGTGTAACGGTAGCACAACAGACTCTGAATCTGTTTGTCATGGTTCAAATCCATGTCGGGCAGCCAATTCATGATGACGTTCATTTCGCGCGTTTGAGCTTCAGCGTACTCTCAATTTGATGCACATGCACCAAATCCTTGGGCCTGCCAACAACCAGTTTGCTCTTTCGAATTCTCTCCAAGGGCAAAACAGCAATGGTCAAACCGTGGAATGGCAGCCATATCGCCCTGCCATACTCAGTGGCGAATGACCCAAGGCCCGTCACTGAATAAACGAAATTGACCAATGTTTCGTCGCTCAACTCGAGCACTGTATTTCGCAGCATCTTTGCACCTTGCGCCAATGCGATCCTCATGGGGCGCATATACTGCCCTTCCGGCAGGTTTATCCAAAAATCAACGTCGATCGTTGAGCCGGGCACGCCTTGAAAAATGGCGGCAGACATACCGATCAGGAGGAACTCAATTTTTTCCGTCCCGAGCGCCCCCATAAGCCGAGCGAGCGGAGAAAGGTCACGTTCATCTGCCATCGCTCGTCGGGCGTCGCCGCGAGGCTTCGCGCGTGGAGGATTTTTTCGTGTTCGTCGAATCCGCGCACTCGTTTGATCCGATTGTAAACTATCGGCCAATCCTTCATTGTCGTTTTCATGTTTTTCAGGGTTCACTTGGATTTGCTAGAATGGAACTCGAGGACGTGATTTTCATTTGCACTTCCCGATGATGTCATCGGCCTTTTGTTTTGAGACCTCTTCGTAAAGCTCCTCGTTGACCATCATCACCGGCGCCGTGCCGCAATTGGCCAGGCACTCGACAAACTCGACCGTGTATTTGCCGTCCGGCGTCGTTTGCGCACCCTGCTCCGCCGCGTCCAGCCCCAGCTTCCGACATAGATGCTCACGCAATTCCCCGCTGCCGCCCAGGGCGCAACTTAATGTCCGGCACACTTTGATGTGGTATTGGCCCACCTTCTCCTGGCGGAACATGGGGTAAAAAGTCACCAGTTCGTAAATGTTGATCGGCTCCAATCCCAGCTTCCTGGCCGTCCACTCCATGGCCTCAGGAGAAATGCAGCCGAACCGTTCCTGAATGGCATGCAGAAACATCAGCGACGCGCTCCGCTTCTGCGGGTAATGCGTTGTTACCTCGTCCAGTTCCGCTTCCAATTCCGGTGGCGCCGAAAAACTCATGTTCTCGTTATGTTGAATGCAGCGCCACGCGGTTGCCTTCGCTGTCCAGTATCACCACGCGAAAACCATAAGGGCCGATCTGGTGCTTGGGCTGCACAATCTTGCCGCCATTCGGCTCGACCGCCGCCGCCGCCGCGTCCAGGCGCCCCTGGCAATTGAGATAGATCAGCGGTCCGTGGGCCGCAGGCTGAATTTCGTCGCCCGCAAACAGGCCGCAGCCCACCCCATTTTCGTGCCCAAAGGCGGCGAATTCCTTCCCCGAAAACGATTGCTTCTCGATTTTCAGGCCCAGCACCGCGCTGTAGAACTTGACGGCGCGATCAAGGTTTTTCGCCGGGATGTCACACCAAACAATTTGATTAACAGGCTTATCCATAACTCGTATCCTTTCGGTTTTTTGTTAGCGGTCGCACTCCCCCATGACGAAATCGAGCGAACCAAAAATCGGCACCGTATCGCTGAGCATGTGGCCCGGCAGCAAATGCGGCAGGATGCTCAGGTTGGAAAACGACGGCGCCCGGATTTTCAACCGGTGCGGCGTGCCTCCGCCCTTGCTGTGAATATAAAAGCCCAACTCGCCCTTCGGATTCTCCGCGCCGAAATACACCTCGCCGGCCGGCGCGTTGGGTCCCTCGGTCACCAGGATGAACTGATGGATCAATTCCTCCATGCTGGTGAGCACCTTTTTCTTGGTGGGCAGCACAATCTTGCCGTCGGCGATTTCGACCGGCTCTTTGGTCGTGTTGTCGGCCCCGCCGGGAATTTTGTCCAGGCACTGCCGCAAAATAAGCACGCTTTGCCGCATCTCTTCGATCCGCACCATGTAACGATCGTAACAATCCCCGACCGACCCTGTCGGCACCTCAAATTCCAACTGGTCATAGACCAGGTAGGGATGGGCCTTGCGCAAGTCGAACTCCATTCCGCTGCCGCGCAGATTGGGGCCGGTCAGGCCGTAGTCAATCGCCGCCTCGCGCGAGATGTGGCCAATGTCCCGCGTGCGATCGACAAAGATTTTGTTGCGCGTGAGCAATTGCTCCGACTCGTCAATGTTGACGACGACTTCAGTCAGGAATTGCCGGCATTGCCCAACCCATGCCGGCGGCAGATCCCGCGCCACTCCGCCCACGCGCGTGAAGGAAGTGGTGAAGCGCGCCCCCGTCAGCGACTCGATCAAATTGTAAATGGTTTCCCGCTGCGTAAACGTATATAAGAAAACAGTCAACGCCCCGACGTCCATTGCCATGGATCCCAAGCCCAGCAAATGCGCCGAAATCCGCGCCAGTTCGCAGCACATCACCCGGATGTATTGGCAGCGCGGCGGCAGCGCCCGGTCGATGCCCATCAATTTTTCGACTGCCAGGGCGTAAGCCACGTTATTGGCCAGGGGCGCGAGATAATCCAGCCGATCCGTGTAAGGGATGAACTGGTTGTAGGTCATGCTTTCGGCGATCTTCTCGTCGCCGCGATGCAAATAGCCGATGTCCGGTGTCGCCTTGGTGATGATTTCACCGTCCAATTCCAGCACGATCCTGAGCACGCCGTGCGTGGCGGGGTGGGACGGCCCCATGTTCAGGATCATTTTCTCGCCGTGAATATCCTGCAACTCCTCCGGTGCCTCCGCCGCGCGGGCCGCCGGATCTTTGATTGCAATGTCCTGCACGGAACTCATTTTTGCTTTCGTCGGATTCTTTTTTCGGGTCCGACTCCAACCACAGGTGGCGGACCGCCTTCGCCTTGGATAATCAAGCCAGCGTAGAATGGTTTGTCTTTGTCGGGCGGGACCTTGCCGGGCGCCACGACCTTGGCGATTGGTCCCGCCTCGATTTCAATCAGTTTTTTATTCCTTGCGTCAACCCAGAGCAACAAACCTTCCAAGGCGCGCGCGCCAAGAAGCAAGAAATCACCCTGTTCCGCAAAGACCACTTCGTCCACGGTTTCCCGCTGGTCAACGCGAATAATGGCGAAGCCGACGTCCCGATAAACATATTGGCCATTCGCCATCTGATATGGCAAACGTTTCTCCACTTTGATCTCGATCTGTTCCAAAAGCTTCCGTGCAATCCAGTTCGCATCGCTGCCGGTGTCCACCATCAGTCGCGGAATTTTCACCGATTTTTCGCGGTCAACCTGATTCTTGATGAGACAGCCGACTTTGAACACGCCCATGTTACTTCCCCTCCTTACTCGGCGCAACAACGGTTGCCTGGCCACCCGTTTCCGGCTCCCGCACGCGCGGTTCGCGCGCCGTGCTGGTCGCGCCTCCGGCAATGGTGACAAACGGCCCGCCTTCCATCGGCGCTGGCTTGGTGAAGGCCACTTCGGGCACTTCGGACGGCTTGCCGGAGAGCGGAAAATCCTTGCGCAACGGAAAATACGGGTAGCCCTCCCACATCAAGATCCTGCGCAAATCCGGGTGGCCGCGAAAACGGATGCCCATCATGTCGTACACCTCCCGCTCGTGCCAATCTGCCGTCTTCCAGACTCCCGTCACCGTCGGCAATTCCGATTCCTCCTCCCCCACGCCGGTCTTGATTCGCAAAGGGCAATGATGCCCGTAGCCGTAGAGATGATATACGACGGTGAAGCGCGGGTCGTTCCCGTAATTGTCGAGGCTGCTGACATCGACCAGGAAATCAAAGCCGAGCTGCTTTTTGGCGAAATCGCAAATCTCCGCGATGCGGTCCGCAGCGGAGAGTTGGACGGTGATTTCGCCGCGAAACTCGGCCGGTTCGGAGATCAGGTCTCCGAACCGCGTCTTTAATTGTTGCGCAAGCTCGCGTGCGGCCATGAGAATTTCCGTAAATCTGTCGGGCGCTCAGTCGCCCCGCATTTGCAGGGCAAGAAATGGCTCCCGGCTCACCTTCCCCTGCAGTTTGATCAACGCATCCAGCAACGCCTCCGGGCGCGGCGGACAACCGGCCACATAAACATCGACAGGGATAATGTGATCGACCCCTTGCAGCACCGCGTAACTGCGGTACATCCCCCCCGTCGAGGCGCAGGCGCCCATGGCGATGACCCATTTCGGCTCGGCCATTTGCTCGTATATCCGGCGTACGGCGGTGGCCATTTTATAAGTGACAGTGCCGGCCACGATCATCACGTCCGACTGCCTGGGGGAAAAGCGCATCACCTCCGCGCCGAAGCGGGCGATGTCGAAGCGGCTGGCGCCGGCGGCCATCAACTCGATGGCGCAGCAGGCCAGGCCCATGGGCATGGGCCAGAGCGAGTTCTTGCGGAACCAATTGATGGCCGAGTCCAACCGTGTGTGGACCACATCTCCCTCAACTTTTGAATTATAGCCGATTTCAGTTCTTGTTTGCATGGTCTGCGGAAACCTGAACCATGCCTGTACTAAACATCTGAATCCACAGCGAGGCAAGAACTTTGTGCTTTTTTTCACAAGCTTCCGGCCCAGGTCAGATCTTTCGTTGTGGATTGCTTTGTGCGCCTGGAATGTGCTATTTCGACAGTGAGTTCTTAAGACGACAAGATCAATGAAGCCGAGCCCCTCCAAAGGCGCCGCCGCCCCGCCGCAGAAGCTGGCGCTGATCGGAACCTTGCTGTTATTGATCGGGTTTTTCCTGCCCTGGTACAGCATCAATCTTAAGGCGGAGGTGGACCGCACGGTGCCAGGATTTCCCACTCACTTTCTATCGGACGCTCCGACCCTCAGCATTTCCGGCGGGCATATTCAACACGGCTTGGGCTGGCTGGTCTTGATTCTCGGCGTGGCGGCGGCGCTGCCCTACTTGGTCGGGAATCCGCATGAACAGACCTTGCGGCGCGCGATCCTGGCCTGTTTGGTCGCGGGAGCGCTGGTTCTGTTCTATGTATTGGCGCGCGATTTGCGGCATGTCAGCATCGGCATCGTTCTGGCTGTGGTCGGCTATGGATTGCAATTGGCGGGCGCGCTGCAGAGCGGGCGTTTGAACGGCCCTGCGGCGGATTAGCGGGCATGGTGGCGTTGCGGCGGAAGGCGTGAATCTTCTGTCCAATTCCATCGCCTAAGTGCAGACTGGCATTATGAAAGACACGGATTCCCTTGAGCAAACCCCTGGTCTCAGCCGGCGCGGCGCCTTTAGGCGATTGGCTGCGGGAGCCTTGGCCTTGTCCAGCGGCGCGGACGCGCTGAGGGCCTCGGCGGCGGACGAGGCGAAACCGGCGGAGCTTTATAAAGTCCGCCACGGACGCATACAGCAATCGGTCATCCATTGGTGCTTCGATCCCATGAAGCCGCCCGAATTAGCCGGACACGCGGCCGATTTGGGCATGGCTTCGGTGGAGTTGGTGGCGCCGGAGTTTTGGCCCGAGTTGACGAAACGCGGGCTGGTCTGCGCCATCAGTCCCAGCCACGGATTCAACAGGGGCTTCGCCCATCCAAGCGAACATGACGAGTGCATCCGGCTTCTCCGGCAGAGCATAGATCAAACCGCGGCGGCCGGCTTCAAAAACGTCATCACCTTTTCCGGCTTTCGCCGTGGCTTGACGACCGAAGACGCCACCAGGAACATGGTCGAGGGATTGAAAAAAATCACCGGCTATGCGGAACAGAAAAAGGTCACCCTCTGCCTGGAAATGCTCAATTCCCGCGTGAACATCAACATGAAAGGGCATCCGGATTATTTCTGCGACGACTTCGACCACGCCGTCGAGATTTGCCGCCAGGTCGGCTCCGAACGGGTGAAACTTTTGTTTGACATTTATCACGTGCAGATCATGCACGGCGACCTGATCGCGCGCATTCGCCAGTATCATCCCTACATTGCCCATTATCACACGGCGGGCAACCCGGGCCGCAACGAAATCGACGATTCGCAGGAAATCAATTACCCCGGCGTCATGAAGGCGATTTTGGAAACCGGCTACCAAGGTTGGGTCGGCCAGGAATTCATCCCCACACGGGATAAAGTGGCATCCCTGAGCGAGGCAGTTAAAATCTGCGACATTTAATCTATGAGACTGACCACCCTCCGATGCCTTGGCCTTGCCCTCCTGGCCCTGGCCGGCGCGCCGGCCCCGCGCGCGGCGGAACCCATCCGCGCCCTCCTGGTCACCGGCGGCTGCTGCCACGATTATGACCAGCAGAAAAAAATATTGACGGAAGGCATCAGCGCGCGCGCCCATGTTACCTGGGATATCCTCTTCGAGGGCGGCAGCGTCAACAGTGGCGGGACACGGAACCATCGCATGAGCATTTACGAAAAGCCCGACTGGACCAAAGGTTACGACGTGATCGTGCATAACGAGTGTTTCGGCGACGTGACCAACGTGGATTTCGTCAATCATATTGTCAAGGGGCACTTCGACGGCATCCCGGCGGTGATGATTCATTGTTCGACCCACAGCTATCGCAATTCCAAAACCGATGAATGGCGCAAACTCTTGGGCGTCAGTTCCTACAACCACGAAAACGCCAGGCCTTTCGAGGTCATCAATATCAACCCCGATCATCCCGTCATGAAAGGATTTCCCGCCACCTGGCAGGACCCGGAACCGGATGAGCTGTACCGCATCGTCAAATTGTGGCCGGATTGCGTGCCGCTGGCCAAGGGCATCGGTGTTACCAACACGCCCAATGTTTGCGTTTGGGTCAACACCTACGGCAAGGCGCGCGTCTTTGGCACCACGCTGGGCCACGGCGACAAAACGATGGGCAGCGACACCTACCTGGATCTTGTCACGCGCGGGTTGCTGTGGGCCTGCGGCAAATTGGACGACAACGGCCTGCCCATGCCCGGTTACGGACAGGAAAACGCGGCAGGGAAAAAATCCTAACTCCCCTCTTTCTTGGCAGTCTTGCTTTTCGACCGGGATTTGGGAGCGGCGGCATCCCTGGCTTCGAATCGCTTTTTCAGATCCTCGATTTCCTTAGAGCTTATCCGTAAATAA